>DATJEK010000196.1:0-2623 GCA_035496715.1 Candidatus Eiseniibacteriota bacterium | reverse complement strand
TGGACCCAGCTTTTGTACGCGGTGGCGGGGCCGCTCCTCTTCGTCGGGCTCTTCTGGCTCATCCTCTACCGGGGAGGCGGCGGGGCGGGCGGCGGACGGCTCATGGCGTTCGGGAAATCCAAGGCGCGCCTCACGCAGAACATCAAGATCACGTTCGCGGACGTGGCCGGCGTCGAGGAGGCCAAGGAAGAACTGAAAGAGATCATCGAGTTTCTCAAGGAGCCCAAGAAGTTCCAGCGCCTCGGCGGCAAGATCCCGAAAGGCGTGTTGCTCATGGGGCCTCCCGGCACCGGCAAGACCCTGCTCGCCAAGGCCGTCAGCGGCGAGGCGGACGTGCCGTTTTTCAGCATCTCGGGCTCGGACTTCGTCGAGATGTTCGTCGGCGTCGGGGCCTCGCGCGTGCGCGACCTCTTCGACCAGGCGAAAAAGAGCGTCAAGCAGTCGGGGCGCGGATGCATCATCTTCATCGACGAGATCGACGCGGTCGGCCGCCAGCGTTTCGCGGGCATCGGCGGAGGACACGACGAGCGCGAGCAGACGCTGAACGCGCTCCTCGTCGAAATGGACGGCTTCAACACGCAGGAAGCCGTCATCCTCGTCGCGGCGACGAACCGTCCGGACGTGCTCGACCCGGCGCTCCTCAGGCCCGGCCGCTTCGACCGCCAGATTGTCATCGACCGCCCCGACCTGAACGGGCGGGAGCAGATCCTGAAGGTCCACACCAAGAACATCAAGCTTTCGGACAACGTCGATCTCAATTCGATCGCGCGCCAGACGCCCGGTTTTTCCGGCGCCGATCTCGCCAACCTCGCCAACGAAGCGGCGCTTTTGGCCGCGCGCAACAATAAGGAAGGCGTCGGCATGGTCGAGCTGCAGGCATCCATCGAGCGCGTGATGGCCGGCCCCGAACGCAAGAGCCGCCTCATCTCGGGTAAGGAGAAGGAGATCGTCGCCTGGCACGAGTCCGGGCACACGCTGCTGGCGCTTCTGGTGCCGGGCGCGGACCCGCTCCACAAGGTCTCCATCATCCCGCGCGGAACGGCCGCGCTCGGCTACACGATGCAGGTCCCGATGGAAGACCGCTATCTGACCGGCAAGAGCGAGCTCCTGGGCCGCCTCGTCGTGCTCCTGGGCGGACGCGCCTCGGAAGAGCTGACCTTCGGCGAGATCACCACCGGCGCCCACAACGATCTGGAAGTCGCGTCGAACATCGCCCGCCGCATGGTCTGTGAGTTCGGCATGTCCGAGAAGATGGGCAACCTGACTCTCGGCCGCCGCGATCATCAGGTCTTCCTGGGCCGCGATCTCGGCGAAGAGCGCAACTACAGCGACGAGACCGCCCGGCTCATCGACCTCGAGGTGAAACGCATCATCGACGAGGCCTATGTGCGCGCCAAGGACGAACTGACGCGTCACGCCGACAAGCTCAAGCTGCTGGCCACGACTCTTCTGGAAAAAGAAGTGCTGGATGCCCAAGAGGTCCGGGCCCTTGTCGGGATTCCCAACAAGATCGCCGTTTGAGCTGAGGCTCGGCAGGTTCCGTCTCTGCCTGGGGCGGGAAACCAAGATCATGGGGGTGCTGAACGTCACCCCGGATTCCTTCAGCGACGGCGGCGAGTATCTGGATCCGGGCCTGGCCGAGGCCAGGGCTCTCCGCATGCAGGAGGAAGGCGCCCACCTCATCGACGTCGGGGGCGAGTCGACGCGGCCCGGCTCCCGGGCTGTCGCGGCCCGCGAAGAGATCCGCCGGATCCGGCCGGTGCTGAAGCGCCTGGCGAAAAAGATCCAGCTGCCGGTCTCCGTCGACACGTACAAGCCGGAGGTCGCCGCGGCGGCGCTGGACGAGGGCGCGGTGCTGATCAACGACATCCGCGCTCTGAAGAACAACCGCCTCACGGCGAGGCGCATCGCCCGGTACAAGGCGGGCGTGGCCCTGATGCACATGCGCGGGACGCCCCGCACGATGCAGTCGAAGACGCGGTACCGTGACGTCGCGGCGGAAGTGGGCCGCGAGCTCGCTTCAGCGGCGAAAGACGCGCTCGAAGCGGGGATCGACCGCCGGTCGGTCCTGGTGGACCCCGGATTCGGATTCGCGAAGACCGCGGCCCAAAACCTGCAGCTCCTGGCAAGGCTCGACCGTTTCGCGGACCTCGGGTTTCCGGTTCTCGCGGGACTCTCTAGGAAGTCGTTTCTCGCGCCGCTGACGGGCGCGGCGGTGAACGACCGGCTTTACGGCTCGCTCGGCGCGGCGGCGGCGGCGATCTACGGTGGCGCGCACATGCTGCGCGTCCACGACGTGCTCGCTCACAGGCACCTGGCGGGCGTCATCGACGGCACTCTCGGGGAGAGGGAATGGACGTTCTCGCGCTGATCCAGAACTACTGGAAACCGGTCTTTGAGATCGCGGTTTTCTGGTTCGCTTACTACCTCCTTTTCGTCTACATCAAAGACAGCGGCATGATGCAGGCCCTCAAGGGCATCGTCATCCTCGTCGTCTTTTTCTTCGTCGCCCAGCTCCTGGAGCTCAAGTCGATCCGCTGGGTCCTTTCGCACCTCTTCCAGATTTCCATCATCGGCGTCCTCATCATTTTCCAGACCGAGCTCCGCCGCGGCCTCACGCGCA
>DATJEK010000195.1:0-10534 GCA_035496715.1 Candidatus Eiseniibacteriota bacterium | reverse complement strand
TCAGGGACGGCCGCCCGCTCAGCTGGGAAAAGCCGGAGAACCTTTCGTCGCTTTTCAAAAACCACCGCTGGCGCAAATACCTCACGAACCTGGCGATCCCGCGCAACCGCCGCTATCTCAAACCCTACGCCGATTATCTCTGCCGCCGCTGGAACCGCCGGCATCCTTCGGGGCCGGCGGCGCTCGAGCGCTTCGAAATCTGCTTCATTCAGGAGCCCACCCTTCCGGGCAACCGCACCGGCCCGCTCAGAAAGCTTACGCTCGCCGCGCACCGCTGTTTTGTTTGGCGGGACAGGCGAAATAAGCCATGACGGCCATCCCGGGACGAGCTATTCTAGGGACGCGGCCAAGGAGAGTGACGCGATGACAGAGCGCCCCACGAGTGCGCCCCGGGAGCGAAAAACGGAAAAAAAGAACATGCGCAGGAGCGTGATCTTCCTGTTTTTCGGCGCGCTCGCCATCTCGGGATGTTTGAGCGGGATCGCCGTCCACAGCATTCGCTCGCTTCTGGTCGCCGCGAACTGGCGGACGCAGGCCCTGCAGAGCCTCATCCAGCTCGAACGGCTCAACGCGACCACGCAGCAGTTCGCCAACGAGCTGCCGAATTACCTTTTGACGCAGAAAAAGGAATACCGGGCGCGCTTCTACGAGGTCGAGATCCAGGTGGACGAGGTCCTGGAGAAGCTCCGCCAATCCATCATCGATCCGGCCCAGCAGGCCCGGCTGGACTCGCTGAAAAAGCTGACGGATGAAAATTTCGCCCTGCTGGCGCGGATGATCAAGATCAGGGACGCGGAAGGGCTTTCCGCCGCCGCGTCGATCGAGACGGGCCGGCTGGCGCCTCTGGCGGCCGACATCAAGAGGACCATCCGCGAGATCTCGGCGCAGGAAGAGGTCCGTTTCGACGAGCGCGACAGCAAGGTCAACGGCCAGGCGAATTTCGCGATTTACGTCATCATCATCGGTTCGTTCGTCTCATTTCTGATCGTGGGTTTCGCCGCTCTGTATGTGCAGAGAGAGCAAAGGCTCCAGAAGCAGGCGGCGGCGGCGCTCGCGCAAAAAACAATCGAGCTCGAAGAATCCAACCGGGAGCTGGAATCCTTCAGTTACTCGGTCTCCCACGACCTGAGGGCTCCCCTGAGGGCGGTCGGCGGGTTCGCGGACGCCCTGATCGAGGATCATGCGGCGAAATTGGACGGGGAGGCGAACCGGTATCTGCATCTGATCGCCGACAACTCCCGCAAGATGGGGCGGCTGATCGACGACCTGCTCGCCTTTTCCCGCCTCGGCCGCCAGGAAGTCAGGCGTTCGGTCATCGACATGGACAAGCTGATCAAGGACGTGCTGCTGGAGATCGGCGCCGCCTCGGGCAGGCCTCTGCCGCCGGTCAGCGTCCAGAAGCTGCCTCCCGTTTTCGGGGATTACGCGCTCGTGCGGCAGGTCTTTCTGAACCTGGTGTCCAACGCGGTCAAGTATTCCGGGAAGAAGGCGTCGCCGCTCGTCGAGATCGGCGTCAAAAACGCCGACGGGGAAAATGTATACTTCGTGAAGGACAACGGGGCGGGATTCGACATGCGGTACGCCGGCAAGCTCTTCGGCGTCTTTCAGCGCCTGCACAAGGCCGAGGATTTCGAGGGCACCGGCGTGGGCCTGGCCATCGTCCAGCGAGTGGTCATGCGTCACGGCGGACGCGTCTGGGCGGAGGGCAGGGTGAACGAGGGGGCCACGTTTTATCTGACGTTCGGGAAAGCGTGACTCCGGAAAGAAAGGGATGACGAACCTCAGAATTCTCCATCTGGAAGACGTCTCGAGCGACAGCGAGCTGATCCGCCGCATGCTTCAGTCGGAGGGGTTCCACTGCGCCATCAAGCGCGTGGAAACGCGCGAGGATTTCATCGAGGCGCTGGCGCTCGAGGATTTCGACGTCATCCTGTCCGATTACAACCTGCCTTCTTTCGACGGGGTCTCGGCGCTGGCGATCGCGCGGGAAAAATTCCCGGACGTCCCTTTCATCTTCGTCTCCGGGGCCATCGGCGAGGACAGGGCGATCGAGGCGCTGAAGAGCGGGGCGACCGATTACGTGCTGAAAGACAAGCTGTCCCGCCTGCCTTCGTGCCTGAAGCGCGCGCTCCGGGAGCTGGCCGACAGGAAGTTCCGCCAGCAGACGGAGGACCAGCTGCGGCGCAACACCCTGTACGATCAGCTGACGGGCCTGCCGAACCGCACGCTTTTCCTGGACCGGCTGGGACGGGCCATCGAGCGGAAGAAGCGGAACGACTACTTTTTCGGCGTCGTCTACATGGATCTGGACCGCTTCAAGATCGTCAACGACAGCCTGGGACACGCCTACGGGGACGCCCTCCTGATCGCGGTGGTCAACCGGATCTGGGGCAAGATCCGGCTTCAGGATACGCTCGCCCGGCTGGGCGGCGACGAATTCGCCCTGCTCCTGGACGGCATCCAGAGCGTCGAAGACGCTTTTTTCATCATCAATCGCATCCAGGAGGCGATGAAAATGCCGTTCGACGTGAGCGGCCGCGAGATCTTTTCTTCCGCCAGCATGGGAGTCAACTTCGGCGTCCGCAGCGACGAGAACGCCGACGACATGCTCCGCGACGCCGACATCGCGATGTACCGCGCGAAGGCCATGGGCGAGGGCCACTATGTGGTTTATGACTCGGCGATGCGCGAGGACGCCGTCAACACCATGGAGATCGAGACGGACCTGCGGCGGGGGCAGGAGAGGGACGAGTTCGAGCTGTATTACCAGCCGATCGTCCGTCTTTCCGACGGGCGCATCACGGGGGCGGAGGCTCTGCTGCGGTGGAGGCGTCCGGGCAGCGGCCTGGTGCTGCCCGGCGAATTCATCTCGATCGCCGAAAAGACCGGGCTGGTCCTCCCGATCGGCGAATGGGTGCTGCGGACCGCCTGCCTCCAGAAAAAGGCGTGGCAGCAGGCCGGCTTCCCGGACCTGACGGTCGCGGTCAACGTGTCTGCCCGCCAGTTCAGCCAAAAGGAGCTGTGCGCGACGATCACCCGCTGCATCGCGGACAGCGGCATCCAGCCCTCCTCGCTGGACCTCGAATTGACCGAGAGCATCCTGACCGAGAACACGCCGCTCATCATCGCGACGATGGAAAGACTGAGGAAGGTCGGGGTCCGGATCTCCATCGACGATTTCGGGACCGGTTATTCTTCCCTGAGCTATCTCAGGCGTTTTCCGATCAACACGCTCAAGGTGGACCGGTCGTTCATCAACGACGTGCCGGGGGACCAGGGGAGCGCCGCCATCGTCCGCGCGATCATCCTGCTCGCCCACAGCATGGGCCTCCAGGTGGTCGCCGAAGGGGTCGAGGAGGAGCACCAGCGCGCGTTCCTCAAGGCCGAGGGCTGCGACCAGATGCAGGGCTATCTGATCAGCCGTCCGGTGACCGCCGACCAATTCCAGGAAATGCTTCTCGGGCGATCCCCGGCCCGATGAATCGACCTTAGACGCAGGTCTTCACGCGCGGGTACAGGTTCCTCAGCCGGAAGTAGATCCTCATCCACCGCAGATAGGCCGTCAGCAGGAAGGGGAAACGGAATTTCCTCGTGTTGAGGAAAAGCATGTCGATGTGGTTGAGGCGGAAGTGGTTGTGCACGAGAAAGCCGAGAGACTCCAGGCGGTGAACGATCGCGCGGGTTTTTTCCGCCATGTCCAGCTCGGGGACAAAATCGTGGAATTCGACGGTGATCTGGCGGACGTTTTCGAGGAGACGGTCGTCCGTGCCCTCGAAGAGGGCGACCTCGCTGCCTTCGATGTCGATCTTCAGGAGGTCGATCCGGCCGATCGCCAGTTTTTTCAGAAGGGAATCGAACCGGACGCCTTCGACCGGGCAGGGCGCGTCCGAGCGGGGAAGCCGGCCCAGCGTGTTCCCGCTTTCGGCGTTGTCGTGCGGGTAGAAGAGAACCGGGCCGTCTTCGCCGGCGATCGCCGCCTGGACGGGCCGGATGAGATCGTCCGAGGGGATGGACCGGAAGAGGTCCGGGGAAGGCTCCACCGCGTAACAGGTCGCGCGGAATCGTCCGGCCATCGCTTTGGAGAATTGGCCGACGTGGGCGCCCAGGTCGACCACCACCGAGCCGGGACCCAGGTCCGCGACGTAGGTGTGGAGGCACTCGTGGTCGATTTTCAGGCTTTTTTCGATCCTGCGTCTCAGGGCGGCCAGCATAGGCTGAATCAATTCTGCATGGTAAAATGGCGCATTCAAAGCAAAATTTTTGACGGGCGCTCGAACCAGTTCGTCCCCGTAGCTCAGTCGGATAGAGCATCTGCCTTCTAAGCAGAGGGTCGGCCGTTCGAATCGGCCCGGGGACACGTTTTTTCCAGGCCAAAAGGCCTCGCGCGAAAGAGGAGGGTCCGCTTCGATGTTCACCGCCGGTCTGAGCAGAACGGAAAAGGGACTCCTGGCGGCGATCGCCCTTCTGGTGTCCTGCGCTTTCTTCGTCGCCCGCCGCATCGACGTCGACTATTACGACTGCTACGACCTCTACGGCAACGCCCGCGCGCTGCTGGCCGGCGACCGCGGCCTTTATTACGGCGTCCGCCCCGCGCTGGGGTCGGTCCTGCTGGTCCCGTTCCTGGTTCTGCAGGACCGCCTGTTCGGAGGCAATTTCGCGTTCCGTTCCACTCATCTGGCCGTGCCGGCCTTCTACGCGGGCACGCTTCTTTTTTTCTACAAAATGCTGCGGGTGTCCGTCCGGCGGGAAGAGGCGCTGTGGGCGGTCGCCCTCCTGGCGGCGAATCCGCTGATGATCCGCATGTCGGTCTCCGTGAAGGAGGACCTGCCGGGACTCTTTTTCACCGCCGCGGCGTTTTATTATCTGGCGATCCTCGAGCGCGACGGGAAAACGCGGTCCCGGATCGGCGCCTGCCTCGGCGCCGCCGCGGCCGTCTCGTTGAGGTATTTCCTGCTGCCTCTTTTCGCCGGGGCGCATCTGGCCGCCGCCGCGGTGCGGGCGGCGTGGGGACGGCGATCCGCGGCGAATCGGGTGCTTGATCTGGTGTGGATCGTCGCGCTTCCGCTGGCGCTTTTCGCGGCCGTGCCGATCCTCGTGAACTGGATCGGGTTCAAGGCGTCCGGCCCGGCGCACGCCGCCGGGATGTTCGTCGACGATCTGCGGTCCATCCGGAACGAGCACTGGCCGGCCGAGCCGGCGTCTCAAAACCTGTCCTTTCTCGTGAAAGCCTGCACGGCGCCGGGGATGGCCCTCTTTTTGTTCGGCCTGTTCACCCGCTTCCGAGACAGGGAGGACGGCGCGCCGATTTTTTTCGCCTGGCTGCTCGTCGCCGCGATCATCCTCAATTACGGGGTCCCGCACAAGGAAGCGAGGTATCTTCTGCCGCTCCTGCCGCCTTTTTACTATTTCGCGGCCGGAGGATTCGCGGGGATTCTCCGCGGCGTTTCGTCCCGGTTCGGGAAGTCCGCCGTCCCCGCCGGGGTGGCGGCGTTCGTCCTGCTGGCGCTCCCCGCGGCCGCGGCCGCGGAAACGGCGGGAATCTTTCAGGAGCCGCTTTACCGGCAGGGGTTCCACCGGCCGGCCAGCCTTTACGCGGCCGCCCTCGCCGGAGAGGGCCAGATCCACTGGTACGGCAATCTGTACCCGGTGCACCCCAGGAACTATCTTTTTCATCCGAAAGACGACACGGCTTTCATCTACCATTTTTTCACGCAGGCCGTCCGCTTTTATACGGGCAGGGACGTCAGGCTCGTACGAGACGAGAGCTCGTTGTCGAAATTGAGGAAAGGGGACGTGCTCATCCTGAACCCCGACCCCGTTTTCTATGACAGCTCGAACGTCCCGGCCTCGCCGAAGCCGCTTTCGATCGGAAAAGTGAAGTCCGTGACTCTGATGCCGCCCGCGTTCGCCACGATCAACGGATATCACTGGATCGAATCGGACGGGTACGACTCCGATCTGGACATCTTCGTCATCCGCGGGGACGGCAAGATCCCCAACGGCGAAGTGGTCAGCCGCTCGCCGAGAATGACGGCGCGCTTCGAGGCCGGCCGGTTCGAAGGAAACGCGGATGTCAAAGTGGTCGTCGTGGTCGCCTATGCCGAACGGCGGTTTTTCTCGAACCCGGGAGACAGGAAGGCATGATCAAAAAAATCGCCCTGGGGGCCTTCCTCCTCGTCCTCTTCGTGGTCCCGGTCATCGGGATCCTCTCGCGAAAGGCGCCCGACTTCCTCCGCGAAGCGCTCGGCCGCTCGCTGGGCAAGGAGGTCCGGATCAAGGAAATCCTCTATCATTTTCCCTCCTCGTTCGAGATCGAGGGTTTCGAGATCCGCGAGAAGGGGAAATTCGCCGGGGAGACCTCCTTCTCCGCGGGCCACATGAGCCTGCAGCTGTCGCCGCGCAGCCTCCTGCGGAAATCCCTGGTCATCTACAGCATCGAAGTCCGGGACGCCCAGGTCAAAGTGTGGAAGACCGGCGGGCGGCTCGTGCACGCGCTTTCCGAGGCCACGAAGGCCGCCGAGGCCCCGGCCGGCGCGGGCGCCCCGGCGGGCGCCCCGGCGGGGGACCGCCCGTTCCCTCTCCTGATCCGGCAGTTCCGTCTGGTCGACGGCCGGATCCTGCTGGCGGACTACGACGTGGATCCGAACGGCTTCGTGTTCGCGTTCGAGGGCATCCACGTCGACGTCCGGGACATCGCGTTGCCGATCGGCTCCGCGCCGACGGCGTACAAGGCGCGCGCGACGCTCGCACAGGGCCGCGACCAGAAGGGGGCCGAGTTCGAACTCTCGGGGCGGACGCGCTTCGACACGATGGACACCGAAGCCATCGCCGGCCTCACGGGTCTCTACCTGCCTTACTTCCGGCCTTACTACGCCCAGGTCACGCGGGCCGAGATCTCGTCCGGGACCCTGGATTCGCGCGTCAAGCTGTCCGTCGTCTCGCGCGACCTCACGGCCGACGCGGACCTGACGGCCGCCGGCCTCCTTTTCGGCGCCTACGAGTCCGGAGACCGGCTTTTCGGCCTGAACGCCAACGAGATCCTCGCGTTCCTGCAGGACTCGGGCCGTCTTCGCCTCCAGTTCACCGTCAAATGGAACCTCGCCGACCGGACCGTCCGTCCGCGGGAGCTCATCCGGAAGTCGATCGAGCGGTCGCTCAAGGCGACGGTGCTCGGCAACGTGGGCAACATCATGCGTTTCGCGCTGAAGAAATACGGCGAACGGGAGGCCGAGAAGCCCGGCGCCCCGGCCAGCAAGGACAAGCTCGAGGACGCGATCAACAAGGTGAAGCAGTACTTCGATTCCCGCTAGATTTTCCGTTCTCGCCGGAAACCGCCGGTTGTTGTATAATTACCGTTCATTTTTCGAACCCCTCTTGGTGGGTGTAGCTCAGCTGGTTAGAGCGTCTGACTGTGGCTCAGAAGGTCGCGGGTTCAAATCCCGTCACTCACCCCAGCATCAAACCCTGATTCATGACCTGAATCAGGGTTTTTTTATGCGCGATGAGAGTTTTCTTCCAAAATCGAGCTCCGCGAGGTATAATAGCGTCCTCTCTCCAAGGAAGTTCCGTTCTGTCATTGAGTCCGAGACCTTGATGGCGAAATTCAAAAAAATAGCCCTAACCCTTCTCGTCGCGAGTTTTTTTCCTTCCGCGGCGGCCGTTCAGGCGGCCAATGACCTGACCAAGCTCTCGATCCAGCAGCTGATGGATATGGAGATCATCTCCGTGTCGAAAAGTTCCCAGCCTCTGTCCCAGTCGGCGGCGGCGGTGTTCGTGCTGAGCGGGGAAGACCTCCGCCGGTCGGGCGCCACCAACATCCCCGAGGCTCTCCGCATGGTCCCCGGCCTCGACGTCGCGCGCGTCTCGTCGTCTCAATGGGCGATCGCTTCCCGCGGCTCCGCCGGCATCCTGTCCAACAAGCTCCTCGTCCTGATCGACGGCCGCAGCGTCTACACGCCGTTGTACGCCGGCGTTTATTGGGACTCGCAGGACACGCTGATGGAGGACATCGACCGCATCGAGGTCATCCGCGGGCCGGGAGCGACCATCTGGGGAGCCAACGCCGTCAACGGCGTCATCAACATCATCACCCGGACCGCGAAAGAAACTCAGGGCGGCCTGGTCAAAGCGGGGGCGGGCACCGAGGAACGCTTCTTCGGCGGTTTGCGATACGGCGGCACGGCGGGCGAGGGAACCTACTACCGCGTGTACGGCAAGTATTTCGACCGCGACGAGAGCTTCAACGGCAACGACCAGTGGCGGCAGGGCCGGGGCGGTTTCCGCATCGACCGGGAGACCGAGCGGGAGAATTCGTACACGCTCCAGGGGGACTACTACAACGGCGAGGACGACCTGCGCGGGACCGAGAGCGCGGCGGCGGCGCCCTTCACCCAGCGGTTTCTGGGCCACGAATCCATCGGCGGCGGCAACGTGCTGTGGCGCTGGAACCACGTCGACGACGAGCGGAGGGATTCGGCTCTGCAGGTCTACTTCGACGAGACGCACCGCGGCCAGCGCGTCTTCGACCAGAACGAATACGCGCTGGACTTCGACTGGCGCAAGCGGTTTCCCCTGGCGGACATTCACGAGGTGACCTGGGGCCTGGGCTACCGCTTTCTCGCCGACGAAACGAGCGGCAGCTTCTCCGTCGCCTTCGACCCGCCTCACCGCCAGGACAATCTTTTCAGCTCCTTCCTTCAGGACGAAATCACGCTCGTCGACGAAAAGGCGTGGCTCACGCTGGGCACGAAGCTCGAGCACAACGATTATTCGGGATTCGAGCTCGAGCCGAGCGCGCGTCTGGCCGTCCGGTTCGCCCCGCGCCAGACCGTGTGGACGTCCGTCTCGAGGGCCGTGCGCACGCCGTCGCGTTTCGAGCACAACCTCGCCATCGCCGGGTGGGTTTCGGACGGGGTCACGCTGGCGAGGATCTACGGAGACTCGGGCGTCCCCAGCGAGGACGTCGTCGCTTACGAGCTGGGATACCGGGTCCAGCCGACCGACGCCCTATCGTTCGACGCGGCGACGTTCTACAACGTCTACGACAACCTCGGCACGATCAGCACCGGCGACCCCTTCGCGGAATCGACGTACACCGTCACCCCGTACTTCATCGACAACAACATGCGCGGCGACACCTACGGCTTCGAGCTCGGCTCGCAGTTCCAGGCCGCCTCCAACTGGAAGATCAACACCGCCTATACTTTCCTCGAACAGCAATACCATTCCGAAAACGATCCCCTCGGGCTCGAGGGCCGGACCGAGGGCTCCAGCCCCCGCAACCAGGTTTCGATCCGCTCGCTCCTCGATCTGCCGTGTCAGATGGAATTCGACTCCCAGCTGCGGTACGTCGACAGCCTTGTCAGCCTCAACACCGACAGCTACGTCGAGCTGGATTTGCGCCTGGCGTGGCATCCCGCGAAGAACTGTGAAATTTCGATCGTGGGCCAGAACCTCCTCGACAACCATCATGTGGAATTCGCGTCCAAGAGCGATCCGACGGCGCCCCAGGTGGAGCGGAGCGTCTACGCGAAGGTCGTCTGGACCTTTTGATCTCCATGAAAAAGAAAATCCGTCTTTTTTCCGCGATCCTCTTCGCGGCCTTTCTTGTGGGCGGCCGCGGCGTCTGCGAGGCCCGGACCGACCAGGAGTCCCGGCTGAAGGCGGCGTTCATCTACAATTTCGCCCAGTTCGTGGAGTGGCCCCCGAAAGGCGGCGCGAACGAGGCCTTCGTCATCGGAGTGCTGGGCGACGACCCCATCGGCGAAGAGCTCGACAGCCTCCAGAACGAGACGATCCGCCAGAAACCCATCCGCGTGCGGCATCTCAGGGCCGTCGAGGAGACGAGGGAGTGCGACCTCGTCTTCGTCGGCAAATCCAGGTCCGACGTGCTGGGCGCGGTCCTCAGCGCCCTCCGCGAGAGCAGCGTCCTCACGATCGGCGAGACGCCGGGCTTCGCCGACGAGGGCGGCATCATCGGGTTCGTGATCAAGGGGAACAAGGTCCGCTTCGTCATCAACCAGAAGAACGCCGAACAAAAGGGCCTGCACGTCAATTCCCAGCTCCTCAAGCTCGCCGAGGAAGTCATTACGTGAAAGGTTTTGCCCCGTACAAGAATTGGCGCATCCGCGACAAACTCTCCTTCGTCCTCCTGGTCACCACGGCCGTCGCGCTCCTTCTCGCGTTTTCGGCGCTCCTCTTCAACGAATTCTACATCTATAACAATCAGCAGCGGCGCAAGCTGGAGACCCTCGCCGACGTCATCGGCGGCAACATCCAGGCGTCGGTGGCCTTCGCGGACGCCAAAAGCGCCGAGACGACGCTCGCGTCCCTGCGCGCGGAGAAGCACGTCCAGATCGCCTCCGTCTATGACGCCGAGGGGAAGCTTTTCGCGCAATACCGCGCTCCGCGGACGACCCTCGCCGTGCCGGCGACCTCCGCCGACATGGTCCGCCGCCTCCTCGGCGCCCGCGCGCCCGGCACCAGCTCGCCCATCGTGCTGGACGGCCGCTCGATCGGCACGCTCTACATCGAG
>DATJEK010000194.1:0-11248 GCA_035496715.1 Candidatus Eiseniibacteriota bacterium | reverse complement strand
CGGCCGATCACGTGGTCAAGAACCTGACCGCACCCCCGTCGGCGGCCAAGCCCCTCGACCGGTCCTCGGTGCTACTGACCTGGGGGCCGCCGGCCGCACGCACGCCGCCGGGCAACTCGCAGGAACTCAAGCACTACCTGGCCCGGCGGGGCGAGCGCAAGCCGAACGCCGTGCCCGTGATTATTGTCATCCGGCCGGGGAACGGTTGATCTTCGTAATCCCCCCGTCCGCGATGCCACGACCGGCCCTGGACGCTCACCAGGGCCGGTCGTGTCTTTTTGGGAGTCCCGTCGCTGACGCTTCCGGCTCGGACAGCGGCCGTAACCCCTTCGTAACATCGGCCGGGTGTGCCATCGCGGGGGCCGGCGGACCCGTCTTATAATCGGGGCGGTTCTCGCCTCGCCTTGCCCAATCCCGGAGGTGTGCCCATGCGGCCGTTCCGATTCACTCTCCCGGCACTCGCCCTGGTCGTCGCACTGAGCGGCCAGGCCCGCGCCGCCGGCATCCTCAAGAAATCCCTCGAGTCCGGCCACCTCGCGCACGGGCTCCTTTTTCTCGGGCCTCGGGGCGCGGGGCAGAGGCAGATGGCGGCCGAGCTCGCGAAGGCCCTTTTTTGCCGCGAGAAAAAATCCGTCACGGATTCCTGCGGCGTCTGCTCCGCCTGCCGCCGCGTGGACGCGGGGGGCCATCCCGACTTTTTCGTGCTCGAGCCCGAGGAGGACTCCGCGGTGATCAAGATGGAGGCGGTGCGCGCGCTCATCTCGCGCTCGTCGCTGCGCCCGATGGAGGCACCGAGCCAGCTCTTCGTGATCGACCGCGCGGAGTGCCTGCGCGAAGACGCCCAGAACGCGCTCTTGAAGACGCTGGAGGAGCCGCAGGGCAGGGCCGTCATCGTGCTCGTGGCCCCCAGCGCCGAGAGCCTGCTCACGACGGTCCGCTCGCGCCTGCAGACGGTGTCCTTCGCGCCGCCGGCGTCCGCTTCGGCGGGCGACGAGGAGACCGAGCAGATCAAGCGGCGCGCGCTCGAGTTCATTCTCTCGCGGATCGAGGCGCGCGCCCGGGGCAACGACGCCGACGGGTTCGCCGCGGCGCCCGATTTCTCGAAGGAGGACCGCCAGACGCTCGTCGGCGCCGTCGACCGTCTGATCGGCTGGTTCCGCGACGCGCTTCTGGTGGGGGCCGGCGCGCCCGAGATCGTCCGCGACGCCGAAGATTTCCGCGAAAAAGAACGGATCGCCGCGGGGTTCGCCGGGGAGGACCTCCTCGACCGGCTCGAGCTCCTCGCCCAGACGCGCGAGCGCCTGGCGGCGAACGTCAACGTCAAGCTCGCGTTCGCCGCGCTCTGGGAGGGATTCGAGTCATGAACAAGTTTTACCTGACGACGCCGCTGTATTACGTCAATTCGAAGCCGCACATCGGCCATTCGTACACGCAGATCGCCTGCGATGCGCTCGCCCGCTACAAGCGCCTCCAGCTCGGGCGCGAGAACGTTTTTTTTCTGACCGGGACCGACGAGCACGGCCAGAAGATCGCCAGGGCCGCGCAGGCCGCGGGGAAAGAGCCGCAGGCGTTCACCGACGAGATCTCGCAGACCTTCCGCGACCTCTGGAAAACGCTCAACGTCGACACCGACGATTTCATCCGCACGACCGAGGACCGTCACAAGAAGGCGGTCGGCCGCGTCTGGGAGGAGCTGAAGGGGAAGAAGGTCGGCGGCGAAGACGTGCTCTACCGCCACACGTACGACGGCTGGTACTGCGTCTCCTGCGAGACCTTCCACGTCGAGGGCCCGGCCGAGGCCGGCGGCCCCGTCGCGTGCCCGGACTGCAAAAAGCCGCTCGAGCGCATGAAAGAAGACACCTATTTCTTCCGGATGTCCGCCTATCAGGAGCGGCTCATGAAGGACCTGCGGGAAGACAAGCTGCGGGTGCTGCCGGAAACGAGGAAGAACGAGGTCCTCGGCTTCCTCGAGCACAACAAGCTCGCCGACCTGAGCGTCTCCCGTCCGAAAAGCCGGCTGGCCTGGGGGATCCCGATTCCGTTCGACCCGGAGCACGTGACCTACGTCTGGTTCGACGCGCTCATCAACTACGTCTCCGCCGCCGGATACGGTTCCGATCCGGAGAAGCTGGCGAAATGGTGGCCGGCCGACGTGCACGTGATCGGCAAGGACATCATCCGCCACCACGCGGTGATCTGGCCGATCCTCCTTTACGCGCTCGACCTCGAGCTGCCCAGGACGGTGTTCGCCCACGGCTGGTGGGTCGTCGGCGGCGAGAAGATGTCCAAATCGCTCGGCAACGCGGTCGACCCGCTGGGCCTGGCCCAGAAATACGGCATCGACGCCTACCGGTATTTCCTTCTTCGGGAAGTGCCGTTCGGCTCCGACGGCACGTTCAGCGAGGAGGCGCTGATCCTCCGCTTCAACACCGATCTCGCCAACGACATCGGCAACCTGCTCCACCGGTCGCTCACGATGTGCGAGAAGTATTTCAACGGCGAAGTGCCGGCGTCCCGAGTCTCCCTCACGGGCGGCATGACGCCGCCGGGGCGCTACACCCTCGACCTCAAAGTGCTGGCCGCCGCGCTGCCCGAGAAGCTCGACGCGCTCATGGGCCGCCTGGCGTTTTCCGAGGCGCTGCAGGAGATCTGGGCGCTCATCTCGCGCGCCAACAAGTTCATCGAGGAGTCGGCCCCCTGGACGCTCGCCAAGGAAGGGAAGACCGAGGACCTCGCGATCGTCATCGGCACGCTCCACGAAGTGCTCAGGATCGTCGCTCAGGCCGTGTGGCCGTTCATCCCCGCGACCGCCGAAGGGCTCTGGGCCCAGCTCGGCATCGAAGAGCCGATCACGAAATCGCCGCTTCACGCCCGTTCGTGGGGCTACTTCAAGGACGGCGGCCACAAGGTCGCCAAGGGCGCGCCTCTTTTCCCGCGCATCGACACCGGCGAGGAGAAGAAGGGCGACAAGAAGAAGGCCAAGGAACAAAAAGGTTGATGGAAGCTTATCTGGATTACAACGCGACGTCGCCGCTCGACCCGAGGGTCTTCGAATTCATGAAGACCTACCTGACGGGAGCGTTCGGCAACGCCTCCAGCATCCACAAAAAAGGCCAGGAGGCCCGCAACGCCGTCGAGGCCGCGCGCGAAAAGATCGCCGACGCGCTCGAGGTGGAGCCGGGGGACGTCTTCTTCACCTCGGGCGGGACCGAGTCGGACAACCTCGCCTTGAAGGGGATGATGGAAGCTTCCGAAAAAAGAAAGCACCTCGTCGTCTCGGCCGTCGAGCATCAGGCCGTCCTCTTTCCGGCGCAGTACCTCGAAAAGCGCGGATACTATTTGACGGTCGTGCGCGCCGGCTCCGACGGCGTCGTCGATCTGAACGCATTGAAAGAGGCCATCAACGACGACACGGCCCTCGTGAGCCTCATGCACGTGAACAACGAGACCGGCGCGATCCAGCCGGTCGAAGAGGCCGCGCGGCTGGCCCACGCGAAGGGGGCCCTGCTCCACGTGGACGCGGTGCAGTCGTTCGGCAAGCTTCCGGTCCAACCCGAAGAGGCCGGATTCGACCTCGTTTCGCTTTCCGGCCACAAGATCTGCGGACCGAAGGGCGCAGGAGCGCTCTACGTGAAAAAGGGCGTGAAGTTGAAGGCTCTCACCCACGGAGGCCATCAGGAAAAAAACGTTCGCCCCGGCACCGAAAACGTCGCCGCGATCGCGGGTTTCGGCCGGGCGGCGGAGCTGGCCGCCGCCGAGCGCGAGGAGGACGGAGCGAGAGCCGGGCGCCTGCGCGACCGCCTGGAAGAGGGGCTGAGACGCGCGGTGCCGGGACTGCGCCTGAACGGACCTCCCGCCGGGCGGGTGCGCAACACCCTCAACCTCTCGTTCGAAGGGTTGGAGGGGGAGACACTCCTCATGAATTTCGACCTGAAGGGGATCTGCGTTTCCACGGGGTCGGCGTGCACGGCGGGATCGATCGAGCCTTCGCACGTGCTCCTGGCGATGGGGCTTTCCGAGCCGCTGGCGCGCGACGCCGTGCGGTTCTCGCTCGGACGCTTCACGACCGGGGAAGAGATCGACTACGCGCTCGCCGAAATCCCGGCGGTCGTCGAGCGGCTGCGCAAGGCCTCCGTCTCCCGGAAGTCGCCGCCGCCGGCGCATTCGAAACTGCCATGATCGCCGACACGCACTGCCACCTGCATTTCGACGCCTTTGATCCGGACCGCGCGGAAGTGATCAAGCGCGCGCGGGCGTTCGGCGTGAAATACCTCGTCAACGTCGGCACGGACCCGGACACGAACGAGGCCGCGTTCCGCCTCGCCGAGACGGATCCCTTCATCTTTCACACGGCGGGACTCCACCCGCACAGCTCGAACCAGATGCCCGAAGACGGCTGGCAGGCGCTGGAGGATTTCATCCGCGAGAAAAAACCCGTCGCGGTCGGCGAGATCGGGCTCGATTATTTCAAAAGCGAGGCCTCGCCCGACATTCAGAAGACGGTTTTCGTCCGCATGCTGCGTCTGGCGCTTAAATACGAGCTGCCCGTGATCGTGCATTCCCGGAACGCCTTCCGCGACACGATGGACCTCCTGAAGGGCGAGGGGAAGGGCGCGCTCAAGGGCGTCATGCACTGTTTTTCCTACGGCGAGGCCGAGCTCGCGGAACTTCTGGGGATCGGGTTTCTCGCTTCCTTCACATGCAACCTGACCTTCAAGAACGCGGGCGACCTCGTCAAGGTCGCCGCGGATGCGCCCCTCGACCGGATCATGCTCGAGACCGACTCGCCGTATCTGGCGCCCCAGATCTACCGGGGCAAGCGCAACGAGCCCTCCTGTCTCGTGAACCTCGTGCAGTTTCTCGCCGAGCGCCGCGGCATCGGCGAAGAAGAGCTCGCCGACCGGACGACGGAGAACGCGGTCCGGTTTTTCGGGCTTCCCGCCGATGGTTAAACTCGCGGCGTTTCTCCGGCGGCACGCGCTGACCGCCGGCATGATCGTTTTTCTCGCGGTTTTTTACAGCGCGTTCTCGCTGATGCACCCGAAGACGGACCGGGGCGCCCCGCAGGAGGCCGCGGTCTCGGCGCGGATGACGCCCGAAGAGATCAAGGCGAGGGAGGATCGCTTCCGCAAGAACGTCGAGGCGAACGCGGCGGTGTCGTCCTCGATCAGCGCGGGGTTTCTGGGGGCGATGGTCGCGGGCGCGGGGGTCGGGCTCTGGCTTCTCCGCCGCCGGCTCCGGCGGCTGCCGTTTCTCGCGCGCACTCAGGAGCACCACGAGGTGCCCTGGGGCATGCCGGCGATTCTCAACATTTTTCTTCTGCTTCTCTTCGTCGAGGCGCTCCTCTTGTCCGCGGAGTTCGCCTATTTCTGGTTTTCGGGCCGCGAACCGCTGCCGCGCGACCTCTTCGTCATGCTCAACAGCATCGTCCGGGACATCCTCGTCGTGGGGCTTCTTCTGTGGCTCGTGCGGCGCCGGTTCGGGCGGCCGCTTTCGGAGATCGGCCTGACGACGCGGGACTTTCCGCGCCAGGCGGCCGCCGGACTCGTCACGTATCTGGCCGCGCTGCCGGTCCTCGTCCTCGTCCTCGCCCTGACGCAGCTCGTGGCCCAGCTGGTTTCCTACAAGTTTCCGCCCCAGCCGGTGGTCGAGATGTACCTGCGAGAGGAAAAGCACGGCACGCTGGCGTTCTTCACGATCTTCGTCGCGGTGCTCGGCCCCGTCATGGAGGAGATCTTCTTCCGGGGCTTCGCGTACAAGGCCTTCCGGACGCGCTTCGGCGTCCGGTACGCCGCGCTCGTGACGGCCGTGATCTTCGCGGCGCTCCACGCGAGCGTCATCGCGTTCGTCCCGATCTTCCTGCTGGGCCTCTACCTGACCTATCTCTACGAGAAGACGGGCTCGCTCGTACCCGGCATGACCGCTCACATCCTCCACAACCTGCTGATGGTGGGGCTGACGCTGGGCTTCAAGTCCCTTTCCGGATGAGGAGCGCCGCATGGCTACGCTGAAATCGGTCGGCGAGTCCGGCCTCATCGAATCATTCCGGGCGATGACCCGCGTGAAGCCGTCGGTGCGCGTCGGCATCGGCGACGACACGGCGGTCCTCGCGGCCGGCAAAAAGGACCTCCTGTTCAAGACCGACATGCTGATTGAGGGACGCCATTTCCGGCTCGGGCAGGCGACGCCGCGCGAGATCGGCCGCAAGGCGATGGCCGTGAACCTCTCCGACATCGCGGCGATGGGCGGCGTCCCCACTCACGCGGTCGTGGCGGTCGGCCTGCCGCCGTCGCTTTCGCCGGCTTTCGCGCGCGAGCTCTACCGCGGCGTTGAGACGACCGCCCGCCGGTTCGGCGCCGACGTCGTCGGCGGAGACACGAACGCTTCGGACCGCCTCGTCGTTTCGGTCGCGCTCCTCGGCGAAGCGCCCCGCGGCCGGGCCGTGACGCGGGCGGGCGCGAAGCCGGGGGACGTGATCTTCGTGACGGGCTGGCTCGGAGGCACGTACGCGTCGCGGAAACACCTGCGTTTCACGCCGCGTCTCGCCGAGTCCCGCTTTCTGGTCTCCGGTTTCCGCGTGAACGCGATGATGGATCTTTCCGACGGGCTCGCCGCGGACCTGCGCAAGCTCACCGCCGCCAGCCGCGTCGGCGCCGACCTTTCGTACGACGCGATCCCGGTTTCGCCCAACGCGCGGGACATGCGCCAGGCGCTCGACGAGGGGGAGGACTTCGAGCTTCTTTTCACGATGACCCCGCGCGAAGCCGCCCGTCTGACGCTGTCGAAGAAAAAAGGCCTCGCCCCGTTTCACCCGGTCGGCCGGATCACGCCTCGCCGCGAGGGGATCGCGCTCGTTCGCTCGAACGGGAAACGGGAGCCGCTGCGCGAAACCGGCTACGAGCACTTCCGGTGACTCTCCCGCGGCGGAAGGCCGCGCGGGCGGTCCGCATCGAGAGCCGGTCGGCCTCCGAGACCCGTCGGCTGGGCCGCGCCGTCGGGCGATTCCTGCGGGCGGGCGACGTCGTCGCGCTCGCCGGCGAGCTCGGCGCCGGCAAGACGACGTTCGCGAAGGGCGTCGCCGAGGGCCTGGGCGCGGACGGATCGGAAGTCGTGAGCCCGACGTTCGTGCTGATCAACGAATACGGCGGACGCGAAAAAATCTTTCACATGGACTGGTACCGTCTCGACCGGGTCGAGGGCCGCGACCGGGAGCTCGCGCTCGAGTGCTTCGACGCGGGCGCGGTGTCGCTCGTCGAGTGGCCCGCGCGCGGCAAGGGCGTGGTGCCCGCGGACGCGCTGCGCGTCACGCTGGAGCACGCCGGCAGGACCGCGAATTCGCGCGTGCTCCGCTTTGCCGCGTCCGGGACGCGTTTCGCGCCTGTGCTCGCGGCGCTGTCCGCAAAAAAGAGGGCCGGATGAAGATTCTGGCGCTCGACACCTCGAGCCGCATTTTGAGCGTCGCGATCGCCGACGAATCCTCGCTTCTCTTCGAGTCCGAGCGGCCCGCCGACGGCGGCCACTCGTCGTCCTTGGCGCCGGAGATCGACGGCCTCCTGCGCGGGGGACGGCTCGGCTGGGACGACATCGACGTCATCGCCGTGGGGCTCGGACCCGGCTCGTTCACGGGGCTGCGCGTCGGGATGGCCACCGCCAAGACGCTCGCGTGGTCGCTCGGCAAAAAGCTCGTCGGCGTCGCGAGCCTGGAGGCCGTGGCCGCAGCGGCGGCCGCCGAGAGCGGGGCGTCCCGGTTCGCCGTCTTGCTGGACGCGAAGCGCGGGCAGTTTTACGGGGCGCTTTACGAAAAAAAGAACGGGTCGCTCCGGGAAAAGATGCGGCCCGCCGTCTTAACCCCGGCCGAGCTCGCGCGCTGGCCCGAGGCGGAGAAAATCGCCGTCGAGGGCGCCGTCCATCCCCGGGCGCGTTTCGTCGCCTCGATAGGCGCGCGTCTCTTCCGCGAGAAGAAATTCCTCGATCCGTTCCGCGCCGAACCCCTTTATCTGCACCCCAGGGACTGCAACGCGACGATCAAGCCGAAGACCCGTGGAGGGAAGCGGTGAAGAGCGCCCGCGAGCCGCTCGTCTGGGCCGAGGTCGACCTGGACGCGCTACGCCACAATCTCCGGGCGATCCGCTCGGCCACGCACGCCCAGGTGCTCGCGGTGGTGAAGGCGGACGCGTACGGACACGGGATGAAGGCCGTCGCGCGCGCGCTCGCCCGGGAGGGCGTGAAGTTCTTCGGGGTCGCCAACCTCGACGAGGCGCTCGAGCTGCGGCGCGTCTGCCCGAAAGCGAAAATCCTCGTGCTCGGCAGTTTCCACCCGGCGCAGGTGGCGCTTTACGCCAGACACGCGATCCTGCCGACGGTATCCTCCGTGGAAGACGCCGTCAATCTCTCCCGCGGCCTCCGGAAGCGGCCGGAACCGTTTCCGGTGCACGTGAAGATCGACACCGGGATGGGGCGTCTCGGGGTCTGGCATGAGGATGCCGTGCGTTTCTTCGAAGCCATCCGCAAGGAAAAGGCTCTCTGCGTCGACGGCCTGTACACGCACCTGTCGAGCGCCGACCGGCCGGACCCTTCGTTCACCGAGGCGCAGCTGGCGCTTTACGAGCGGGCCGTCGAGCGCGCGCTCGCCGCGGGCCTCAGACCGACCTACTTCCACGCCGCCAACAGCCTGGGGCTCATGCGATTCCGCAAATCGCATCTCAACCTCGTGCGTCCCGGCATCGTGCTCTACGGCATCAACCCGTCCGCCGCGCGGCCGCCGCTCGGGCTGCGTCCGGTGCTGTCGCTGCGCACGCGCATCTCGTTTCTCAAGGACGTCGAGAAGGGGAGGACCGTCAGTTACGGCGCGACCTACCGGGCGCCGAAAAAAACGAGGATCGCCACGCTCGCGGTGGGCTACAGCCACGGCTACCGCGTGGGATTTTCCAGCCGCGCGTTCGTTTCGGTGCGCGGCAAGCGCTGTCCGGTGGTCGGCCGCGTGACGATGGACCAGACGCTCGTCGACGTCGGGCGGGTTCCCGCCGCGCGCCGCTGGGACGCGGTCACGCTGATCGGCCGGGACGGCAAGTCGGAAATCACCGCCCGCGAGCTCGCCGATCTTTCGGGCACCATCCCCTACGAAATCGTCTGCTCCATCCATACGCGCATCCCGAGGATATACAAAGAGTTGCGGTAAACCTGCCTTTTTGGACTTTTGTTTGGACACCCGCCTGCATCGTTGCTATAATACCGTTTTTACTAGAATGCAATTTTTGTTACCGCAATCGGTTATGACTTTTTGTCGTATTTAGCGTTCCTCTGCATATAAGGAAGAATCAAAACCATGGCGAAGATCACGGGTGCGCAGGCGGTCGTTGAGGCGTTCAGCAAGGAAAATGTCGAATACGTGTTCGGCCTGCCGGGAGGCGCGTGCCTTCCGCTGTTCGACGCGCTTTACGACGCGAAGTTCAAGGTCATCCTCGTCCGGCACGAGCAGGGCGCGGTCCACATGGCCGAGGGCTATGCCCGCTCGACCGGCCGTCCCGGCGTCGTCGTCGTGACCTCGGGCCCCGGCGCGACCAACACGGTGACCGGCCTCGCCGACGCGTACATGGATTCCATCCCGCTCGTCGTCGTGACCGGCCAGGTGAAGTCCTTTCTCATCGGCAACGACGCGTTCCAGGAGGCTGACGTCACCGGAATCACGCGTCCCATCACGAAGCACAACTATCTCGTCAAGAACGTCGCCGACCTGCCGCGCGTCCTGAAAGAGGCGTTTTACATCGCCACGCACGGCCGCCCGGGCCCCGTCCTCATCGATTTCCCGTCCGACGTCAGCCTGCAGACGCTCGATTTCCAGTACCCCGAGAGCGTTTCGATCCGCGGCTTCAAGCCGACGACGCAGGGCCATCCGGGCCAGATCAAGAAGGCCGCGAAGATGATCGCCGAATCCAAGAAACCGGTGATCTACACGGGCGGCGGCGTCATCATCGCCGGCGCGGCGCGCGAGCTCATCCAGTTCGTCGAGAAGACGAAGGCTCCCTGCACGAACACGTTGATGGGCCTGGGCGGCGTGCCCGGCACCCACCCGCTCTTCATGGGGATGCTCGGCATGCACGGCACCGTGTACTCCAACCGCGCGGTCAACGAGTGCGACCTCCTGATCGCCGTCGGCGCGCGCTTCGACGACCGCGTCACCGGGGATCTCAAGAAATTCGCGCCGCACGCGAAAATCATCCACATGGACGTCGACCCGTCGGCCATCTCCAAGAACGTGAAAGTCGACTGCCCGATCGTCGGCGACGTGAAGCAGGTCCTGCAGGAGCTCAACAAGCTCGTCGAGCCGGCCGACACCTCGGCATGGCTCGCGGAGATTGATCAGTGGAAGAAGGAGAGCCCGCTCCGCTACCGCGACGACGCCCAGACGATCCGGCCGCAGTACGCGATCCAGCGCCTCTGCGACATCCTCGGCAGCGACGCGATCGTTTCGACCGACGTCGGCCAGCACCAGATGTGGGCCGCGCAGTACTACAAGCTCGACGGGCCCAACCAGTTCCTGACTTCCGGCGGGCTCGGCACGATGGGCTACGGTTTTCCGGCGGCGATCGGCGCGCAGTTCGCGTTCCCCAACAAGACCGTCGTCTGCGTGACCGGCGACGGTTCGATCCAGATGAACATCCAGGAGATGGCGACCGCCGTTTTCAACAAGCTGCCGGTCAAGATCGCCATCATCAACAACAACTATCTGGGCATGGTCCGCCAGTGGCAGGAGGCGTTCTACAATCACCGCTATTCGAGCTCCACGATGAACGGCAACCCCGATTTCGTCGCGCTCGCCAAGGCGTACGGCGCCACGGGCCGCCATGTCGTGAAAAAAGACGAGGTCGACGAGGCGATCCGGTGGTCGAAGACGATCACCGACCGTCCGTGCGTGCTCGACTTCGTCGTCACCGAGGAGGAAAACGTGTTTCCGATGATCCCGTCCGGCAAATCGTTCGAAGAAATCATGGACATGGCCTGACATGGCCGTCCACGACGCCACGCCGGTAGAAAACAGAATCATTTCAGTTCTCGTCGAGAACCGCTCGGGGGTGCTCTCGCACGTCGTCGGGCTTTTCTCGGCGCGCGGCTTCAACATCGCCTCGCTCGCCGTCGGCGAGACCGAGGACCCGTCGATGTCGCGCATCACGCTCGTCGCCGAAGGCGACCAGAAGACGCTCGAGCAGATCAAGAAGCAGCTCAATAAACTGATCGATGTCATCAAGGT
>DATJEK010000193.1:0-4627 GCA_035496715.1 Candidatus Eiseniibacteriota bacterium | reverse complement strand
CTCTACGGCCCGACCGGCATCGGCGTCCTGTACGGGAAATACAGGCACCTCGAAGCCATGGATCCGTACCAGTTCGGCGGGGACATGATCGAGACGGTCACGCTCGAGCGTTCGACCTGGGCGAAGCCTCCGGCCAAGTTCGAGGCGGGAACGCCCGCGATCGCCGAGATCGTGGGCCTGGGCGCCGCGATCGAGTACGTCGAGTCCGTCGGCCTCGACGCGATCCGGGCGCAGGAGGAGGACCTTCTGCGGTACGCGACGGAAAAGCTTTCGGCGGTCGCGGGTCTCAGGATCATCGGCACCGCGGAGGAGAAGGCGAGCCTCGTCTCGTTCGTCCTCGACGACGTCCATCCGCACGACGTCGGCACCGTGCTCAACGAAGAGGGGATCGCGGTGCGCGCCGGCCACCACTGCGCGATGCCGACGATGAAGCGTTTCAACGTGCCCGCGACGACGCGGGCGTCGTTCGCGTTTTACAACACCCGCGAAGAGGTCGACGCCCTCGTGCGCGGCCTCGCCAAGGTCAAGGAGCTCTTCAAGTGAACGCCGGCGGCTTCGAGCGCACGGCGCCGGTCAAGCTGGACGAGCTGTACCAGGAAGTCATCCTCGATCACAACAAAAAACCGAGGAATTTCCAGAAGCTGGACGACGCCACGAGCTACGCGCACGGCGTGAACCCGCTCTGCGGAGACGACTTCGAGCTGTATCTGGTGATCGACGGCGGAACGGTGAAGAAGGTCGGATTTCAGGGGCAGGGCTGCGCGATCTCGAAAGCGTCGGCGTCGCTCATGACGCAGGCCGTCGAGGGGAAGAGCGTGCGCGAGGCCGAGACCCTGAAAAATCATTTTTTGGCGCTTTTGACGGCGGCCGAGCCTTCGGAAGAGCACCGCGCCGGCACGGGCCGGCTCAAGTTTTTCGAGGGCGTGAAACAGTTTCCAATCCGTGTCAAATGCGCTACACTGATTTGGCGAGCCCTCGAAGAAGCCCTGAAAGACAAAGCCGCACGAAACCCCCAGGTTTCCACCGAAGACACGGCCGAGCGCAAGCGAGAGCTAAGTTAAGAGAGGATCATACGTTATGACTACCCCCGACAGCATTCAGATCTCGGCGGAAGTGACGCCGAACCCGAACACGCTCAAATTCAACGTCAACAAGGCGCTCATCCCCTCGGGGACCGTCAACTTCCCCGACAAGGAAAAGGCCCGCGGCTCGAAGCTGGCCGAGGCTCTCTTCGCGATCGAAAACGTGCTCGGCGTGATGGTGGGGCAGGACTGGATCACCGTCACCAAGGCTCCGGCCTCCAGCTGGCAGACGCTCGTCGAGGCCGTCACGAAGACGATCCGCCAGGCGCTCGCCTCCGGCGACGCGCTGGTCGCCGGCTCCGCCTCCGCGGCGCACGGTGCCTCGATCGGCGAGATCGAGAAAAAGATCATCGAAATCCTCGACAACGAGATCCGTCCCGCGGTGAACATGGACGGCGGCGACATCACGTTTCACGGCTACTACGACGGCGTCGTGACGCTCCACCTGCAGGGCTCGTGCAGCTCGTGCCCGAGCTCCATCATGACGCTGAAGATGGGCGTCGAGAACCGCCTCAAGTCCATGATCCCGGAAATCCGGGAAGTCGTCCAAGTTTAAACTCACGCTCAACACGGAGACCCGAACATGTCAGCAACCACCGAAGCCACGCACGCCCAGACGATGCCCAGGATCGGCGACACCGCGCCCGACTTCAAGGCGCCGACCACGCACGGGGAGATCCAGTTCAGCGAATGGCAGGGCGGCGAATGGGTCGTCCTCTTCTCGCACCCGGCCGATTTCACGCCGGTCTGCAGCACGGAGCTCACCGAGTTCGGCCGCCGGGCCGACGAGTTCAAGAAGCGCTCGGTCAAGCTCATCGGGCTTTCGATCGACAGCGTGCACTCGCACCTGGCCTGGACCCAGAACCTCACGAAGATCCTGAACGTGAAGCTGCCGTTCCCGCTCATCGCCGACCTGTCGACGCACGTCGCCCAGAAATACGGCATGATCCATCCGGGCGAGAGCGCCACCGTGACCGTGCGCGCGCTTTTCGTGATCGACCCCAAGCGCGTGATCCGCGGCATCATCTACTATCCGCTGAACGTCGGGCGCAACGTCGACGAGGTGCTGCGCCTCCTCGACGCCCTGCAGACCGCGGACAAGAACGGCGTCGCCTGCCCCGTGAACTGGAAGCCGGGCGACAAGGTGATCGTCCCGCCGCCGAAAACCGAGGCCGAGATCGAGGCGCGCGAAAAGACCAACCACGAGAAGATCGACTTTTACCTGCACAAGAAGTCGCTGTAAGAGGGCCCGCCGAGGCGGGGAGGGCATGATGGAACTGGATACGCTCGAAAAAGCCACGACGAAGGACGTGAAGGCGCGCCTGCGCGAGAAGGTGCTCCGGCTCAAGAAGGAGCGCAACGCCTACATCGTCGCGCACAACTACCAGAACTACGAGGTCCAGGAGGTCGCCGACATCCTGGGCGATTCGCTGGCGCTCTCGAAGGCCGCGATCGGCACCGGCGCCGACGTCATCGTGTTCTGCGGCGTCGACTTCATGGCGGAAAGCGCCAAGATCCTGAACCCGCAGCGGACGGTCCTCCTGCCGGTGCGCGAGGCCGACTGCCCGATGGCTCTCATGGTGACTCCCGAACGCCTGCGGCTGGCGAAGGCCGAACATCCCGACGCGGCCGTCGTCTGCTACGTCAACAGCTCCGCCGCCGTGAAGGCCGAAAGCGACATCGCCTGCACCTCCGCCAACGCCGTGCAGATCGTGAAGTCCCTTCCCCAGAAGAAGATCCTTTTCGTCCCCGACAAAAACCTGGGGCACTACGTGCAGCGTTTCTGCCCCGAGAAGGAAATCATCCTCTGGCAGGGCTTCTGCACCACCCACATCCGCGTCACCGCCGCCGACGTGCTGGCGATGAAGGCCCGCTATCCCGACGCGCCGTTTCTGGCGCATCCCGAATGCCCGCCCGACGTCATCGACCTCGCCGACCACGTCGCCTCGACGAGCGGCTTCTCGCCCTGGATCGCGAAGTCGAAGGCCGACACGTTCATCATCGGCACGGAGGTGGGCATGATTTTCAAGCTGAAGAAGGACCATCCCGCGAAGCGGTTCGTGATGCCGACCGAGCAGTTCGTCTGCCAGACGATGAAGATGACGACGCTGGGCTGGGTCGCGCATTCGCTCGAGGTCCTGGAGCACCGGATCGAAATCCCCGAAGACGTCCGCAGCCGCGCCGAACGCACGCTCCGGCGCATGATGGACGTTTCCAAAGACCATCCCAACGCGGTCATCGCCAGCTACTGATTTTTGAGGGCAAACAGGGAAGGGAAAAAGGTAGGGCCGGGGTTATCCCGGCCCTGGCCCCCCTCGTTCTTGGGGGTCTCTTTGGTCGACGGCTCTAAGGCCGTGACTCAATTTTTACTATAGCACCGGACTCGGCCGGTTTCAAGCCCCTTTGATCAAAAATGAAGATTTTTTTGTGTGAGTTGATTCTGTTTATCTGGCTCGTCCGCGGCCTCGACATGCTGGCGGGCCTTCTTTTCCGCACGCCCCGGCTCAAAGGCTCGCCCCCCGTCCCCGCCGGGCCGAGGATCAGCGTGATTTTCGCCTCCCGGGACGAAGGGGAGCGGGTGCGCCGCGCGCTCGAAAGACTGCTCGCCCAGGATTATCCCGACTACGAGATCGTCGCGGTCAATGACCGGTCCTCCGACGCGGACGCGCTCATCCTCCATTCGATCAGCGACCCCCGGCTGCGGGTGCTGGACGTGGAAACTCTGCCGGCCGGCTGGCTCGGGAAGACCCACGCGCTCCACGAAGGGTACCGGGCCTCTTCGGGGGAATGGCTTCTCTTCACCGACGCGGACGTCCAGATGGACTCCGGGGCGCTGTCCGCCGCCGTCGCCGCCGTCCGGGAGCGGGGCCTGGACCACCTGACCGTCGCGCCGGACCTCGAGCTGGAAAGCTGGATCGAGGCGGTGTTCACCAATTTCTTCACGCTGCAGTTCAGTCTGCGCTACCGTCCCTGGGCGGCCCGCGACCGGCTGATGCCGGCCTACGCGGGCATCGGGGCCTTCAACTTCGTGCGCCGCGAAGCCTACGAAAAAGCAGGCACGCACGAGCGTCTCGCGCTCGAGATCGCCGACGACATGATGCTCGGGAAGATCGTGAAGCGCGCCGGTTTCCGCTCGATGTTCGCGACCGCGGGCGGCCTCGTGCGCGTGCGCTGGATCGAGGGTTTCGCGGGCGTCCTGTCCAGCCTTCAGAAGAACGCGTTCCGGGGACTTGAATACAGCGTCCCGCTGCTGGCGGCCGCGACGGGCTATCTTTTCCTGATGGACGTCGTGCCGTTTTTCGGCCTTTTTCTGGCCTCGGGCGCCCTTCGCGCCGCGTCGGCCGGATCGGTCGCGGTGATCTTCGCTCTTTACGCGGCGGGGCAGAGGACCAACCGGACGTCCCTGGCCACGTTTCCGGCGCATCCCCTGGCGGCGGTCTTCTTTCTTTTTATCCTGTGGCGTTCGGCGCTGACGGCCCTCGGCGAGGGGGGCGTGCGCTGGCGCGGCACGTTCTACCCTTTAAAAGAGCTCAAGAAATTCCGCG
>DATJEK010000192.1:0-4558 GCA_035496715.1 Candidatus Eiseniibacteriota bacterium | reverse complement strand
GGAAGAGCTCCAGCCCGGCGCGTCGGCCTCCTTCAACGGCTCCTCGACGCTCGTCTTTCCGTCAACGGACGACTGGAATTTCGGCACGGCCGACTACACGGTGGACTTCTGGGTCCGATGGAGCACCGTGAAGAACACCTACCTTTTCTCCCGGACGCAGGACGGCAGCGGCAATTCCCTGTCGCTTCGCTGGGCGCTCGGCAACCTCGATCTCTACGTGAACGCCGCCAATCCGATCACGCGCGCCTGGACGCCTTCGGCCAACGTCTGGTATCACATGGCGGTCGTTCGCCAGACCGGTCGGCTCAAGCTCTACGTCAACGGCGTCCAGCAGGGCGCGGACGCGGCCTCTCCGGAGGCGCTCGTCTCGACGGCGCCGCTTTATCTGGGCGGCCACCAGGCGGCCGTGAATTTTCACGCGGGCTGGGTGGACGAGTTCCGGATTTCCAAGGGCGTCGCCCGCTGGTCGGCCGATTTCACGCCGCCCGACCGCCGCTACACGGCCGACACGCAGACGAAGATGCTGCTTCGGTCCGGTTACTCCGACACCGTCGCGTTCAAGGACGCGAGCGCCTACGATCACGCGATCGTGTCGAACGGCGTCACCGTCGACAAGACCCAGTACAAGCTGCAGCAGGCCGTTTCCGTGCAGGCGATGGTCCCGCCGCCGCCGGGGAGCTCGTTCACGTACGTCGCGCGGGCCGTGGACGCCGCCGGCAACGAATCCCTGCCCTCGAACGCGGTCACCGTGACGCTCGCGGACACGCAGGCGCCGACGACGCCGCCCGCGCTCGCCGCGGCGGTCACGGGCCGGACGATCAATCTGTCCTGGGGAGGCTCGACCGATGACGGGACACTGGCGGGTTACGACGTGTTCCGGAACGGCGCGAAGCTCGCGCAGGTTCCCGGCACGTCCTATGCCGACGGCGGCACGGCCTTCGGCCAGACGTACGATTACGCCGTGCGGGCGGTGGACTCGGCGGGGAACGTCTCCTCGCTCTGCGCCGCCGTACGGATCACGCTGACCGACGCGACGCCGCCGGACGCCCCGACGGGTCTGACCGCCGCGGTGTCCGGAACGCGCGTCGACCTGACCTGGAACGTCCCGGCCGACAACGACGCGGTCGCCGGCTACCGGCTTTACAAAAACGGCTCGCTGGCCGCCAGCCCCGTGACCAACGCCTACACCGAGACGGTCGCGATCGGTGTTTCCACCATTTATTTCGTCCGGGCCGTCGATCCTTCGGGCAATCTCTCCGCGGCGGGCGACCCGATCAGCGTGCTCATCCCGGATGTCACGGCTCCCACGGCGCCCGCGGCCCTCACCGCCGCCGTCGGCGGCGGCGGGACGACGGGCGACCTCGCGTGGACCGCCTCCCAGGACGACGCCGCCGTGACCGCGTACAAAGTCTACCGGGACGGCGCCCTGCGGGGAACGACGCCGACGGCCGCCTACTCGGACGACATCCGTGTCGGAGGCACGGTAGAAGAGCTGGGACCCGGCAAGTCGACCTATCTTAATGGTAGCGCCTCGCTTACATTCCCAAGATCGAACGATTGGGACTTTGGTACGGGCGATTTCACTGTCGACCATTGGTATCGGTTCGACACGCTGAAACACACCTATTTCTGGTCCCGGTTGTCAAATGGGGCTTCGGGCACCGAAATGGCCCTACGCTGGATCACTTCCAATCAGATCGACGTCTACTTGGACGACGTTGCAGTCGTCACGGCCCCGTGGACTCCTTTGCCGGGTGTCTGGTATCATCTGACCGTTTCACGGGCCGCTGGCGCTGTCCGGTTTTTTGTGAATGGTGTTCAAGTCGGTCCGACGGGGGTCTCCTTAACTAAGCTTTCCTCGAATCAGCCTTTTAATGTCGGGTCGCCGTATGGAAATTTTCCGAAAGGATGGGTTGACGAATTTAGAATTTCAAATTCCGCCAGATGGACGACAAACTTCACCCCCCTCATCGAACGTTACTCGCCCGACGCGCAAACGAAGCTCCTCCTGCGGGCCGGTTATTCAATCGCGGAGCCCTTCAAAGACGTGAGCGCGTCCGCGCATATCGTCCAGACCCAGGGTGCGGTCGTCGATGCGACGCAGTACAAGGTTGGTGAAAAGGTAGTGGTAAGCTCCCCCGTCGCGCCGCCGCCGGGCACCGTCCACTCGTACTCGGTGAGCGCGCTCGACGCCGCCGGCAACGAATCCCTTCCGAGCAACACGGCGACCCTCACGACCTAGTGAACGAACCCGTCTGTCCGAAGATCCCGCACGAGAGCACGGTCCACGGGCATCTGCTGCGCGACGACTACCGGTGGCTGAGGGAGCGCTCGAGCGAGGCGGTGCTTGGACACCTGCGCGCCGAGAACGCCTACACCGCCGCCGTGATGGCGCCCACCGAACCGCTCCAGAAGCGCCTGTACGACGAGATGCTCTCCCGCATCCAGGAAACCGATCTTTCCGTGCCGGTGCGGATCGACGATTTTTTTTATTATTCGAGGACGGAGAAGGGCCGGCAGTACCCGATCTGGTGCCGGCGGCGGGGCAGCGAGGAGGCGCCCGAAGAGGTCCTTCTCGACGGCAACTCGCTGGCCGAGGGGCGGCCCTATTTCCGCGTGGGCGCGTTCCGCGTCAGCTCGGACCACCGCCTCCTGGCCTATTCCGCCGACACCGACGGCTCGGAATCCTACACGCTCCGCGTCAAGGATCTCGCGACGGGAGAGCTTCTCGCCGACGAGCTGCGCGGGCTGTCCGGCGGAGTCGAATGGTCGGCCGACGACCGCATCCTTTTCTACTCGACGCTGAACGCCTCCCGCCGCCCGTTCCGTCTCTGGCGTCACCGGCTGGGCGACGCGCAGGCGGCCGACACGCTCGTCTTCGAAGAGCCCGACGAATCCTATTTCCTTTCCGTCCACAAAACCAAGGACCGGCGCTATCTCGTCCTCGGGCTGCACAGCCAGGTGACCTCGGAGATCCGGTTTCTGGCGGCTTCGGACCCCGAGGGGTCTTTCCGGCTGGTGGAGCCGCGCCGGACGGGAGTCGAATACGCGCTGGAGCACCACGACGGGCGTTTCTTCGTCCTGACGAACGACGCCGGACGGAATTTCCGCCTGGCCGTCGTCTCCGCCGCCGAGCCGGCGCGGGCGAACTGGAAAGACGTCATCCCGCACCGCGACCACGTCCTCCTCGAGGGGCTCGAGGTGTTCCGCGACCACCTCGTCGTTTACGAGCGGGAAGACGGGCTGCCGCATCTGGAGGTGCGCGGACTGAAGCCCGGCGCCCGCCCGCCGCACCGGATCCCGTTCGACGAGGCCGTCTACACGGTCTGGCGCGGCGCCAATCCTGATTTCGAAAGCCGCCGCCTGCGCTTCGGCTACACCTCGCTCGTGACCCCGCAGTCGATCTACGACTACGACCTGGAGACGGGGGAGAGGGTCCTGAAGAAGCGCACGCCGGTCCTCGGAGGCTACGACCCTTCCGAGTACGACTCGGCACGGGTGTTCGCGGTCTCTCACGACGGCACGGGCGTGCCGGTGTCCCTCGTCTGGAAAAAGGACAGGCGCCGCGACCCCTCGCCGACGCTCCTCTGCGGCTACGGCTCGTACGGCATCAGCTACGACCCGGAGTTCTCGTCGACTCGTCTGTCGCTCCTGAACCGCGGGGTGGTGTACGCGATCGCCCACGTGCGCGGCGGCAGCGACCTGGGCCGCGCCTGGTACGAGGACGGGAAGCTCCTCAAGAAAAAGAACACGTTCCTGGATTTCGTGGCCGCCGCCGAGGATCTCGTCCGCCGGGGTTTCACGAAGCCGGAGCTCCTGGCGATCGAGGGCGGCTCGGCCGGGGGGATGCTGATGGGGGCGGTGACGAACCTCCGGCCGTCGCTTTTCCGGGCCGTGATCGCGAAGGTGCCGTTCGTCGACGTCCTCCAGACCATGCTCGACAAGTCCCTGCCGCTGACCGTGATCGAGGAGGAGGAGTGGGGCGACCCGGTCGATCCCGCGTACTTCGACTACATCCGCTCCTACTCGCCCTGCGACAACGTGGTCCCCGCGGCGTATCCCGAGATGCTGATCACCGGCGGCCTGAACGATCCTCGCGTGCAGTACTGGGAACCCGCCAAATGGGCGGCGAAATTGAGGGAAAACCGGAAAGGGAAGTCGCGCGTCCTCCTCAAGATGAACATGGACGCCGGTCACGGCGGCGCCTCGGGACGCTACGACGCCCTCAAAGAACTCGCCTTCGAGTACGCCTTTATCCTGGATTCTCTGGGAATTCCGTCTTAATCGGCGGGAAAACCGCGTCCGCGACGGAAAGACTTACGACAGCTGAGCGTCGTGGGTCTTCTCGAACGCCGTGATGTCGGCTTCTTTTTTGAGGGAAAGCCCGATGTCGTCGAGGCCGTGGATGAAACGCTCCTTCACGGCCGCGTCGATGTCGAAATGGAACGAGATTTCCTCGGCCAGGTGCAGCGTCAGCCGCTGCTCGTCGAGATTGGCCGTGGCCTCCAGGCCCGGATACCGGGCGACCATCTGAAAGATCTCCTCGACCTCCGCCTCC
>DATJEK010000191.1:0-2119 GCA_035496715.1 Candidatus Eiseniibacteriota bacterium | reverse complement strand
TTAAGCATTTTTAACAGAATCTTTTTTTAAATCTTTCAAATGTCATTTGATAACATTGCTGAGACTGAAGATCGGAAGGAACATCGAGACGACCAGGAGCCCGACAAAGCCGCCCACCAGGACGAGGACGAGCGGCTCGATCAGCGTGCTCAGGCGGCCGAGGAACACGTCGACGCGCGATTCGTGGTATTTGGCGACGCGTTCGAGCATTTCGGCCAGGCGCCCGCTCTCCTCCCCGATGGCGATCATGCTGATGAGGATGGGCGGGAAAAGCGCGCTGTCACCGAGGGCCGCGGAGAGCGTCTTCCCCTGCTGGATCTCCTGCTCGATGTTTTCCAGGGCCGTCTCATAGATCGCGTTGCCGGAGGCGCGCGCGGTGATTTCGATGCTTTTCAGCAGGTTGACGCCGCTTTTGACGAGCGTGCTCAGGTTGATCGCGATTCGGGCCAGGATCGAATCGCGCATGAGTTCGCCGAAAACCGGGATCCGGATGATGAACCGGTCGAGCACCCGGCGCCCGCCCGGGGTGCGCGAATAGCGCCGCAGGAAATACACCCCCGCGACCGCGGCGACGACGACGTAGAAGAAATAAGCGCGCGCGAAATCGCTCACGGCGATCACGGCCAGCGTGAGCGGCGGCAGCTTCGCGTTGAAATTGGCGAACAGCTTGGCGAAAACCGGGATGATCTTGAGCAGGAAAACGAGGACCGCCGCGAACGTCAGGACCACCAGAACGGCCGGATAGACGAGGGCGGACGCGACCTTCTTCTTGAGGTTGATGCTCGCCTCCAGGTGGTCGGCCAGCTGATTCAGGACCAGCGGGAGATTTCCGCTGGTTTCTCCGGCCTCGATGAGGAAGGTCCACATCGGCGGGAACACTTTCGGATCCTTCGCCAGCGCCGCTTTCAGGGACGATCCGGCCCGCATCTCATCCTTGACCCGGTCCAGCGCGCGGAAGAGCTTCTCGCTCTCGATCTGCGTCGTGAGCATCGTCACCGCCTTGAGGAGCGGGACGCCGGCGTCGAGGAGAATGGCGCTCTGGCGGACGAAAAAGAGGAGGTCTTCGGATTTGACGCGCTGGTGGCGCTTGCGCCCTTTTTTCTTGTCGACCTTGAGTTCGGCCGCCGAATCGACGATGCGCGTGATGAGGAGGCCGCGGCTCTGGAGGATGCGGACCGCGAGGTATTCGCTCGCCGCCTCCTGCTTGCCCTCGACGACGCGGCCCTCGGCGTCCCTGGCGGCGTAGAGATAGATGGGCACGGGGGCCTGTTAAGTACCGGCGCCCATCGTGACGCGAAGCACCTCGTCCAGCGAGGTTTCCCCGAGGTTCACTTTTTCGTATCCGCTTTCCTCGAGTGTCCGCATCCCGTTTTTCCGCGCCACCGCCTTGATCTCGGCCATGGAAGCCCGCTTGAAAATCAGGTCTTCGATCGCCTCGTTGACGATCATGATCTCGAAGATGGCCATGCGGCCGCGGTAGCCCGTGTTCGAGCATTCCTCGCAGCCCTTCGCCTCGTACAGCGTGTCCGTCTCCAGCTTGAAGTTTTTCGGGAGGTGCGCCCCGGCCGCCTTGTAGGCTTTCCGGCATTTGGGACAGAGCTTCCGAACGAGGCGTTGGGCGGCGACCATGAGGAGCGACGAGCTCACGAAGAAGGGTTCGATGCCGATGTCCACGAGACGGCTCACGGCGGTCGGGGCGTCGTTGGTGTGCAGCGTGCTGAAGACCAGATGCCCGGTGAGCGCCGCGCGGATGCAGATCTGCGCCGTTTCGAGGTCACGGATTTCGCCGACGAGCATGACGTCGGGGTCCTGACGGAGAAAGGCGCGCAGGCCGCTGGCGAACGTGAGGCCGATCGACGGCTTGATCTGGACCTGGTTGATGCCGTTGATCTGGTATTCGACCGGGTCCTCGATCGTCGTGATGTTCTTGTCCCCGCTCTTGATCTCGCTCAGCGCCGAATAGAGCGTCGTCGTCTTGCCGCTGCCCGTGGGGCCGGTCAGCAGGATCATGCCGTAGGGTTTCCGGATCAGCTTCTGGAACGTCTCGAGCTCCGGCTTGCTGAAACCGAGCTTCTCGAGGTTCAGCGACACGGCGGAGCGGTCGAGGATACGCAGGACG
>DATJEK010000190.1:0-9437 GCA_035496715.1 Candidatus Eiseniibacteriota bacterium | reverse complement strand
GCCATCAAGCCCCTGGCGAAGATGACGGGCCGTCCCGAAGTCCTGGCCGGCATCGGCGGTTTCGGCGCGCTCTGCCGCCTCCCGGACCGCAAGTACAAGCGTCCGGTCCTCGTCAGCTCGACCGACGGCGTCGGCACCAAGCTCAAGCTCGCCAAGCTCGCCGGGCGTTTCGAAGGCCTCGGCATCGACCTGGTCGCGATGAACGTCAACGACATCCTCACCCTCGGAGCGGAACCGCTCTTCTTCCTCGATTATTTCGCCGTCGGCAAGCTCGACAACCGGATGATGACCGAGGTCGTGCGCGGCATCGCCAAGGGCTGCAAGGAGACCGGCTGCGCACTGATCGGCGGCGAGACCGCCGAAATGCCGGGACTCTACGCGCGCGGCGATTTCGACCTCGCGGGCTTCTGCGTCGGCGTCGTCGATCAGGACGACATCATCGACGGCAGGAAAGTCGCGCCGGGGCACGCGATCGTCGGCGTCGCCTCCAGCGGCATCCACTCCAACGGTTTTTCGTTCGTCCGCAAGGTCTTCTCCAGATCCTTCGTCCTGGAGCACGCCGAGGAGATCCTCAAACCCACTCGCCTTTACGTGAAGCCCGTGCTGGCGCTTCTGGAACGCGAGCCCGTGTTCGCGATGGCCCACATCACCGGCGGCGGCTTTTACGACAACATCCCGCGCGTGCTTCCCGACGGCTGCGGCGCGCGCATCCACATGGGCAGCTGGCCGGTGCCCCGCGTGTTCCGCTGGATCGAAGAGCAGGGCGGCGTCCAGGCCACCGAGATGTACCGCACCTTCAACATGGGAGTCGGCTTCATCCTGGTGACTCCGAAGCCGCGGGCTCTCAAGGTCGTCCAGCACCTCGGCCGCCACGGCCTCCGCTCGTGGGTCGTCGGCGAAGTCACCAAGGGCGGGGGAGTCCACATCCAGTGAAGGTCCTCCTCATCGGCAACGGCGGCCGCGAGCACGCGATCGCCTGGAAGCTCTCCCAGAGCCCGAAGCTGACGAAGCTCTTCGCCGCGCCGGGGAACGCGGGGATCGCCGAAATCGCCGAGTGCGTCGACATCCCGGCGAAGGATCAGGAAGGCCTGCTCAAGTTCTGCAAGGCGCAGGCCATCGAGCTCGTCGTCGTCGGCCCGGAGGCTCCTCTCTGCGACGGCATCGTCGACCGTTTCCGGAAGGAAGGCATCCGCATCTTCGGACCTACGCAGTACGCGGCCCAGCTCGAAGGGTCCAAGGTTTTCTCCAAAGAGATGATGAAGAAGCTAGGGATCCCCACCGGCGAGTTCGAAGTGTTTTCCTCCGCCGACAAGGCCATGGACTACGTCGCGAAAAAGGGCGTGCCTATCGTCATCAAGGTCGACGGGCTGGCCGGCGGCAAGGGCGTCGCCGTCGTCTCCTCGATGCCCAAGGCGATGGAGGCCATTCATCTCGACATGGTGAAAAAAGTTTTCGGCAAGGCGGGCGAGCGCATCGTCATCGAAGAGCACCTGGACGGCGAGGAGGCCTCGGTCATCGGCATCACCGACGGCACGACGGTGCATCTTCTGGCCTCGAGCCAGGACCACAAGCGGATCTTCGAGGGCGACCACGGGCCCAACACCGGCGGCATGGGGGCCTATTCGCCCGCGCCGGTCGTGACGCCCGCGCTCGAAAAGGAGATTCTCGAGCGCGTGTTCCTGCCGGTCGTGAATGAATTCAGGGCCCTCGGCCACCCGTTTCAGGGTTTTCTCTATGCGGGCATCATGATGACGGCCAAAGGCTTCCGGGTGCTCGAATTCAACGTCCGCCTCGGCGATCCCGAAACTCAGGCGATCCTGCCGCGCCTCGAAAACGACCTCCTCGAGCTCCTGGTGGCCGCCGTCGACGGGACCCTCTCGGGAATCCGCCTGTCCTGGAAGGAAGAAGACTGCGTCTGCGTCGTCATCGCCTCCGAGGGTTACCCGGAGACCTACGAGGTCGGCAAACGCATCGCCGGCCTGTCGACGGCCAAGGAGGGCGGCCAGATCCAGGTGTTTCACGCCGGGACCAAGCGGGAAAACGGCGAGCTCGTGACGGCGGGCGGCCGCGTGCTGAACGTCGTGGGCTCCGGACGCGGCCTCTTCGAGGCGCTCTCGCGCACCTACAGCGCCGTGGACAAAATTTTCTTCGACAAAATGTACTACCGCAAAGACATCGGGCACCGCGCCACGCGCGGCAGCCGCGTCGCCTAACAGGAGGAATCGATGAAACCGATCGTCGCGATCATGATGGGAAGCGATTCGGACGCCGACAAGCTCAAGCCCTGCGCCGACACGCTCACGGAATTGGGGATCCCCTTCGAAGCGAGGGTGCTTTCCGCCCACCGCACGCCGACGGAAGCCGTCGACTACGCCCGGAACGCCAAAGCGAACGGTTTCCGAGTGATGATCTGCGCCGCCGGAGGGGCGGCGCATCTGGCCGGCGTCGTCGCCGCCAACACCGAGCTTCCCGTGATCGGCATCCCGGTCGAGGTCCCGCCGCTCGGGGGGCTCGACTCGCTCCTGTCGACGGTGCAGATGCCCGCCGGCACGCCCGTCGGGACCGTCGCGGTGGGAGCCGGCGGCGTCAAGAACGCGGCGTTTCTCGCCGCGCGGATCCTCGCCCTTTCGGACGAGAAGCTCGCGAAGGCGCTCGTCGACCTCAAGAAAAAAACGGCCGACAAAGTGCTCGCCAAGAAGCTCGCCTATTAAATGAAGCGCATCCTCTTCGTCTGCACGGGCAACAGCTGCCGCTCCGTGATGGCCGAAGGGATTTTCCGCAAGCTGATCGGCGCGAAGGCCGCGGAATATTCGGTGAGCTCGGCCGGCATCAGCGCGCTCGACGGTTTCCCGGCGACTCAGGAGACCGTCGACGTCATGCGGGGCGAGGGGGTCGACGTCTCGGACCACCAGAGCCAGCGTCTGCGGCCCGAGATGGTCCAGCTGGCGGACCGGATTTTCGTGATGGAGACGATCCACCGCGACTGGATCCTGCGCATGGCGCCGGGCGCCGCGGGCAAGACGTTCCTCCTGACGGAGTTCGCGTCGCGGGACGAGCTCGAGGGCTCGCCGGACATCCCCGACCCGATCCGGATGTCGCCCAATTTTTACAAGAACGTGCTCGCGGTGATCCGCCGGTGCGTCGAGAACGTCGTCAAAAACTTATAAGGGAGAGCCTCATGAGGATCGCGCTGGGCGCCGACCACGGCGGATACGAGCTGAAATCCGAGATCAACCATTTCCTGACGGCCGAAGGCTACAAGACCCTCGACCTGGGCACGTCGAGCGCCGACCCGTGCGACTATCCGCGCTTCGCGTACAAGGTCGCGAAGGCCGTCTCCGAGAAAAAGGCCGACCTGGGCGTCCTCATCTGCAAGAGCGGCAACGGCATGGCGATCGTCGCCAACAAGCTGCCGAACGTCCGGGCGGCGATCTGCTTCGACAAAAACGTCGCCGTCCTCTCCCGCCAGCACAACGACGCGAACATCCTCGTGCTGGGTTCCGAGCACCTGTTCGACGAGCCGGAGCTCATCGTCCGGGCGTGGCTGGAGGCGGGCTTCGAGGGCGGCCGCCACAAGCGGCGCGTCAACCAGATCGCGGGCGTCGAGAAGAAAGTCGGATTGCGCGCGGTCCGGGTGGCGTCCAAGAGAAAGGGCGGAAAGCGATGAGCGAACTCCAGAGAAGGGACCCCGACATTTACGACGCGATCCGGAAAGAGACGCTGCGCCAGAACGAGAACATCGAGCTGATCGCCAGCGAAAATTTCACGAGCCTCGCCGTCATGGAGGCCGTCGGGTCGACGCTGACCAACAAGTACGCCGAAGGTTATCCCGACAAGCGCTGGTACGGCGGCTGCGAATTCGTCGACATCGCCGAGAAGCTGGCGCAGGAGCGGGCGCTCGCTCTCTTCGGCGCCGAGCACGTCAACGTCCAGCCGCATTCGGGCTCGCAGGCGAACGCGGCCGTCTACTTCTCGATGCTGACGCCCGGCGACACCGTGCTGGCGATGAACCTCTCGCACGGCGGCCACCTGACTCACGGCCACCCGATGAACTTTTCCGGAAAATTTTTCAAGATCGTCCCCTACGGCGTGAGTCCGAAGGACGAGCGGATCGACTACGACGAGGTGGAGACGCTGGCGCTGGAGCACAAGCCCAAGATGATCCTCGCCGGCGCGTCCGCGTACCCCCGGGTGATCGATTTCGCGCGCTTCCGGAAGATCTGCGACAAGGTCGGGGCGTTCCTCTTCGTCGACATGGCGCACATCGCGGGCCTCGTCGCGGCGGGGTTGCACCCCAGCCCGGTCCCGCATGCCGAGTTTGTGACCACGACGACGCACAAGACGCTCCGCGGGCCGCGCGGCGGCGTCGTTTTCTGCCGCAAGGAGTTCGCCAAAAAGATCGACGCCGAAGTGTTTCCCGCCCTGCAGGGCGGCCCGCTCATGCACGTCATCGCCGGCAAGGCCGTGGCGTTCAAGGAGGCGCTCGAACCCTCGTTCAAGGACTACCAGGCGCAGGTCGTTAAAAATTCGAAGGCGCTCGCCGAGGGGCTCGCGAAGAAAGGCTGGAGGCTCGTCTCGGGGGGGACCGACAACCACCTGATGCTCGTCGACGTGAATCAGAAGGGCCTCACCGGCAAGGACTGCGCCGAGGCGCTGGACCGCGCGGCGATCACGGTCAATAAAAACGCGATTCCGTTCGACACGCAGAGCCCGTTCAAGGCCGGCGGCGTCCGACTGGGGACCCCCGCCGTCACCACCCGCGGCATGAAAGAGGCCGAGATGGGGCAGATCGCCGGCTGCATCGACGCCGTCCTCGGCTCGATCGCGGACGCGGCGGCGGTCGAACGCGTGAAGACCGAAGTCCGCGCGCTCACGAAGAAATTCCCCCTCTACCCGGATCTCCTGGCGCGGATGGGGAAACCCGAGGCCGTTCACGCCAAATGAAGTGCCCGTTCTGCAATTTCACCGAAGACAAGGTCATCGACTCGCGTTCGTCCAACGAGGACCGCAGCGTCCGCCGCCGCCGCGAATGCATCAAATGCAAGCGGCGCTTCACGACCTACGAGTACATCGAAGAAATCCCGCTCATGGTCATCAAGAAGGACGGCCGCCGCGAAGCGTTCGACCGCAACAAGATCATCTCGGGGATTCTCAAGGCCTGCGAAAAGCGGCCGGTCAGCATGGAGAAGGTCGAAGCCGTCGTCGACCGCGTCGAGAAGGAGTTGCAGAAGAGTTTTGACAAGGAAGTGAAGGCGCAGGTGGTGGGCTAGCTCGTGATGGACCACCTGCACAAGCTGGACGAAGTGGCCTACGTCCGGGTCGCCTCGGTCTACCGGCAGTTCAAGGACATCAACCACTTCATGAAGGAACTGAAAGACCTCTTGTCGAAGCGGGAGTAGGCGAGGGGGGTTTCTTCAGGCGGCGGCGGCCGACTCGGGGCCGAAAATTTTCCGCATCACTTGGGCGTCGATCTTCAGGTCCTTCCGCAGTTCCCCCAGAAGGGCCTTCAGCGTGTCGGAAGCTTTCTCGGCGAGGGCTTCTTTCCGGAACGTCTCCTTCTCCCGGTCGAATCGCGCGGCGTCGAACTCCGCGTCCTTCACGATTTTCGCGATCGCCGCTCCGTCTTCCGTCAGGAACGCCTCGCTCACCTGCCCCTGCTTCAGGCCTTTCAGCGCGCGGTCGGCGCCCGCGCCGAGGGCCTCGATCGGGTCGTCCTTGCCGAACTTCGCGGACTTGGTCTCGATTCCGGCGGCGGTGAGAGTCTTTTCGAAACCCTCCGCGTCGATCTTGGGCTTGAGCTCCTTCAATTTCTTCACGGCCAGCTGCGAGGCCTTGCTCCGGAGGGCGAGCTCTTTCAGCGTGCCGCGGGCTTCGTCGACGGAGAGCGGCCGCTCGGCTTCTTATTCGAGGGACGCGAGTTTGTACGCGCCCTTGGCCGAGCGGATCCAGGCGCTTTCCTGGCCTTTGTCGAGCTCGAAGCTCTTCTGCAGGAGTTCCGGTGCGGGGCCGAATTCGGGCACCGCGTCGTTGGTTGAAAAAAGAGCGGTCTCGCGCGCTTCGAGCCCGTATTTGGCGGAAAGCTCCGCGATCGAAGCCGTGTCGGCGATCGCCGCCGCCTTGGAGACTTCCTCTTCCTTCGGGACGAAGAGGTAGCGGATCTTCACGCGCGGAGGCGCCGTCAGGCGGTCTTTGACGAGCGGGTAGAGCTGGTCGACCTCGGCGTCGGTGACCGAGGCGTCTTTCTGCGTCTTCCAGGGCAGGACGCCGTAGACGATCTCGCGGGAGCCGGTCTCGGCCGCGAAGAGCTTCCGGAGCTCGGCGTCCGTGAGGACGGCGTTTTTCATGACTCCCTGCCGGACCTTCTCGAGCGTCAGCATGTCGCGGACCTCGCTCTCGAACTCCTTGGTATTGGCCCGCATCACCTGGTCCACGTACATTTTGTAAAGGCGCAGGTCGAACTGGCCGCCCCTCTGGAAGGCGCTCTGGGACTGAAGCCAGTCCACCACCTCGGCGTCCGAGGTCCGGATCCGGTTCTTTTTGGCGTATTCGAGGAGGAGCAGTCGGTCCCAGGCCTCACCCTTGATGTTGAGGAACTGCTTGGCCTGCGTGTACTTCTCGCCGTAGATCATCTGTGCCTGGCGCATCGTGGCCTTGTAACTGGTCAGGTACTGCCCGATCGTCACCTTGTGGCCGTTGATGGTGCCGAGCGCCGAGGTGCCTTCCACGCCGTCCCCCTGCGGGGCGAAGAGGACGACGCCCGTGATGATGAAAGAGGGGATGATGATGAGCGCGAGCGTCACATAGATGCGCTTTTGGTTTTTCTGGTTCCGGAAGAATTTCAACATAAGAGGGGATTATACCGAAAGGGACTCCCCGGCGCAACCTCGAAACACGGCCCGGGTAAATTGACACGACCTTTTAGCTATGTTATACTCCCTTTAGCATAAATTAGCCGACAGGCTTTTTATCGGCTAATTTTTTTCTTATCTTATTAATAACACTAAAGTTACGATTTAATAAGTTTTCTCGGAACAGGGGTCGAATTGGCAGAAGCCGTCAAAAAACTGAAGCTCGGATTGCCGAAGGGCAGCCTTCAGGAATCCACCTTCAAAATGTTCAAGAAAGCCGGCTTCAATATCAGCGTCGGCTCCCGGTCCTACTTCCCGTACATCGATGACGATGAGATCGAGGCCGTGCTGATCCGTGCCCAGGAGATGTCCCGGTACGTGGAGGACGGCGCTCTGGATTGCGGGATCACCGGCGAGGACTGGATCCAGGAGAACGGCTCGGACGTCGTGCGGATCCAGGAGCTCGTTTACGCCAAGACGGGCAACAACCCCGTGCGCTGGGTGCTGGCCGTGCCGAACGCGTCGAATATCCAGAGCTCCAAGGACCTCCAGGGCAAGCGCATCGCCACGGAGCTCAAAGGCTTCACCGAGAAGTACCTCCAATCCAAGGGGGTGACGGCGGACGTAGAATTCAGTTGGGGGGCCACCGAGGTCAAGGTGGCTTCGGGCCTGGTCGACGCGATCGTGGAACTGACCGAGACCGGCTCGTCGCTCAAAGCGAACAACCTGCGCATCGTGGAGACCCTGTGCCACTCGACGACGCAGTTCATCACCAATAAGAAGGCCTGGGCGGACCCGAAGAAGAAGCAGAAGATGGAGCACATCGCGCTCCTGCTTCAGGGGGCGCTGAACGCCGAGTCGAAGGTGGGTCTCAAGATGAACGTGGCCCAGTCGAACCTGCAGAAGATCCTGTCGCTTCTGCCGGCGATGAAGAACCCGACGGTCGCGAACCTCGCGACGGCGGGCTGGGTGGACGTCGACACCATCATCGACGAGAAGATTGTGCGGGTGCTGATCCCGAAGCTGAAAGAGGCCGGCGCCGAGGGGATCATCGAGAACCCGCTGAACAAGGTCATTTACTAACCAACAAGGAGCGACGAAAAACGCATGCCCTGCGGCAGAAAAAGAAAACGCCATAAGATGGCCGTCCACAAGCGCAAGAAGAGACGGCGTCGTGACCGCCACAAGAAGAGGGACCGCTAGTCCCTAAGGCGTTTTAGGTCGGCATTCCCCGAAAAGGGCCGTACCGGTTGCGTCCGCTTCTTACAAGGTTTCAATAGAAAGCAGAGGTCAACGTGTTCTGGAAAAAGATCAAGGTATTCTGGTGGAACCACTGGATTAAGATCGCGGTCGTCGCCTGGACCATCTTCATTTTCTGGATCCCGGTCGCCGCCCTCGGTTCGATCGATTCCTACCAGCGCTCGTACATGGTCGCCTGGCTCTCCACGATGGGACTCCAGGCCACGATCTCGGCCGTCATCTTCGTCGTGCTCTACTCCTGGGTCCTCGGCGGCGGCCTGCAGAAGCTGAAGAAGAACCAGATCAAGAGCGACAAGGTCTCCATCCACTGGGCCGACGTCATCGGCATGGAAGGCGCCAAGCTGGAGGCCAAGGAGCTCTGCGACCTCATCAAGGACCGCGCCCGCGTCAAGAAAATCGGCGGCAACATCATCCGCGGCATGCTGATGATGGGGCCTCCCGGCTGCGGCAAGACCTATCTCGCCAAGGCGATCGCCACCGAGGCGGGCATCCCGTTCATCTCGATGTCGGGCGCCGAGTTCGTCGAAGTGTTCGTCGGCGTCGGCGCCTCGCGCGTCCGCCAGCTCTTCCAGAAGGCCCGCCGTCTGGCGTACGCCGAGGGCGGCTGCGTCATCTTCATCGACGAAATCGACTCGGTCGCGCGCAAGCGCGTCTTTTCCGCGTTCGGCGGCACCGAAGAAACCAACTCCACCCAAAACCAGCTCCTGGCCGAAATGGACGGTCTCGGCGACAAGGAAGAGAACGTCGTCGTCATCGGCGCGACCAACGCGCCCGAAGAGAACATGGATCCGGCGCTCCTCAGGCCGGGACGCTTCGACCGCAAGATCTACGTCGAGAAGCCGGATCTCGGCGAGCGCGAGGAGCTCTTCAAGTACTACCTTTCCAAGATCAGCTACGACCCTTCCGTCGACGTCTCGCGCCTGGCCCGCAAGGCGGTCCAGAAAAGCCCGGCCGACATCTCGAACATCGTGAAAGAAGCCGCGCTGATCGCCACGCGCTCCAAGACGGACAAGGTCGACATGGACCACATTTCCGAGGCCATGGAACGCATCGACCTGGGCCTCAAGAAAAACCGCAAAGTCAGCGACAAGGAAAAGCGGATCACGGCGTATCACGAGACCGGCCATCTGATCGTGACGTACCTGATCCATCCGACGGACGACGTCTTCAAAGCGTCGATCATTCCCCGCGGCCCGGCCGGCGGCGTGACCTATTCGCTGCCTTCCGAGGACGAGATGTTCCGCAACAAGGACTGGTTCATCGCCGAGATCTGCGTGCTCCTGGCCGGTTACGTGGCCGAAAAGGTCAAGTTCGGCGTCACCTCGAGCG
>DATJEK010000189.1:0-19696 GCA_035496715.1 Candidatus Eiseniibacteriota bacterium | reverse complement strand
GGACTCTTCCCCTACACGAAACGGTACCTGGGCACGCTGAAAAACCACTTCTCGACGATCGGCGTGAACGGGATCAACGAATGCGTCCGGAATTTCACCGAAGGCCGCCACGACATCACGACGCCCGAAGGGCACGAGATGGCCGTGCGGATGCTGGATTTCGCCAGGGAGCGCCTGCGCGTCTTCCAGGAAGAGACCGGCCATCTGTACAATCTGGAGGCCAGCCCGGCCGAGGGCGCCACGCACCGTTTCGCGCGAGAGGACCTGAAGCGGTTTCCCGGCATCCTCCACGCGGGCACGCCCGCGCGCCCGTACTACACGAACTCGAGCCAGCTGCCCGTGAATTTCACGCGCGACCCGTTCGAGGCGCTCGAGCGTCAGGACGAGCTTCAGACGAAGTATACCGGGGGGACGGTGCTCCATCTCTACATGGAGGAGCGGCTTTCGAGCGCCGCAGCCTGCAAGGCGCTCGTGCGCCGCAGCCTGGAGCGGTTCCGGCTGCCGTACATCACGGTCACCCCGACTTTCTCGATCTGTCCGACGCACGGCTATCTGAACGGAGAGCGGGAGTTCTGCCCTAAATGCGACGAAGAAATCCTGGCGGCCAAGCGCGCGGGCGCGCGGACCGCGGAAGCCAAAACAGGGGAGGAGAAGCGATGATTCAGGCCGCCGACGGGATTTTCCTGAAGGACGAGGAGAGACAGCGGTGCGAGGTGTGGACGCGCGTGATGGGCTATCACCGGCCGGTGTCCGAATTCAACGAGGGAAAAAAGGGGGAGCATCATGAGCGCATCCATTTCGCCGAGCCCCGCGGCCTGGACACTGCCTGTCGCGGGACTCACCCCGTTCACCACGATTGATTTTCCGGGCCGCCTGGCGGCGGTCGTCTACACGCAGGGGTGCGCCTGGCGCTGCCGTTATTGCCACAACCCGCATCTGTGGCCCTTCGGGGAAAAACCCGCGCTGACGCCCGAGACGCTGATTTCATTTCTGGAGCGCCGCAGGGGGTTTCTCGACGGCGTCGTCTTCTGCGGCGGCGAGCCGACGGCGCACGCCGGACTGCCGGGCGCCTTGAAGTCGGTGCGGTCGATGGGTTTCGAGACGGGGCTGCACACGACGGGCATGGACCCTGGGGCGCTCGCCGCGGCGCTGCCCCTCTGCGACTGGGTCGGGATGGACGTGAAGGCGCCCTTCGACCGCTACGAGGCCGTGACGCGGGTCCGCGGGGGAGGCGATTTCGCGAGGCGGAGCCTCGAGGCCGTGCTCCGCAGCGGGGTCGAGCACGAATTCCGCACCACCTACCACCCGGCCCTCCTTTCCCCGGGGGACCTGGCGGAGATCGCCGCGACGCTGGCCGCGGCGGGCGTGCGCCGGTACGCGGTCCAGCGATTCCGCGCCGCCGGCTGCCCGGACGCCCGTCTCGCCGCCGCGGGGGAGACCGAGTTTCCGGAGGGGCTCGCCGATTCGATCCGGCCCCTCTTTTCCAGCTTCATCGTCCGGTAGCCGCGTTCCTCCCGCCCCTCGTTTTCGCTATTTCCTTGTGCCCATGGGCGTTTTGTGGGAAACTTTTTTCGAGGAGACGCGCCCATGCCCTTCAGCCTGAAAGACATCCCTTTTTTCGAGGGGCTTTCCGAAAAAGAAGTCTCGCTCGTCAAGGAATGCCTGCGCGAGAAGTCCTTCGAAAAAGGGCAGACCCTCTTTCTCGAAGGCGCCTCCTGCGAACGCGTGTTCTTCGTGAAGACGGGCCGCGTGAAGCTCTACCGCATCGGCCCTTCGGGACGCGAACAGACGCTGGAGACGCTCGGCCCCGGCGACACCTGCGCCTGCAATCCCGGCGAGACCCAGTGGCACTGCTCGTCGACCGCGCAGGCGATGGTTCCTTCGACGGTCTGGTTCCTCTCGCGCGAGCACTACGTGCGGCTGGTGCGGGACGACGTGGCCCTCGCGCGCCGGCTGAACCGCCTTTTCGCCAAACGCCTCCAGTGCTTCAGCATGCTCATCGAAGGCGTCTCCCTCCTGGACAGCAAAAAGCGCGTGGCTAAGTTCCTGCTCGACCTCCCCGGGACCGCGGAGGGGCCGGGGAAAGACGTTCTCGACCTGCCGTTCACCCGCGAGGAGCTCGCCCAGAGGATCGGGCTGGCCCGCGAAACGGTCGCCCGCCAGCTGTACGAGCTGAAACGCCTCAAACTAATCGACATCCGCGGCCGCCAGATCGTCGTCCGCGACCGGCCGGGCCTCAAAAAAATCCTGGAAAAGTGATCCCGGTCACAGAACCCTTCCGCGCGAAGAGGTACCCTTCTTTAGAGGGAGGGATCTGCTTTGGACGGACAAAAGCTGGCGGAACGAATTTGCCGCGAGTCGAGGCGTTCGCAGGCCCTGGTCCAGGAGGACTCCAAGGCCTTCATGGCCGCGGTGCAGAAGATCCGTTTCGAGAGACGGTATTATCTGCGCCGCAACGCGGCCGACGCGCGCTCGAGACTGCGACTCCTCTCGCGAAGCTTTTCGGATCATGTCGCCCGTGAAGAAAAAGAGATTTTCCCCCGCGTCAGGCGCATGACCCCCGCCCTCCTTCCCCTGCAGAACCTCCTCTCCCTGGAGCACCGGGAGTTCGCGGACCGGGCGGCCGCCCTGGACCGCGGTCTGGCCGCGCTGGAAAAAAAGACACCGGCAGATCCGGCGGCTCCGGCCCGCAAAATCTACTCCGACGGCATCTATCTCGTCTGTCTCGTGCGCAGCCATTTCGCCGTCGAAGGGGACGGATTCTACCGGATGCTCCGGGAGCGACTGTCGTCGGAGAGCCGTCCCGCGCTCCTCTCGGAGGCGTCGTGAACGCCGGCGGGCCGCTGCCGCCCGGATTCATCGAGCGTATCGCCCGATGTCTCGAAGAGGAGGAGACTGACATCTACACGCTGTCTCTCTACTCGATGAATACGGACGACATGAATTTTTTCATGCCCGAGGACCGGGAGAAGGTGCTGCGGATCTTCAAGATCCTCAAGGACGACACGAGGCGGCACGCGGAGCTCCTGCAACTGATCGTCGAACTGGGGTCCGCCCGATGAAGCTCAAACTCTACAAGGAGCTCTGGCAGTCCCGTTTCCAGAAAATGCTCGAGCTGGAGAGGGGGGCGGTGCGGGATTACGAGGAGCTTTTGGCCGAATCCCGGGCGAAGTTCAAGAAGGCCGCCCTGGAGGCGCATCTGGAGCATCTGATCGCTGACGAAAAAAAGCACGCCCGCCTCGTCGAAGAGCTCCTCGAGATCCTGAAGCGCCAGCCGGAATAGGCACCGGGGATTTCCCGATCCCCTCTCCGCAATTTTCCTCAAATCATTTCAGGGCCGGGCCTGATGTTTTCGGAAGGGCCGCGGGTTTATTCTGTTGCCAAGGGTCGTGGCGGATAAAGAAGGAGGCGTCGGACATGGAAAAACCTTTCATTCCGGAGAGCAAACCGCGCAAGGCCGCGAAACCGCGGTTCGGTTCGGGGTTGTGGGTGTCGCTGATGCTCCAGATGGAGGAATTCCAGTTGCGCACGATGCGCAGCGGCGGAGAAACGGCCAAAGGGGGAGGGGTTTCCGTATGAGAACCAAAGTCGCGGACATCATGACCAGGGAAGTCGAAACCGTTCAGTCCGTCGCGACGCTGCGGGAGGCCGCCGAAAAGATGCGCGACCGGAACGTGGGCTCGTTGCCGGTCTATGTCGGCGACGTCCTCACCGGGATGGTGACGGACCGTGACATCACGGTCAAGGCGACGGCCGAAGGGGTTTCCCCGTCCGCCGGCAAGGTGGAAGACGTCATGACCTGGTGCATGGAATGGTGCCGGGAGGACGACGACGTCGAGGCGGTCGCGCACGTCATGGAGACGAAGTCCGTCAGGCGCCTGGCCGTGCTGGACCCCGGCGGGGAGCTGGTCGGGATTGTGACGCTCTCGGACCTCGCGACCGGACCGCGCGACAGCGCGCTGGTGGAACAGGTCGTCGAGGCCACCCGGACGCCGTCGAGGGCGCGTCCGCTCGAACCTTGAAGCGGGGCGGGCAAAAGAAGATCTACCTGATTTCCGACTCGACCGGAGAGCTCGGAGAGAGGTTCACGAACGCGATCCTCTCCCAGTTCCCGAATGACGACATCGTCCTGGAGAAGTTCAGCTTCGTCTCCGGAATCGACGAGGTGAAGGCGATCTTTCCGCGCACCCTCAAAAACAGCGTGTTGTTCCATACAGTCCTCTCCGGAGAGCTGAAGCGGGCGATCCGGAAAATGGCGGGGGAGCGGGGCGTGCCGGCATTCGATCTGACCGGCCCTCCGGCCGATTTTGTCGTCCGGCACCTGAAGGCGACGCCCGTCTGGGACGCGCACGCCATCCACCGGCTGGACGCGGACTACAACAAGCGGATCAATGCCATCGAGTTCGCGATCGCGCACGACGACGGCGCCGGCGAAGCCACTTTCGGCAAGGCGGACGTGATCCTCGTGGGGCCCTCCCGCTCGTCCAAAACCCCCGTGAGCATGTATCTGGCGGTCAAGGGGGTGCGCGTCGCGAACATTCCCTTGATCCCGGAAATCGGCATTCCCGCCCGGCTCGCGCAGTTGAAGGACGGCGGACGGGTCTTTTGTTTCCTCATCCGGCCGGATAAGCTCTTCGAAATCCGCCGCAAGCGCGTGCCCGATCTCGGGACGGACGCCGGCGCCTATTCCACCCTCAGCGGGATCCGCAAGGAGCTGCGGTGGGTGGAGTCCGCCTGCCGGACCCACCGCTGGCGGACGATCGACGTGACGGACCGCGCGATCGAAGAAACCGCCGTCCTGATTCTCAAACAGCTGTCCTGACCAGGACCGTATCGGGGCATCCCCGATGCCTCCCCCGCCGTTTCCCTTAATTAAAATCAGGGACCGCCCTCATTTTCCGGACCGCCGGTCCGGTTTATGCTAACAGTATGAAAACAGACCCTCGCACGGCTGATACAGGCAAGGCGATTCGGGTGGCCTTTTACGACGCGAAGGCCTATGACCGGGAGTATTTCGGCCGGACCGGAGGGGCCGAGGGCATCCAGTGGGAATTTCATGATTTCACGCTGAACGCCCGGACGGCCGCCCTGTCCGCCGGAGAGCGGGGCGTGTGCGTCTTCGTGAACGACCGCGTGGACCGCGGATGCCTGGAAGGGCTGGCCCGCGCGGGCGTGCGGCTGGTCGCGCTGCGCTGCGCGGGATACAACAACGTGGACCTGGCCGCCGCCAAAGAGCTCGGCGTCGCCGTGACCCGGGTCCCTTCCTATTCTCCGCACGCGGTGGCCGAGCACGCCGTCGGCCTGTTCCTGACGCTGAACCGGAAGATTCACCGGGCCTACAACCGGGTGCGCGACCTCAATTTCTGCCTGAACGGCCTGGCGGGTTTCGACGTGTACGGCAAGACGGTCGGCATCGTCGGGACCGGGAAGATCGGCCGGATCACCGCGCAGATCTTCCGCGGGTTCGGCGCGCGGGTCCTGGCCTACGACGTCACGCCCGATCCCGCGTGGGCCGCGCAAAACGGCGTCGAGTACGCGGATCTGAAGACGCTCCTCGGCGCGAGCGACGTCGTCTCGCTCCACGTGCCGCTTTTTCCGGAGCTCTTCCACATGCTGAACAAGGAGACGATCTCCCAGATGAAGCGGGGGGCGTTCCTGATCAACACCAGCCGCGGGAAGCTCGTCGACACCAAGGCCATGATCGACGCCTTGAAGAGCGGGCGCCTGGGCGGCGTGGCGCTCGACGTCTACGAGGAGGAGGAAGGCGTTTTCTTCGAGGACCATTCCGGCCGCCTCCTGCAGGACGACGACCTGAACCGGCTTTTGTCGTTCCCCAACGTCCTCATCACCGCTCATCAGGCCTTTTTCACCCACGAAGCGATGGCCGAGATCGCGCGCGTCACGGTGGAGAACATCCTGAGCTTCGACGCGGGAAAGCCCTTCCTGGAAGGGACGGTCCTCTAACTTCACCCGAGCCGGGGCATCGAAAATGCGGCGCCTGAACCGAACCGCGCCGTTCCCTCCGCATTAAAAAAAAATAATGGAAAATTAATCGGGCTTTAATCGCCGTTATCGTACTCTAGCCCTCTGTCAGACGTTCGACGGATCAACAGAGGGAGGAAGAAGTGATGGCTAAACTCAAGATGATCGCGCTATTGGTTCTGCTTTCGTCGTTCGCGGCGCCCTTATTCGCGGCGACGACGGACCCCGCCGGAGGCGGCGCGGCCGCGACCAAAACGGCGGCGGCCCCAAGCGGCGCGCCGACCGGAGACTGGACGGTGATCGGGGTGGATGCCGGTACCGGAGACCTGACCCTCGACATGAACGGCGCCAAGAGAAGCGTCCGCGGCAACCCGACGACCGCCGGCATCAAGGCGGGCGACAAAGTCGGCGTGAACCCGGACGGAACGATCACCAAAAAATAAACAACCCAAGGAGAATCCCATGAACAAATCGAAACTCACGGCACTTCTGGTTCTGGCACTCGCGGTCGCGACGCCCGCTTTCGCGGCGTACGGAGACGCGACCACGGGAGCGACCGGCACTTCGACGTCGACGACGAGCGGCAGCACGGGCTCTTCGGAGTACACGGTCCTTTCGGTCAACACCAGCACGAATGACGTGACCCTCGATCAGAACGGCACTCAGCGGACGGTGCCCGCCAGCGCCTCGACCGCGGGCCTCAAGGCCGGCGACAAGGTCACGGTGGACGCGAACGGAACGGTCACCAAGAAATAAAGCGCATCGCAAGCGGGCAGTAAAAGAGCGCGCCGATCGGCACCCCGGTCGGCGCGCTCTTTATTCGCGAAGCCCTTCTGCCCGCCGGCCGCTAGATCCAGGCGCCCGCGTTGAACAGCGCGTGGTACCAGCCCGGCTCTTCCACTTTTTCCGCGAAGCAGCCGGGGCAGGGCGTGATCCCGCAGTTTCCCCACGAGCGGCAGTAGGATTTGCACCGTTCTTCGGCTTCTTGTAAATCATATTGCCTGCCGCAGGTCTCGCACTTCATGTCCAGCTCCTTTCTTCCGTGGTTCGCGTCGGCACCCGGTCGGGCAACCCGCGGCCTTCTTCGGGCCAGGGCGCCGCGAGCGCTTCGAGATGCCGCCGGCGGTTTTCGACGCGCGATTGGGCTTCCGCGAGCAGCTCGGCGGCCGCCATCGGGTCCTTGTCGGTCAGCGACCGGTAGCGGTTCTCGCTGTACAAATAATCCTTCAGCGGCAGGCTCGGTTTCCGGCTGTCGAGCTGGAAGGGATTGAGCCCGCGCTCGGCGCGGCGCGGATCGAAGCGATAGAGGGGCCAGTAGCCCGACTCGACCGCCATTTTTTCCTGACGCATCGTTTTGGACATGTCGAAGCCGTGCTCGATGCAGGGTGAATAGGCCAGGACGAGCGACGGTCCGGCGTACGACTCGGCTTCGCGGAAGGCCAGCGCCGTCTGCGATTCGTTCGCGCCCAGCGAAACTTGAGCGACATAGACGGATTCGTAGCTCATGAAGATCCGGCCCAGATCCTTTTTGGGGGCGCGCTTGCCGGCGGAAGCGAACTTGGCGACGGCGCCCAGCGACGTCGACTTCGACGCCTGGCCGCCCGTGTTCGAATAGACCTCCGTATCCAGCACCAGCACGTTGAAGTCGCGTCCCGAGGCGAGCGCATGGTCGAGGCCTCCGTAGCCGATGTCGCACGCCCAGCCGTCGCCCCCGACGACCCAGACGCTTTTTTGGACGAGCGCGTCCGCGACGTTCTCGAGCTCGCGCGCCGGCCGGCCCCTCTCTTCCTTCAGGCGCCTCAAGAGCTCGGCGACGCGCTCGCGCTGCTTCTGGATGCCGCGCTCGTCGCTCTGGTCGGCCGAGAGCACGGCCTCGGCGAGACCGTCGCCGAACCGGTGTTTCATCGCGGCGAGGAGCTTCGCCGCGTAACGGGCGCGCTGGTCGAGCGCGAGCCGGAACCCGAGCCCGAACTCCGCGTTGTCCTCGAAGAGCGAGTTCGCCCAGGCGGGCCCGCGTCCGTCGGCGCCGGCGCACCAGGGGGTCGCGGGCAGGTTCCCGCCGTAGATGCTCGAGCACCCGGTCGCGTTCGCGATGAGCGAGCGGTCGCCGAAGCACTGGCTCAACAGCTTGAGATAAGGCGTTTCCCCGCAGCCGGAGCACGCGCCGGAGAATTCGAAAAGCGGCCGCGACAGCTGAAGATTCTTGGCCCCGTCGCAGGCCGCCGATCCCTTCGGAAGGTCCGGCAGCGAGAGGAAAAAATCCCAGTTGAGCCGCTCGAGCTCCAGCAGGCCCTCCTTCGGACGCAGCGCGATCGCCTTCTGATCGCGATCGGCCTTGTCGCGCGCCGGACAGACGTCGACGCAGACGCCGCAGCCGGTGCAGTCGTCCGCCGCCAGCTGGAGCGTGTAGCGGTGATCGGGGTACTCGCGCCATTTCGCGGGGGATGACCGGAAGCCATCGGGCGCGGATTCCAGAAGCGCGGGCGGATAGACTTTGGCGCGAAGCGCCGCGTGAGGGCAGGCCATCACGCATTTGCCGCATTGGATGCACGAGTCCGCGCTCCACAGCGGGACGTCCGAAGCGATGCTGCGCTTCTCGAATCGGGACGTCCCCGTCGGGAAGGCGCCGTCCGCGGGCATCGCGCTCACCGGCAACGACTCGCCGCGGCCCGCCGCGATCTCGAGCGTCACCCCCCGGACGAACGGCGGAACCGGTTCCGCCTCCGGCCTGCGATCGGACGGCAGCGCCAGGACCGCGGCCGCCTGCAGCGGGACCTCGGCGAGACCCGACAGGGCCGAATCGACGGCCGCGAGGTTGCGCGAAACAATCTCCTCTCCGTGTTTGGCGTAGGTCTTCCGGATCGCGACTTTCACGCATTCCACGGCCTGCTCGACGGGCATGACGCCCGAGAGGGCGAAAAAGGCCGTCTGCATGAGCGTATTGATGCGGCCTCCGAGGCCGGCGGCCCGCGCCAGGCGGTAAGCGTCGATCGCGTACAGCCGCACGTGTTTTTTGAGCGCCTCCTGGCGGAAACCGGCCGGAAGACGGTCCCAGGCCTCGCCGGCGGGGTAGGGGCAATTGAGGAGCACGACCGCGCCGTCCTCCGCGTGCTCCAGCGTCGGATAGCGCTCGAGGAAGAAAAACTGGTGCACGCCCACGAAATTGGCGCGCCGGATCAGGTAGGGGCTGCGGATCGGCCGCGGGCCGAAACGCAGATGGGACACGGTGACGCCGCCGGATTTTTTCGAATCATAGACGAAATACCCCTGCGCGTGGTGAGCCGTTTCCTCGCCGATGATCTTGATCGTGTTCTTGTTGGCGCCCACGGTCCCGTCCGAGCCCAGACCGTAGAAGATCGCGCGCGTCGTTCCCGGGTCTTCGAGCGAGAACCCGAAGTCTTCCTCGAGGCTCGTGTTGCCGACGTCGTCGCGGATGCCGAGCGTGAAGGGATTTCTCGGAAATACGCGGCGCAGCTCGTCAAACGCGGCTTTGGCCATGCCGGGCGTGAATTCCTTGGAACCCAGTCCGTACCGGCCGCCGATGACGGCGGGCGCGGGGCCCGGCGCCGTCCGGGTCCCGACGGCGGTCGCGACGTCTTTGTAGAGAGGCTCTCCTTCCGCGCCCGGTTCCTTGCAGCGGTCGAGCACGGCGATCGCCTTCACGCTCCTCGGCAGCGATTCGAGGAAGGCCCGCGTCGAAAACGGCCTGAAGAGCCGGACTTTCACGACGCCGACCTTTTCGCCGGCGGAGGCCAGGCGTTCGGCGGTCTCCTGGGCCGTCTGGCAGGCGGAACCCATCACCACGAGCACGCGCTCGGCGTCGGGCGCCCCCGCGTAGTCGAAGAGCCGGTAATGCCGTCCCGTGAGGCGGAAAAAGCGCTCCATCGCCGCGCGGACGACGTCCGGGCAGGCCGCGTAATAGGGATTGGCCGCTTCGCGGGACTGGAAGAAGACGTCGGGGTTCTGCGCCGTGCCGCGCAGCGTGGGCCGGTCCGGACTGAGGCCGCGCGACCGGAACGCGCGCACGAGGTTTTCGTCGATCATGAGCCGGATCTCTTCGTCCGAAATCGGGACGATCTTCTGGATCTCGTGCGACGTGCGGAAGCCGTCCAGGGCGTTCAGGAAGGGGATGCGGCTCTTGAACGTCGACGCGTACGCGATCAGCGCGAAGTCCGCCGCCTCCTGCACCGAGGCCGACGAGAGGATCGCCCAGCCCGTGCCGCGCGCCGCCATGATGTCGCTGTGATCCCCGAAGATCGAAAGCGCGTGGGTCGCGATCGCTCGCGTCGCGACATGGATCACCGCCGGCGTGAGTTCGCCCGCGATCTTGTACAGGTTCGGGATCATCAGGAGCAGTCCCTGGCTGGCCGTGAACGTCGTGGCGACCGCGCCGGTCTGCAGCGCGCCGTGCACCGCGCCGGCCGCGCCCGCCTCCGACTGCATCTGCTGGATCAACGGCACCGAACCCCAGAAATTGGGCCGGTGTTTCGACGACCACGCGTCGCACCATTCACCCATGGACGTGGAGGGCGTGATCGGATAGAGCGCGATGACTTCGCTGAGGCGGTAGGCGACCGAGGCCGCGGCCTCGGCGCCGTCGACGGTGATTGCTCGCTGGGCCAAGAGGTTCTCCTTTGGATGATCGGGCATGGACATCGGGACCGTCTCGAGTCTACGACGCGGGAGCGGAAACGTCCGTGATCGGCGTCACACCTTAGCGTTTGCGAAGCCCCAGCGCCTCGTCCACTTCCTGGACGGCCTCGATGACCAATTCGAGATAACGGTCCAGCCCGCAATCGAGATGGTTCCGGACTTCGCACTTTCCGGCGGTCTCATGAGAGCAGAACTGGCAGACGTCTTTGCGGACGGCCTCGATGTAGGGCGCCAGCTCGCCCGAGTCGATTTGCCACGCGATCTGCAGCAGGTCGGCCAGGGAGCGATGGATCGCGCACCCGTCGGGATCTTTCGTTCGGCAGGTTCCGTCCTCGCCGCGGTCTTCGCAGTGGGCGCAGACCCGGTCGCGGATCGCTTTCTCGTAAAGGGCGCGCTTGTTCAAGAAGACGTCCTCTTTGAAGGTCTTCATCGGCCACCTCCTTACGCTTCACGTTTCTACTTCAAGTATGGACGAGACGGCGGCCGGCGGCTGTGATAGCCATCACTAAGGTCTAAATTCATTTAAGTCTCATTATTATAATGAGTTACGAATGTATCCAAGAGCCTTGGAAAGGACGGACTTTACAAAAAAATATGGGGGTTCATAATGGCCCTGTGAAGACGGCCACCCCAGACTCTTTCGGCGACGTGACGCGCCAGCTCCGCGACGAGCTGGAGGCGATGCGGTTCGGCGCGCCCGTGGAAGCGGTATACGACCCGCTCGACTACGCGCGCGGGCCGTACGAGCGTTATCTCTCGCGATACGGCGCCGGCCCCAAAGAAGCGCTTTTCGTCGGGATGAATCCGGGTCCCTGGGGCATGGCGCAGACCGGCGTCCCGTTCGGGGAAGTCACCGTCGTGCGCGACTGGCTCGGCCTCGAGGCGCCCGTCCGAAAGCCGGCGAGGCTCCATCCGAAGCGTCCCGTGCTCGGATTCGGCTGCACGAGGAGCGAAGTCAGCGGCAAACGCTTCTGGGGATGGGCCCGGAGACGCTTCCAGACGCCCGAGCGCTTCTTCGCGCGTTTTTTCGTCGTGAATTACTGCCCGCTCCTCTTCATCGGAAAAGGGGGGCTGAACCTGACTCCCGACAAGCTCCGCGCGGCCGACCGCGAACGGCTCTTCGACAGCTGCGACCGCGCGCTCGAGCGGACCTGCCGGCTTCTGCGGCCGCGCTTCGTGTTCGGCATCGGGCGCTTCGCGGCCGAACGCGCGCGCGGCGCCCTTCCCGCCGGCCCGGCCGTCTTCGGCCTGCTTCATCCCAGCCCCGCCAATCCCGCGGCCAACCGCGGCTGGGAGCTTCTCGTCGAGAAACAGCTCGATCAGGCCGGCCTTCCCCGCGATTAAAACTTTTTAATTCCTCTCTAACCTCCGTTTAAGGGCGTTTCCGTAGAATAATCGGAGTCGTCCAACCAAAAGGGAGGAACCCATGAAGAAGCTGACTCACCGGCTGACCGTTCTGGCGATCGTCGCGTTATTCGCGCTTCCGGCCTCCTCCGCGAAGGCCGTGACCGAGACGACGACGGCGGGCGCGGACACCTCGATGTCGGCCGATGCCGGCGTCCCGGCGGACGCGTCGGCCTCGTCGGATGAGACCGTACGCGCCAAGAAAAAGAAAAAGAGCGCCGACGTGGACGCCGCCGCGGACACCGGCGCCTCCGCGGAGACCGCGACCGCGTACTGATCGCGGGAAAACGGAAAACGGGCCCCGGTCCAAAATATGGACCGGGGCTCTTTTTTTGGGTAAAATACCCCGCATGCCCAAAGACGAGATTTTCAACCAGAAGAAGAAGCTGATCGAGGACTTCAACTTCGGCAAGGAAACGGCCGAGGTCTTCGACGACATGCTGGACCGTTCCGTGCCCTTCTACCAGGAGGTCCAGCGGATGATGGCCGAGCTGTGCGCCGACTTCGCGGTCCCCGGCACCCGCGTCTACGACCTGGGCTGCTCCACCTGCACCACGTTTTTACAGATCGACCCCAAGCTGCCCGAGGGCGTCGTCTGCGTCGGCGTGGACTCCTCCCAGGAGATGCTCCAGAAGGCGGCCGACAAGCTCGCCAAGAGCGGTTTCGTGCGGGAGCTCCAGCTCGAGCAGGGCGACCTCAACAAAGGCATCGTCATCGAGAACGCCTCCGTCGTCATCATGAACCTGACCCTGCAGTTCGTCCGTCCGCTGAACCGCGAGAAGGTCATCCGCGGCATCGCCCAGGGCCTGAACCCCGGCGGCTGCCTCATCCTGATCGAGAAGGTGCTCTGCCAGAACTCGACGCTGAACCGTTTCTTCATCAAATATTATTACGAGTTCAAGAAGCGCAACGGCTACAGCGAGATGGAGATCTCGCAGAAGCGCGAAGCGCTCGAGAACGTCCTCGTGCCCTACCACTTCGACGAAAACCGCGAACTCCTCCTCAACAACGGCTTCAAGGCCTGCGACATCTTCTTCCGCTGGTACAATTTCTGCGGGATGGTCGCGCTGAAATGACCTCGCGCCCGCCCGGCTTCCTCAAGGGGGCGGGAGACTTCTTCTTCCGCTTCCGCAACGGCCTGTTCCCGGTCGCCGGCGCCGTCCTCGTGCTCGTCTCCCGTCCGGCCACCTTTCCGGCGTCCCGTCCGCTGAACGATCTCCTGGCGTCCGTCGGCGCCGTCTCGGCGCTGGCCGGTCAGTCCTTCCGGCTCATGGTCATCGGCTACGATTACATCAAGCGCGGGGGCAAGGACGGCAAGGTGTACGCCGACCATCTCGTGACCGGCGGCTTTTACTCGGCCTGCCGCAACCCCATGTACGTCGGAAACGTGCTCATCGTCACGGGTTTCGCGCTGGCCTACGGGTCGCTGGCATCGTATCTTTTCGTGATCCCGTTCTTTCTTTTCGTCTACGTGGCGATCACCGTCGCGGAAGAGACGTACCTGTCCGCGCGCTTCGGCGCCGAGTATGACGAGTACTGCCGTCGCGTGCCGCGCATCCTGCCGCGCTTCGGCGCGCTCGGCGAGGCCCTGAAGGGCAGCCGTTACGACTGGCGCAAGGCGATCCGCAAAGACTACGGCCAGGTGTTTCAGACGTTCGGGCTCCTGGCGCTCATCGGCCTGGGGCGCGCCTACACGCTCGAAGGCGGCCTCTCGGGGAAGAGCACCGTCTTTTTCGCCGTGATCGCCGCCGCCGCGGCCGCATTCTTCGTCGTCTCGCGCTTTCTGAAGAAAACCAACCGCCTCGTCTCGCCCGGCACCCGCTCCTGATGTCCGCCGATCTGCTATGGGCGGCGCCTTTCGCGCTTCTTCTCGGCGCCATCGCCGTCCTGCCGCTGACGCGGAAGCACTGGTGGGAAAAGAATTTCGCGCTCGTGTCGTTCGGCCTGGCCGCCGTCGTCGCCTGCCGGTACGCGTTTCTCCTCAGGGATACCGCACCGCTCGGGCACACGGCGCTCGAATATTTCAGCTTCATCGTGCTCATCGGGTCGCTCTTCACGGTCTCGGGCGGCATCCACATCCGCGTGAAGGGCGAGGCGACGCCGGCCGTGAACTGCCTGTATCTGCTGATCGGCGCCGTGCTCGCGAACCTTCTCGGCACGACCGGCGCCTCGATGGTGCTGGTCCGTCCCTGGCTGCGGATGAACAAATACCGCCTGACCGCCCATCACGTCGTCTTTTTCATCTTCATCGTCAGCAACGTTGGCGGGGGGCTGACGCCGATCGGGGATCCGCCGCTCTTTCTGGGATACCTGCGCGGCGTCCCGTTCTTCTGGGTGCTCTCGAGCGTCTGGCCGATCTGGGCGATGACGCTCGCGCTCCTTCTGGCGATCTTCTTCGTGATCGACAGCCGCAACTTCCTGCGCGCGCCCAAGGAGGTCCGGGCCAAGGAGACCGCGCACGAGACCTGGAAATTCGACGGCGCGCACAACGTCCTCTTCCTGGCGATGATCCTGGGATCCGTGTTCATCGGCTCGCCGCCGTTCCTGCGCGAGGCCGTGATGATCGCGGCGGCCGTCCTTTCGTACAAGACGACGCCGAAAGACGTGCACGAGTCCAACGATTTCAATTTCGGCCCGATCAAAGAGGTCGCGATCCTCTTCGCCGGCATCTTCGTCACGATGCTGCCGGCGCTCGAGTGGCTTGAGCGCAACGCCGACGGGCTCGGCATCCGCAGCCCCGGGCAGTTTTACTGGGGGAGCGGCGTGCTCTCGAGCGTGCTCGACAACGCGCCGACGTACCTCAACTTCCTGGCCGCCGCGCAGGGCCTTTTCCACGCGGGCGAGGGGCACGCCGGCGTCGCGGCGCTCCTGGCCGAGCATCCGGCCTACATCCGGGCGATCAGCGTGGGCTCGGTTTTTTTCGGCGCGGTCACCTACATCGGCAACGGCCCCAATTTCCTCGTCAAATCCATCGCCGACCAGCAGAAGGCGCACACGCCGAGCTTCTTCGGTTATTTTTTCCGCTACAGCCTCCCGGTCCTGATCCCCGTGTTCGGGCTCGTCTGGTTCCTGTTCTTCCGGGCCGCCTGACGCGCCCGCCCATTAGAATTATTTAATCTCCCTCTAATTCCCCTCTAAACCGCCCGGCGTTAAGCTGTAGGGGAAAGTGTGTTCCGTCTCCAAGAGGAGGATTACTCCATGACCATCGCCAGCTCGGTCTGGAAATCCAGAAAGAAGGAGGGCCTAGCCATGGCTGACCGCAAAGTTTGTCCGGTGTGCGGCATGCGCGAGACCGAATGGACCGAAAGCGACGGCAAAGGCGTCGTCTCCGGAGGCCGAACCTATTGCTGCGCGGGTTGCGCCGACGGTACCGGCTGCACCTGCAAAAGCGGCATCGGCAGGATCAGCCGGAAACGGCGCGAGGATATGGTGTCCGACCCGGCGCACATGACGACGAAGTGGAGCGCCGGCTGAAGTCGAGGTTCATCGTCGAACAGGGAGGGCATCCCATGCTGTGGACCGTTACCGTCATCCTGCTGGTGTTTTGGGCGTTGGGCCTGGTTTCCTCGTACACGCTGGGCGGATGGATTCACGTCTTGCTCGTCCTGGCCATCATCACGGTGTTGATCAACCTCATCCAGGGGCGCCGGGCGCTGTAAAAGATCTGCCGTTCCGCGGAGCCCGGAGAGTCTCTCCGGGCTCTTTTTTTGTCTTCACGCAAAATTTATACTCCCTTCATCCCCTCCTCATCCGCACCCGGTAGACTCCGTGCCAGGTTGATTCGTATTCCGGTTCATAAACCAGGCGCGGAGGGAGTGATGAAAAAAGTCTTATGGGCGGCCGCGATCGCGGTCCTGTTGCAGGCGACGGCGGCCTACGCCGACGAGAGCCAGATGATGGAGCTGCTGCAGAAGATGCAGCGGCAGATGGCCGACATGCAGAGCACGATCGACCGGCAGAACGCGCGCCTCCAGCAGTTGGAATCCTCGAAAGTCATCGAAACTCCCCAGCCGAACGCCCCGATGGCGCCGGGCGCCGCGGGTTTGACCGAAAGCGACTGGCAGAAGGGCATCAAGGACAACATCGGAGGGGCGGACGCTCTCCCTTGGATGAAGGGCCTCAAGTTCGGCGGCGATTTCCGCCTGCGCATGGAGAATTTCGACTATTTCGACAAGAACAACGACGCCGGCTCCACCGGCACCGCTTCCGACCGCTCGCGAAACCGCTTCCGCATCCGCCTGCGCTACGGCTTCGAGAAGGACTACGGCGACGACTGGAAGGTCGGCTTCCGCATGGCGACCGGTTCCCCGAGCACGTCGAGCGGTGTCGCGACGGACAACACCTCGACGAACGTCACGCTCGGCAACCCCGGCTACTTCGTCTACAAGAACATCTACATCGACCGCGCCTACGCGCAGTACTCGCCCAACGGCCTGAAGGACTACGGCCCGCTGAAAGGCGTCACGGTCGGCGCCGGCAAGTTCGACAACCCGTTCCTGCGCTATTCGACCCCGATCGTGTGGGACGGCGACGTCACGCCGGAAGGCCTCTATGAGACGGCGAAGTTCCAGCTCGTCGGCGAGGAGGAGAACAAGCTCAACCTCTACGGGACGCTCGGCCAGTTCATCACGAACGAAAATTCCACGCTCGAGCAGGATGCCGGGCTGTACGGCTACCAGGGCGCGGTCAACTGGTCGACCTACAATTTCGGCACCGAGACACCGGTAGATTTTTCGTTCGCGACTTCGTATTACGACTACACGAACTGGACGCAGACGGTCGGCGCCGGCAACACCGCCGCGACGAGCTACCTGCGCACCAACACGCTGATCGCGGACGATTTCCGCGTGCTCGACCTCTATCCCGAAATCGCGTTCGCGGTCAACAAGACCCCCGTCGTGCTCTGGTACGACTACGCGACGAACCTCGCCAACGTGGGTACCGACGACATCGTTGGGTCGGGCGAGAACGACATCCACGACCAGGACGGGGCGTGGGGACTGGGTCTCAAGGTCGGCAAGGCCAAGAAGAAGGGCCAGTGGGAGGCCTTCTACGGCTATTACGAGCTCGGCGCCAATTCGGTCGTCGCGGCCTTCAACGACAGCGATTTCGGCGGCACCGGCCAGTCTGGCGCCACGAACCGCAAGGGATCGAAATTCGGCTTCACCTACCAGCTGACCGACAACATCCAGGTCAACTGGACCGGCTACGTCGTCCAGACCCTGAACCCGAACACGGCGGTGGGCAGCAGCACGAACGAGCACGTGTTCCGCTCCCAGGCGGACCTGTTGTACAAATTCTAGCTTCACGAAATCTTCACAATCGCTTCATGGAAACTTCACGGATGATCGCTAACCTACAGATACCGCTTCGTTTAGAAGCAAAAGGAGATCCCATGTCGGCAAAGAACCGTGTTTTACTTTCGGCTTTCGCGCTGTTGGCCTGCCTCTCATGCGCACCGGCCTTCGCCAAGGAGGGGGCGTCGATCCAGATCAAGGGCTCGGACACGATGGTCAATCTCGTCCAGGCGTGGGCCGAGACCTACATGGGCAAAAATCCGGACGTTTTCATCGCGGTGACGGGCGGCGGATCCGGAACCGGATTCGCGGCGCTGATCAACGGGACCTGCGACCTGGCCGCCGCGTCGCGGGAAATCAAGCCCGCCGAAGTCGCCGCGGCCGGAAAGAAAGGGATCCAGCCCAAGGAGTTCAAGGTGGCGCTCGACGGCCTGGCCGTCGCGGTTCATCCCTCGAACGCGGTTTCCACTCTGACCCTGGACCAGCTGGCCGGCATCTTCAGCGGAAAAATCACCAATTGGAAAGACGTCGGAGGAAAGGACCTCAAGATCGTCGTCCTCTCGCGCGAGGTGAATTCCGGGACCCACGTTTATTTCAAGGAGCACGTGCTGCGTCACGGCGACGCCGCGTCCAAGGAAGAGTTCAGCCCCGAGGCGCTCATGATGCCCTCGAGCCAGGCCATCGTCGACGAGATCTCCCAGAACCCCGCGGCGGTCGGCTATTTCGGGATGGGATATCTCAGCGGATCCATGAAAACGATCGCGGTCGCCTCGTCCGCCGGCGAGCCGGTCACGCCGTCGCTCGACAGCGTCGTGTCGGGCCGCTATCCGATCTCGCGCCCCCTGTATATTTATTCGAAGGGCGAGCCCGCGGACGCGGTCAAGGGTTTCATGGATTTCGTGCTTTCGAAAGAAGGCCAGGACGTGGTGAGCCAGAACGACTTCGTGCCCGCCAGCTGATCGAGATGGCCGCTCCGCTCGGATTGAGAAAGTTTCGCGAACACGTCGCCGAAGCCGTCATCAAGCTGAGCGGGGCCGCCTCGATCGTCATCGTCCTCCTGATCTTCTTTTTCCTCCTGAGGGAGGGCGTCCTCCTCTTCCGCACGCTCGGACCGGTGGATTTCTTGACCGGCCGCAAGTGGTACCCGATTTCGGAGCCCCCGGAGCTCGGCATCCTGCCGCTGATCTACGGTTCGCTTCTGGTGACGCTGGGGGCGGCCGTGATTTCCATCCCCCTGGGCGTCGCGGCGGCGATCTACATCGCCGAGGTCGCCCCCCGTCGCTACAAGGAGTATCTCAAGTCCGGCATCGAGCTTCTGGCGGCGATCCCGAGCGTGGTCCTGGGTTTCATCGGGCTGGTCACGATCGTGCCGTGGGTGAAGACGACGTTCCACGCCCCGACGGGGCTGACGGCTTTTTCCGGCTCGCTGATCCTGGCTTTCATGGCCATGCCGACGATCGTCTCGATCGCAGAGGACGCGCTTCACTCGGTCCCGAAGATCTACAAGGAGGGCGCCTACGCGCTGGGCGCCACGCAGTGGCAGACGATTTACCGGGTGATCGTCCCGGCCGCCGCCTCGGGCATCGTCGCCGCCGTGATGCTCGGCATCGGCCGCGTCGTCGGGGAAACCATGGCGGTCCTCATGATCACCGGCAACTCGGCGTCGATGCCGCGCGGCATGCTGTCGCCGGTCCGCACGCTCACGGCGACGATCGCGGCCGAGATGGGGGAGACCGTCCAGGGGAGCGAACATTATTTCTCTCTTTTCGCCATCGGGCTCGTCCTCTTCCTGATCACGTTTTTCATCAACATGGTTTCCGACCTCTTCATGCACCGGAGGAGACGGTGAGCCTTTTCTCGCCCAAGACCGTTCAGAAGGCCGCGTTCGCCCTCCTTCTGCTGGCGACGCTCGTCCTGGTCGTGCCGGTGATCTTCATCATCCTCGTCATCCTGCAGAAGGGCGCGGCGGCGATCACGCCCGAATTCCTGACCCAGATGCCGCGGGCGGGCATGCGCCAGGGGGGCATCATGCCCGCCATCGTGGGGACGTTTTACCTGGTGGCCGGGGCCGTCTGTTTCGCCCTGCCGCTCGGGCTGTGCGCGGCGATCTACCTCAGCGAATACTCCCGCGACAGTTTCATGAACCGGCTCGTCCGGCTGGCGATCATCAACCTTGCCGGCGTCCCGTCGGTCGTTTTCGGGTTGTTCGGCCTGACGCTCTTCGTGGGTTTTTTCCGGTTCGGCGCGTCCATCATCGCGGGATCGCTGACGCTGGGGGTCATGATCCTGCCGGTCATCATCACCTCGGCGCGGGAGGCGCTGGATTCCGTCCCGCGGTCCTTCCGCGAGGTGAGTCTTTC
>DATJEK010000188.1:0-9997 GCA_035496715.1 Candidatus Eiseniibacteriota bacterium | reverse complement strand
AGTTAATAATCTTGCTGTTCATACACACCTCGCTCCGGCATCTGCCTTTTTAGCGTACAGAATATACATGATTTTTTATCCTTTTACAGCCCCTGCGGTGATTCCCTTGATGATGTGTTTCTGAAGCATGAGATAAACCGCGAGGACCGGAAGAACCGTGATCACGATGCCGGCCATGAGGAGAGGATACTGCGTGATGTGGGCGCCTTGAAAAACCATGAGTCCCCTCTGCAGCGGCATGAGGCTCTTCTTGGAAAGAACGAGCATCGCCAGCAGGTATTCGTTCCAGACCGCGAGGATGTTGAAGATCGCCAGCACCGCGAGCGCCGGGCGGGCCAGCGGGAGCGCGATGTGCCAGTAGACGCGGAAACGGCCGCAGCCGTCGATGCGCGCGGAGTCCTCGAGCTCTTTGGGCAGGTCGTCGAAAAACGTCTTGAGGAGAAAGATGCCGAGCGCCAGGCCTCCGTTGATCTGCGGCAGGATGTAACCGAGCTGCGTGTCCACCAGATGGAGCTTGTTGAGGAGCACATAGAGCGCGATGAACGAGCCCGGGATCGGGATCATCATCGTCGAGATCAGCACGATGAAAAGAACGTTCTTGCCGGGGAACTCCAGCCGCGAAAACGCGTAGGCGGCCATGGAGGCGACGAGGATGACGCCGATGACGACGGTGACCGTGTAAAAGAGGCTGTTCACGAAATAGCGGCTGAAATCCGCCTTCACCCAGGCCGTGTAGTAGTTGATCCACTGCGGGTGCGCGGGAAAGAGGCTCAGGTCGTTGAACACCGTCTCCTGCGTCTTCAGCGACGAGGCGAACGCCCACCACAGCGGGAACAGGCACGACAGCGACACCAGGACCAGGAAGGTGTGCGAGAAGAAGCTGATCGTCATGCGCTTGACCTTCTCGTAGTTGATCTCCGTCGCGCCCGTCATACCTGCCTCATCATCTTGGAGACGCGGATCTGAATCATCGAGATCGCCAGGAGGATCAGTCCGAACACGACGCCCATCGCGCAGGCGTATCCGAACTGCCCGGTGCCGATCATCGTCGAGACGATGCGGGTGATGGGCACCTCGGTGTGGTAGCCGGGCCCCCCGCCGGTGGTCGCGATGATGATGTCGAAGATCTGCATCGTACCCAGGATCGTCAGGATCGAAACCAGGATGAAGACCGGGATCATGAGAGGGGCCGTGATGTTCTTGAAGACGATCCAGGAGCTCGCCCCGTCCACGCGCGCCGCTTCGTACAGCTCGCGGGGGATGGACTGCAGACCGGCCAGGAGAATCACGAAACCCCACCCGAAGCCCTTCCACATGTGGATCACCGCGACCGAGAGGAGCGCGGTCTTTCCGTCGGAAAGCCACGCGCGCGACAGGTCGCCCAGGCCGATGAACGCCAGAAAATGGTTCAGGAGCCCGTAGCTGCCGTCGTAGATCCAGTTCCAGATGAGGCCGACGACGATGCCGGAAAGGACCGGCGGCAGGTAAAAGATCACGCGGTAGACGTTTCCGCCCTTGATGTCGCGGTCGCAGATCAGCGCGAGAAAAAGCGCCAGCAGGTTCTGGACGGTCAACGCGAGAAAGGTGACGAAGCAGGCGTTGCGCATCGACAGCCAGAAGACCGGGTTGTCGAAAATCAGGTCCTTGAAATTCGCCAGGCCCACCTTGGCCTCGACCGGAGAGATCCCGTCCCAGCTGGTGACCGACAACTCAAAAACTTTGAAGAAGGGGTATAAACTGAAGGTAAAAAAAAGGAGGGCCGCGGGAAGGATGAAAACGTAATTACCGAGTAAATTCCGGATTTTCTGAAAATTCATGCGGCCTCGGCCATCGGACGGCGGACGGTGATCAGCTCTTTTTCTGCTCTTTTTCCTTGATCCTTTGCACTTCCTCGGCGACCGCTTCGGGCGTTTTCTCGCCGATCAGGATCGACTGGATCCCCTTGTCGAAAGCCTCGGTGACGGCTGGCTTCTCGTGCACGGGGTAAACATTGGGGTGGGTCGAGTTGTCCATGTCGTCTGCGAACTGCGCGAGAACAGGGGTGATCTGCGAAAGGCTGTTCTTGTTGGACGGGAGATTTTCGGTCTTCTCCGCGAGGAAAGCCTGCGTCTTGTCGGAAGTAAGCCACCGCAGGAATTTCACGGCCTTGTCCTTGCGGGGCGACTGCGCGTTCACGACGAACGAGCTGCCCGCGCCGCCCCAGATCCGCATCGGATTGGCCGGCGTGACCTTCGGCGGAAGAATGGCGCCGTATTTCAGGCTCGGATTCATCCCTTTGTACACGTTGATGCACCATGAGCCGTTGAACGCGTACGCCGCGCGCTCGTTGGCGAACGTCTGCTCGGCGGTCTTGTTGACCATCGTGACGGCGCCGTCGACGAAAACCCCCTCGTCGGTCATCTCTTTAAAGAGAGCCAGCACCTTCACCCAGTCGGGGTCGGTGTAGGGCACTTCTCCGCGGTAGGTCGCGAAAACCTTGTCCTCGCCCATGATGTTCATCGCGAAATTGGAGGCCAGCGCGTCGATCATCCAGATCTCTCCGAACCCGCTGACGAAACGCGGAATCCCCTTTTCCTTGAGGACGCGGCAATGGGCGATGAATTCCTGCCAGGTCTCCGGCGGGCGCTTGGGATCGAGTCCCGCCTTTTCGTAGAGGGACTGGTTGTAAACCATCTGGATCGTCATGACGTCGAGGGGCACGCCGTAGATGCCGGGCTTGACGCCGTACTCGTTGCCGGGCAGGAACTCGTTGACGGCGAGGGCGCGCGCGAAGAGCGAATCCTTCCAGGCCCCGTTTTCCCCCGCTCCCAACTCCGGCGTGAGATCCAGGACGTAGCCCGAATTGATGAAGCTGGCGAAATCGCGCTTTTCTCCGAGGACGCCGTAGACGTCCGGCAGCGTGTGCGTCTGCGCGGACGCTTTCACGCGCTGCGCGTAGGCTTCGGAAGGGGCGTACAGCTCGAAATGGACCTTCGTGCCGGTTTCCTGTTCAAACCGCGAGGCGAGTTCTTCGAAAGCGTCCTCGCGATCCGACATCCAATGCCACACGGTGATGGCGTCGGTTTCTTTCACGGCTCCGCCGCAACCGGCGAATGACAAAGCAAGAAAAGAGATTATAAAGACTTTTATAGAGGATTTGATTTTTAGGCCCAAGAGTGGTGTCGTTTTTTATCCGTTTCGGATTATTAAAGTAGCAAAATTAGGCGTGGATGTCAAAGGTTAAGATGGGATGAAGAGCAGGTTAATAATACTTTTTCCAATCGTCGCTCTTTAGGATATGGTCGACGAAACGGCGCGATTTTTTGCTGAAAGAACCGCCCTTGAACTCCCAGGTGTCGATTCGATGCTGATCGAACTCCAGGTGAGCCAGACCCCGTTTGGAACCGGTTCCCGCCGCTTCCTCCACTTCCCCGGTGTCCAGCCTCCGCGCGATTCCCTCGAATTCACCCTGGAAGCGGCGGACCAGGACAAGGCCCTTTTCCTCATTCATGGAGAAGATATCCAGCGCCTGGGTAAAACCGTTCCCGCGCAGGAGATTGTAGCGCAGCCACACCTCCGGCGCGCCGTCTCCGTCGAGATCGTGGAATTCGGGTTTCCAGACGTATTGCAGCGGCCGTTTCTTCGTGTCGAGCTCCACCGGCGGAAAATAGACGGGAACTTTATTGTTGAGCCTCTTGCCCGAATAGAGATAAATCTTCGAGCCTCCCGAAGCCGACGCCGGCGCCAGAAGAAGCCGCCGGTTTTTGGCGCTGTCGCCGGCCGACCACGTGAACCAGGATTGCAGCTCGGGTGAGGCGACGACCGCGACGAACCGCCCGGACTCGCTCGCCTGGGCGATTTCCATGGCGCCCAGCCCTTCCTGGACCCGCGGGCCTTCGGCGGCCCAGAGCGCGTGCGTGCTCTTCTCGAACCAGTCGAGAAAATCGGGGGCGAAGGTGTCTGAGAGAAAGCCGGCCGGGTTGAGCCGGCGTTTGTCGAGGAGATCCTGGATCGCCTCCGGCGGCCCCTTCCGGGCGAGGTAGCGGGCGATCCAGAAATCGGCCCGCTTGGGATTTCTTTGGCCGATCGCGAGCGCGGCGTTGGCGAGGAAATCCTCGAGAGTCGGCGGAGCGGCGGCGCCGAGGGCCGCCCCGCCGAGCAGGAGGAACGCCGCCGCCTTAGTAAATGTAGATGTAGAGCGCTTTGTTGGTCTGGGGGTCATACCGCAGATCGATGGCGGTGCCCGACGCGAGCGCGTTCACGTCCTGCGCGCCGCCGTCGATCTTCGTGGAGTTGTCGAAGTGAATCTTGAGGTTCTTTTCTTTGTTGACCGTGTAGAGCTTCATCGTCAGCGTCTTTTCGGCGGAGTCGACCGCCGTCACTTCGCCGGAGACGAACTGAGAATTTTCGTCGGACGGCTGGGCGATCGTCTCTTCCTGCGGTTCGGCCGCCTCGGAAGCCTCTTCGGGCCGCGCGGGCGAAGCCTGCGCCGCCGGCTGCTCGGGAAGCGGAGGAAGCTTCTGCGTGAGGGCGGCGACCTGGGCGGCCTGAGGCACCGTTTTCGCGGCCTCGTCGGCCCGCCGGCGCGCCTCGTCCACAGCCTTCTGCAGCTCGGGAGACTCGGAGAGATACGGTTTTAAGATATCCCACTGGTTGAGCGCCTCGCCGTAACGGCCCTGGTCGTAAAGATCCTTTCCTTTTTGGAACGTCGTCTCGATCCATTCCTTCCGCTTGGCCATGGTTTTCATGGCGTCCACGGTCTTGACCTTGGCCTCCTGGGTCTCGGTGGCGAGCTTGGAGGCGGCCTGTTCGAAGAAGGCCGCCATCGCCGCGTAATCGGGCTTCTGGCCGCTCGAGGCCTCCGCCTCGCGCTCCGCCGCCAGATAGGCGTCGTGATTGGACTTGATCGTCTCGATGAGCTGTCTCGCGCGCGAATCCCCCTCGAGATACGGGATGAGGCGCGACCACTGGTCGATGGCTTCGTCGAAGCGTCCCTGTTCGTAGAAGATTTTTCCCTTGTTGAACGTCGTCATGCTCCATTCCTTGCGCTCGGCCATCGCGGCCTCGGTTTCTTCCTTCTTCTTCAGGCTCGATTCGGCCTCTTCCTTCAATTTTTTGTTGGCCTTGTCGAGCAGCTGCACCATCTGGTCGGTGTAGGCGAGCCTCATGCCCTTGTACTCGCCGGCGACCGCTTCGACGGCGGCGGTCTTGGCCTCGAGCGTGGCCTTCTGGCTCTGGCGGACGGATTCGATGAGCTCCCGGATTCCGGAGGCCTCGTCTGTGTAGGGAGCGAGCTTCGCCCACTCGTCGACGGCTTCCTTGTAAAGGCCCTGGTCGTAGAACCCTTTCCCGCGCTGGAACGTCGCCACGATCCACTGCTGACGGTCCTGCAGGCTGCCCTCGGCCTTGGTTTTTTGGGCCTGCGCCTCGAACGCCTCGGCCTTCAGGGATTCGTTGGCGCGCTCCAGCAACGGAAAGAGCTCGGCCGGCATCTCGAGCTTCACGTTCTGCCTGGACAGCGCGTCCTTGGCCTCGGTCTTGGCCTTTTCGGCGGCCGCCAGACCCTCGCCGAGCGAAGCGAGCATCGGCTCGATCTTCTCGCCCTCGGCCAGGTGCGGCAGCATGGAGCGCCATTCCTCGATCGCCTCGGCGGTCCGCCCGGCCTCGAAGTTCGCCCTGCCCCGCTGGAAGGATTCGGTCACGGCGGCCTGCCGCTGCTCGAGGCTCTTCTTGGACTCCTCGCGCTGGACGATCGCTTTTTCGGTGTCCTGGCGCAGGGACTGCGTGGCTTCTTCCAGCAGCTTGTAAAGCTCGGGCGGCGCCTCGGCGCGCAGGACCTCCTTCGAAGCGGCCTCCGCGGCGGCGGCGCGGGCGGATTCCGCCTCCGAGTGAAGCTCGCTGACTTTTTCCATCTGAGCCTTGAGCTCGGACTCGCCTTCCAGATACGGCACGATCGCGATCCATTCCTTGATCGCTTCGGGGATACGACCCTGTTGGTAAAACTGCCGGCCGTCGGCGAACGCCTTTTCGATCCACTGCTGGCGCTCCGCGGTGATCTGGTCCGCCTTGCCCTTCTGCGCCTGGGAGGAGGCGGTGTCCTGCAGGAGCTTCCCCTGCGCTTCTTCGAGCAGCGTCTTCATCTCCTCGGGCACGGTGAATTTCTGGTCCTGACGCGCGATCGCCTCGGAAGCGGCCTGCCGCGCGCGCACCGACTCGGCGAGGCTCTGGGAGACCTTCTGCAGGGATTCCTTGATCGCCTCTCCGCCCTCGACCTGGGGCACGAGGGTGCTCCAGAGCTGGAGGGCCTCGGCCGTTTTCCCCGCGGCGTAGAGATTTTTGCCGTCTTCGAAGGTGAACCGGACCCAGACTTTCTTGTCTTCCACGGCCTTGTCGGCCAGGGCTTTCTGGTCATTGGCCGATTTGATGACGGCCAGCAGTTTCTGGTCGGCTTCGGTCAGGACCTGCGTCAGCTCTTCGGGGGTCTTCAATTTCGCCTGCTGATTCTGCGCGGCCGCGTCGGCCTGACGGCGCGCGTCGACCGCCTGCTCGTTCTTGGCCAGCGTACGGGCGATGGCTTCCTTCATCTTCCCCTCTTCGACGAGATAGGGCGTGAGCGTCGACCAGATGTCCAGGGCTTCGCGGATGCGGCCGTCGGCGTAGAGCGCCTTGCCCTTGCCGAAGGTGTCGGCCACCCAGGCCTGCCGTTCGGCGAGCGTCTTCTGCATCTCGGCCTTGTCCGCCTCGGCGCGGCGCGTTTGGTCGAGCAGCTTGGCGTCCGCGTCTTGGAGCAGCTTGCCGAGCTCGTCGAGCGGAAGCTTGAGCTGTTTGTACTCACTGGCGGCGAAATCGTCGGTCCCCTTGCGCGCGGCGGCGGCTTCGGCCTGCGCGGCCTTCAGCTTGTCGAGCGCCGGCTTCAGGGCGGAAGCCTCTTCCGACTTGGAAAGAAGCTCCTCCCACTGCGTGATCGCGTCGGCGTACTTGCCCTCGGCATACAGCGAGCGGCCCTTCTGGTAGACCGAATTCGCCCAGGCGCGGCGATCGGCGAGGGCCTTCTCCATCTGGGCGCGCTGATTCTGCGCCGCCAGCGACTCCTCCTTGAGCTTCGCGGCGGCCGTTTCGAGCGTCGCGGCGAAATCGGGACCGAGCGAAATTTTGCGTTTTTCGGCCTGGGCGGCCTGGTCGAGCGCCTGCCGGGCCGCCGTATTTTCATCCATCGCCGCGCGCAGCCCGCGGAACGAGTCCTCGACCGCCGGGGAGGATTCGAGAAGCGGCAGGACCGCCGCCCATTCCCTGATGGCGTCTTCGATCTTCCCCGTCTGAGCCAGCGTCTTGGCCTTTTCGAGCGAGGCGGCGACGCGCGTTTCGAGATTCGCGCGGATTTCGAGCGTTTTCTTCGCCTGGGCCTGAAGCGCGATCGCTTCTTTTTTGAGGACGAGCCGCGTCTGCTCGAGAAGCGCCGGCAGGCCTTCTGGGGCCGGGAGTCGTTTCTCCTGCCCTTTCGTCGCGTCCGCGGCGGCGGCGCGCGCGGAGGCCGTTTCGGCCAGCGCCTCGCGGGTTTTCTGGATCGCGGCCTGAAGCGCCGGGCCCTCGGCATACTGGGGGGCCAGTTTTTCCCACTCGGCGAGAGCGGCTTCGATCTTGCCTTCGGAGAGGAGGGTCTTCGCCTTTTCCCCGGCCGCCGCGACGGCCGTTTTCCGGGACGCCAGCGCCTTTTCGGCCTCTTCCTTCTGAAGGAGATACTGCGAGGCCTCCGAATACAATTTTTTCTGCGCCTCGTTGAGCGCCGTGAGCGACCCTTCGGGAAGCGAGAGAGGCGCCGTCTTGCGGGCGATCGACTCGGAGGCCGATTTTTCGGCGGCGGCGCGGGCGGCGGCGCCTTCGACGAGGGATCCGATGAGCTTCGCCTCGGGAGCTCCGGAGTCGAGGTCCGCGGTCATCGACTGCCACTCCCGGACGGCCTCGGCCAGTCGTCCCGCCTGATAGTGCGCCTTGCCCCGCTCGGAAGCGGCTCTGAGCCTCTCGATCCGCTCGGACAGCGACTTCTGCGCCTCGTTTTTCTGAAACTCGAAACGACGGACATCGTCCTTGAGCCGTCCGTCGGCCTCTTTGAGGAGCGCCTCCATTCCCTCCGGGACGCGCGTCTCCTTGAATTCCTTGGCGGCGAACTGCACGACGCTTTTTTTCGCTTCCAGTGACTCGTCGTGGGTCTTTCGCACGCGGTCGAGCGCTTCGCGGATGCCGGCCTGCGGGTCGAGATAAACGGCGATCTTGTCCCACGCGGCGAGCGCTTCGTGATATTTCCCCTGCGCGTAGGCGTCGCGGCCGGCGAGGAAGGTCGCCTCGATCCAGGCCTGCCGGTCCGCGCGGGCTTTTTCCAGCTTCGCCTTCTCCTCTTCCGCGCTTTTCTTGTCCTGAAGAATCTTCGCGTCGGTCTCGGCCAGGAGCTTGGGAAGGTCGGCCGGCGCCTTGAGCTTCACCTCGCCGTTGGCCGCGGCCAGGTCCGCCTGCCTCTTGGCCTCGAGCGCCTGACCCAGTTTTTCCCGCGTCTCCTTGATCTTCGCGGCGAGCTCCGGAGCCCCTTCGTAATAAGGAAGCGCCGCCTCCCACTCTTTCAGCGCCTCTTCGTAAAGGCCGGCCGTATAAGCCGTCTTTCCCCGGCCGAACGAAGCGTCCGCCGCGGCCTGCAGTTGGCTGACGGTTTCCTGCGAACGGGCCGCGGCCGCTTTGGAGGCGGCCGTCTCTTTCCCCAGACGCGCCGACAGCTCCTGCAGGAGGTCGGGCAGCGCGGCGGGCGCGCGGAACTTCGCCTCTTTTTTGGCGGCGGCATCGGAAGCGGCTTTGAGCGCCTGGGCGTTCGTATCCTTGTCCTTGCGGATCTGTTCCAGCATCGCCCGGATTTCGGCGCCGTTTTCGAGGTAAGGCACGAGCGAATCCCAGACCTTCAGGGCCTCGTCGTATTTGCCGGCCTCGTAAAGTTTTCGGCCGTCCTGGAAGGTGAACGTGATCCAGACCTGTCGATCCGCGAGCTCGCCCTCGATCTCCTTGGCGCGCGAGGCGGCGGTCTCGGCCTCGCCGTTCATCTTGCGGCTGGCCTGGTCCAGAAGCGGCGCCAGCTCCTGGGGCGCTTTGAACCTGCTTTCCTTCTTCGCCTGAACGGCGGAAAGAGCCTGGACGGCGCGGTCCCTCTGCAGGGCGGACGAAGAGACGCGGTCGACCGCGGGCTTGAGATCCCGCTCCTCTTCCAGCGAGGGCAGGGCCGCGTTCCAGCCCTTCAGCGCCTGCTCGTAACGGCCGGCTTCGTAGTCTTCGCGGGCGGCGGCGAGGGCCGTCTCGACCGCCGCGCGGCGGTCGGCGAGCGTTTTCTGCGAAAGCGCGAGAGCGGATTCCGATTTCCGGGTATCGGCTTCGATCGCCGCCTGGGCTTGGGCGAGAAGCTTGCTCAAGTCTTCCGGCGCCTTGAACCGTTCGTTCTGACGGCCCGCCGCCTCTTCGGCGCGGCGGGCGGCCTCGCGGGCGGCCTCGAGAGCCTGGGTCACCCGCTTGAGAGAACCTTTCACGACGGCCTCGTCCTGCAGGTAGGGCGTGATCGTCTCCCAGAGATTCAGCGCCTCTTCGCGCTTGCCGGCGGCGTACAGCTTGCGGCCCTCTTCGAACGTGGAGCGGACGAACGCCTGACGTTCGGCGACCCCCTTTTCCATCTGACTCTTTTGCTCGGAGGCCTTCGCCGTTTCGGCGTGAATCTCTTCTTCGGCCGCGGCGAGAGCCCCGCTCATCTGTTCGGCGGAAACCTTCATCCGGCCGTAGCTTTCGGTCGTGTATTGCTCGGCGGCGCGGCGCGCGGCGGCCGACTCGGCGGCGGCGCGCTTGAGCGTCTCGAGGCGCGGGGCGAAGGCCTTGTCCGTCTCGGCGAGTTTTTGCCACTCGGCGGCGGCCTCTTCGTAGCGGCCGCTCTCAAAGAGGGCCTTGCCCTTGTCGAACGCGGCCTGAAGCGCCGACTGGCGGGACTGCAGGTCTTTTT
>DATJEK010000187.1:0-13331 GCA_035496715.1 Candidatus Eiseniibacteriota bacterium | reverse complement strand
AGGAGGATGCCGATCTCGGGGAACTCGCCGGCGAACTGCCGGATCCGCGCGGCGCTCAGCCCGCCGAGCTGGCCGTTCAGATACGCGTCCGTCAGCTTCTCCAGCGCGCGGCGCTCCCCCTCCGCGACTTCGGCGAGCCGCGCCCCCGTGAGACGCGCGCCCTCGATGCGCGGGATCACGTCGTGCTCGAAGACGAAGCGGTCGACGAGCGGCTGGAGGCTCGCGTCCGTGACGGCGCGGTAGCTCTGGGCCTTGAGCTGCTGGGCGTAGTAGCGCTGGAACACGCCTTCGGCGACCAGCCGGTTCACGGCCGCGTAGAAGCGCGTCAGGCGGTCGCGGATGCCGGCGACGTCCGCCGCGTGGGTCCGGGCGTAGTTCACGATCGACTCGACCTCCGCGCGGCGCGCGGCGGCCTCGGGCAGGTTCTCGGCGGGGAGGCGGTCGATCGCGGCGCGGAGCTGGCGGCCGATCGCGCTGCGCGGGAACGTGAAGCGCGCCAGCAGGCCCCGGCTGCGTTCGCCGAATTTGATTTCCATGTTCGTCCGCACCCATTCGTAGTCGCCCGAGGCCAGATGGGCCTCGAGGAGCCGGCGGGTGTTGCGGTTGTTCTGCCCCTGCATGAAAGGCTCGTAGTCCCGGATGATCGCGGCCTGCTCCTCGGCCGTCAGCGCGGCCAGGCGGGCGCCCTGGACCGGCGCGGCGAGGCGGGCGGCGGCCAGCGAGTAGCGGGTGCCCGCGGCCACCTGCTCGTCGACCTCGCGCGAGGCGGTCCAGACTTTGAGCTCGTTCGTGGTCTTGGGGGCCAGGTCCTCGGTCAGGTGCAGGCGCGCCTTCACGGCCTCGGCGCGCGCGAGCGCGTCCCGGCGGCCCCGGATCAGCTCGTCCACGGTGAGCGGCCGCACGTCGCCCAGCTCGTTCGGCCGCAGGCCCGCCGCCGTCGCGCGGTCTTTCGCGCGCTGGACGTAGGAGACGCTGCCGCTGCGAAGGTGCGTGATCGTGCGCGAGATCACCGACGGCACGCGCGTGAACATCGCCCAGAAGCTGTAGCCGTAAAGAAGCCCCGCCTGCCGCGGCCCGTGCTCGAACGCGTCGATGACGTACATGCCGGTCATGAAGGCGATCGACGCCAGCAGGTACGGCAGCAGGATGATCGGCGCCAGCGGCGTCATGAAGACGAGGCCGACGGTCCAGGCCGCGAGGCCCGCGATGCCGACGAGGCTGTTGAACGGCACCCCGCGCGGCCCGAAGAGCTTGAAGAGCATGAGCTCCTCGAAGCGCTGGCGCTCGTTCCAGGAGGACAGGAACGCCTCCTTCACCGTGCGCAGGAACGAAAACATCTCGAGCGACGCCAGCCAGATGCCGCGGAAGAAGAACGGGATCAGGAAGACGTAGAACGGCAGCGCGAGGATCGCGTCGCGCAGCATGAGGTGCAGCGCCTGCCAGAAGCTGCCCGACTCGCGCCAGTGGCGGTTCAGGTTGTTCAGGTTGATCGCCTCCATCAGGATGTAGCTCGTCCCGACGAAGAAGAGCAGCGGCTTCAGGAACGCGAACGCCGAGAACGGCGACAGCGCCGGCAGGAGGACCAGGAGCGTCAGCGCGAACGGCGCGATGAAATAATGGAACCACAGGAAGATGTGCGTCAGCTTCACCTGCGTGGGGACGTTCGGGTTGTGGAACACCGCGAACGAGCCGCGGTCCATCATGAAGCGCGTGACGTTGAACGCGTAGCGCATCTCGGTCGTGACGAGCGATTCGGAAAAGAGCGACGGCCGGCCCCAGCGGTACGAGAACCAGTCGATCTGCGTGCCGGTGTAGAACACGCCGGGGCGGCTCGCCGAGCGCTGCAGCATGAGCAGGCCTTCGGAGTCTTCGCCGGGCGGCATGAACGGCCCGATCGTCTGCGGGATGCCCATGTATTTGCCGTAGTCGAGCGCCTTGCCGCGGATCGCGCGCTGCACGTCGCTCGTCCAGACGACCTGCGCGATCGAGTAGAACCACGTCGCCGGGAACGCCCAGGTCGACGAGGCCCAGACGTTCATCATCGGGTTGATCGCGGCCAGCTGGGGGTTGCGCAGGCGGCTGTTCATCGACGCCCAGACCGGGCGGAAGATCTGCTGGCCGTGCTCGTTCATGACGTGCGCGTCGAAGTCGACGGTCGTGCCGAAGAACGATTTGAGGTTGAGCGCGATGCCCTGGTGCTTGCCGGGCGCGTTCGAGAGGAAATTGTCCTGGGCGGCGTCGTGGAACGCGACGGTCAGATTCGCCCGGCGGCCCTTGAGCACCGTCTCGGCCGACTGGACGAGCGTGTTCATGAAGTCCTTCGGGCGCTGTTCTCCCGGCCCGGTCGGCACGAGAGCCGCGTCCGTCGCCTGCTGCATCTTGCGGATCAGGAACATCCAGCGGTCGAAGTTCGCCTGGCGCCAGGCGAGGAAATCCTCCGACCACTGCTCGATCGTCGCGAAGCGGGGGTTGCCGGCCTTGCCGCGCGGATCGAACGCGCCGAGCTCGGCGATGAAATGCTCGACCTCCGCGCGCACCGGGTCGCCGGCCGGCAGGTTGTCGCGGTAGCCGGTGAGCGTCGTGACGAGATTCTCGACGGGCGAGATCTGCGTGAGGTTCGTTCCGCCGGTCTGGCCGCGGAAATTGCCCCAAAGCGCCGCGTCCTGGAAGATCCCGCGGAGCTTGAGGTCGACGCGCTCCTGATAGGAGGCGTAACGCGCCACGAAAATCGCCTCATCCGGATTCAGTGAGGCGGGCGCGCGGGACGAAAGCGCGCTGAACGCCTCGGCGAGAGAGGCGTGCTCCTGGCCGACCGCGCGCACCGCCCGCCGGTAGGCGAGGTCGCCGCTCTGGTAAGCGAGCGTCATGTGGTACTCGAGAAAATCCTGCGCCATCGAATCCATGACCGCGTCGTTGTTCGGGCGCATTTCGTTCAGCCAGCGCACGATCTCGGCGTACACGGTCTGCCTCTCCCCCGGAGAGAGCGGGCTCGTGTTCAGGAGCTCCACGACGTCCGTGCGTTCGTTGATCGCCGCCAGGAGGGGCGCGGCCGCCGCGATGCGCGGGTTCGTGCTCTGCCCCAGGCGCGCGATCAGGTTCGCCCACTCGACCGGCTGGTTGCGCGCGACGTACCCCAGCAGCGACGAGCCGTTGTTGAACGTCCCCATGGGGATGCTGTTTTCGGCGGTGTGCGTGAAGAGCTCGCCGGCGGCCTGGACGTGCGTCGAGCTCGCCTGAAGGAGCGCCCAGACGTCCGGGGCGACTTTCTTCTGGCTCAGCGTGAAAAAGGTCAGGCGCAGCACTTCGAAGGCTTTCTGCGAGCGCGGGCGGACGAACCGTCCGCCGGGACGGCCGTTGACCGCGTCGGTCCACAGGCGGGCTTCGTCGTCGGACAGGAGGTAGCGGCGGTTCAGCACGTTGATCACGCGCTCCATGTACTCGGTGGCCGACTCGCCGTTGGGGATCGGCGAGCGGTGATTCACCTCGACGTCCTGCACTTCCGCGAACCACCGGCCGAACGTGTTCTCCCAGTATTCGGCCGTGTCGACGCGGGGCAGGTAGCGGTACAGCACGTAAAGCGGGATCGCCACCGCCAGGAACGCGAGCGTGAACGTGCCGGTGCCGACGGCGAGGACGCCGAGAGACAGGATCCCGAAGGCCGTCAGCGCGGCCGCCGAGCTCGTCACGAAAAGACCGAGCAGGTAAAGCGGGATCGCCATTTTCATGAAATTGGAGGTCCGCTCTTCGGCCGGCACGCGGTTCGAACGGAGCATGCCGAACAAGCCGCGGAACGGATTGAACGATCCGAGGCCGACGACCGAGTTGGCCGTCTTGCTCCAGACTTCGCGCTGCAGGACGAGATAACTGCGGATCGTCGTCGCCACGTGATAGAACGAAATGATCGTCACCGGATACGTGAGCGCGACCAGGAGAGCCGTGAAGACGAAACCGTAGCTCAGCACGGTCGCCAGGATGGCCCCGCCGAAAAGGAGGAAGAGGAGCAGGCCGCCCACGTAGGCGGTGCTCGCGCCCATGACGATGCCGCCCCAGAAGAGCTTCTCCTTCAGCGGCATGTTCGAAAACACGATCGGCAGAAGCGCCGGCGCCAGGAGGATGAGCAGGATGCCCAGGGTCAGGAGCTTGGGCGCCAGGAGGATCAGCGCGGCGCCGCCGGCCACGAACAGCGCGGCCGTGGCGAAGAACCCCGCCTTCTGCGCGGGCCCCATGCCCCAGAATTTTTCGAGCGAGAAAAACGGCGCGAAGATACGGCCGAAATAGAGGGCGGCCAGTCCGGTGCCGCCGGGCCGCTGGGTCGCGAACGCGAGGATGAGGCCGCCGGCGATCAGCGGCATCGTCACCGGAGCCGCGAGAAGCCCCAAGAAGGCCGCCCCGGCGCCGATCGCCGCGATGCCGAGCCCCAGGAGGAACGGCGCCTTGCGGAAGACCGCGGGGCGCTTGGTTTCGACGTCCGCGCGGGCGGCCTCGGGATTGTAGACCGCGGCGAGGGCGAGCGTCGTCTTCTTGAAATCCGAGGCCACTTCGCTTTTCGCGTCGCTGCTCGTCCCCGTGGCCGCGGCCCGGAGCTGGGCCAGCGTGCGCAGGGGCTTGCCCGTCACCCGCGCGATCTGTTCTTCCACCGACAGCGGCGCGTCACCGCGGGCGACCGCTTCGTCGGCCTGCCGCTGGACGTATTCGAAGAGGTCCCACATGTCGAGCTCGGAGAAGAGGTCGACGAGTTTGAAGCGTTCGGAAAAATCAAGAAGAGGCCGGATGCCGGTGAGGATCTGCGCATCGGTCTCCCCCGCCGTAAGCCGGCGGTCGATCTCCCTGAGCACGTTGTCGACGTTGGGCCGGCCCTGGAGCGCCGTCTCGATCTCGCCGAGGACCGTCGCGCGAGGACGCGCGCGTCCGGCGATGGCCTTCCCGATCGCCGCCAGGCCGACTTCCTCGTCGGTCTTCCAGGCTTCGCGGGTGGTCATCGTCTTGTACCGGCCGAGCTCGCGCTTGACGGCCGGGGGGAAAGACGCGTTGAGGTCGTCGATGAGCTGGATCACCTCGTTTTTCGGACGGTTGTCCTTCAGCATCCGGTCCACGCGGCGGACGACGTACAGCGCGTAGGGCCAGATGGCCGAAAACTGGCCGATCGAATGGTTGTTCGTTTCGGACGGCGAACGCTGCAGCGACTTGAGCAGGATGTGCTCCCGGAGCGTCATCGCCTCGACCGACTTGCCGACCGGGAAAGGATGATAGACCATTTCGCCGGTATCCCGCAGCTGGAGCAGAAGCGACGGATCGTTCTGGACGGCGGGAAGGATTTCGGCGGTGACGTTGCGGAGCACGTCGGCTTCCGCGGAGGCCGACATGAGCCCCTGGTACGTGCCCGCCATCACGGCGGTCATCTGGGGACGGACGACGCGTTCGACCACGAGACGCTCGACGAAGCGGCCCAGGTTCGTCTGGCCGGCCGCCAGGGCGCGGATCTCGGCCGGCGGGTAGACGTTGTTGCGGAACACGTATTTCAACAGGTTGGATTCGGGCGTGTCGGGAAGCCGTTCGACCTGGTCGGCCTGCAGGCCGTTGGCCAGGACCCGGTTCTGGGCGAGATTCACGAGCACCGTCTGCGCGCGGCGCCAGAGGAGGTCGCCGCGGGCGTTGCCGGCGGAGCTCTCGGTCACGGCCGCGCGGAGATCCGCTTCGTCGATCAGGCCGCCGGTCAGAAGCTCCCGGATGACCAGCGCCTGCGGGTATTTCAACCTGGCCGCGTTTTCGAGGTCGGCCGGGGCGGCCGCGGCCGTCAGGGGCTGGGACTGCGGATAACGGGTGATGTCCTGCTCGGCGTCGTCGAACGAAACGAGCGGGGCGCGCAGGCCCAGCCGCGTCAGGAAGCCGCCGAAGCCGGTGCGCGAGCGGCGGTCGGCCTCCACGATTTTACGCGCCTCGGCGTCGGTATAGCCCAGGTTGTTCTTGAAATGCGAAAGGATGCGGCCCTCGCGCTCGGACTCCGGCACGTTCGGGCCGATGACGAGATTCGCGCCGAGCTGTTTGGTGGTCACCAGGCGCTCCGCGAGGCTCAGCGCCAGACGCGCCCCCTGTCCGTAACCGGTCTCGCCCGCGATGAGATTCCGCATCGGGAGGATTTCCTTGAAGCGGGCGAGCTCGGCCGCGCCGACCGGCAGGCTCACGGTTCCGCGGTCCTCTCTCAGCGGAAGGCCCAGCTCGTTCAGCCGCGAAGAGACGCGCGAGCGCTGCACAACGATCCGCTCCTGTTCGCGGTCGTAGGTCACCTGGAATTCGTCGTATTCATGGCGGGCCGGCGTGGAAAACACGAGCTGCCTCAGGCGCTCTCCCAGCGTGGGCACGACCGGGACGCCGCGCCGGATCGCCACGTACAGCGGACGGTCGGGAAACGGCTGCGTGGGGAAGCGGTCGCTGAAGAGGACGAGCGTCACGTAGAGCTCCGGCGAGCGGCCGGACAGGAGGTAAAGGACGTCGTCCGCGTCCAGCGAGCGGGTTTCCTTGCCCAGCACCGTCTGGAGCGCTTGCGAGGCCAGGCGGGCGCCCTCGGCCGGGCCCTGCCCCTCGCCCATTTCCTCGAACACCCGGTCCGAGGCCTCCGTCGCCATGTCCTGGAAAACGCGGTCCAGCGCTTCGATGTCTTTCTTTTCCGGAGCGACCGTCTCGGACGGCGCGCGCAGGCGCCGGAGGATCTTCGCCGCCCCGATCGTCGAAGCCGCGCCGCCGGCGAGCATGAGCGCGATGATCCACCAGTGCGACATCGCGTATTTCATCGGGTTGAAATAAACCGGCAGCTCCTGGCGCTCGGATTCGTTCAGCGCCTGGACGGGGACTTCCTTGCCTTCGACGGAGATGCGGTCGGCGATCGCCTCGATGGGCTCCCCGCCCAGCGCCGTGAACACGGTGCGGCCGCCGAGGAAGAGGAGCGAATTGTAGCCGCGCTGACGGAACGTGTCGCCGTACGGGTCGATGTGGACCTGGCGGTTGGCGCCTTCGCCCTCGATCACCGCCGCGAGGTCGCCGTTTTTCACGAGGAAGAACGTCGGACCGTAGAACGGCGTCTGCGTCTCGAACTTCTCGGTGGTCAGCGTGTAGATGTCGCCGGTCTGCGGATGGGTCCAGGTCTTGGTGACGAAGGAGCTGTGCCGGAGTTCGTGGCCGTGGAGTCCGTAGCTCTTTCCGTCGATGCCCTGGTACGGCCGGCTGGAAAACGGCGCGGTGACCGGGCCGTCGGCCTGCTGGATGCGGTGGATGAAGAGCGGGAAACCGTCCTTCGAATACAGCTTCCATTCCTCGTGCACGTAATGCTCCCAGACGATGCCGGTGCCGTAATTGAAGCCGACCAGGACGTCGGGATCCGTGTATTCGCGGCCGTCGCGGTATTCGGTCTTCATGCGGTAGACGTACTCCTTCCCGGCCTGGTTCCAGGCGACGAATTCGGTCTGGCGCAGGATGATGTTCACGTCTCCGCCGATGGCGACCACTTCGCCCGCGGCCACTCCGAACGGGACTCTCGCGTCGAGCGACCAGAGGATGAAACGCGCGCTGCCGCGAGACACGCGCAGGAAATCGCGCGCGTTGGGGTCGTTGGGCAGGAGGAAGCGCACGTCCATCGGTGATTTCTGGTTCTCGTCGCCGTCCACCAGAAGCGAGCGGGTCACTTCCGAAAACGCTTCGGCGGGGAAGTTCACTCCCCTGTTTTTCAGCTCGCCGCGGAGCTTCTCGAGCCCGTACCGGGCGATGACCTGGTCGGACGTCACCGTCGGCGCGCCGGCCTCCTGCAGGTAGACCTGGCCCAGCGGAGAAAATTCGAAGCCTTTGCGGCCGCTCGACTGGTCCCATTCGGTGTTGATGACGACGTTGGCCTCCACGTCGCTCGAGCGGAAAATCAGGATGCGCGCGAACGGGTCTTCCTTCACGCGGTAGAAAAAGCTCTTGGAGCCGTTGGACATCGCGACCTCGGTCTTGATCAGGGTGACCTGGCCCTTGAGCCCGAGGTTCAGCGCGATGGAACGCAGCGCCTGGTCGAGTTTCTGCTGGGCCATCGGCCTGCGGAGCGCCGGGATGTCGACCGTGTCGAGGATGAGGCGGTCGAGACCCTGCGGGGTGCCGTCGGCGGCGAGCGTGACGGGGAACGTCGAGACGTAGGACGTGCGGATCACGTCGCGCTCGACGACGAAGCTGGTTCCCTCCTTTTTCGCCAGGTAGCCGGTGCGGATGAGCTGCTGCTTGGCGTCGGGAGCGATGTCCTTGACGTCCCTGGCGATGATCTCGACCTGGTACACGCCTTCGGGCATGAGCGTGACGGCCGCGCGGTCGATCCCTCCCGCGTCCAGCGCGCGCCCGATCACGAACCGGCCCTTCGAATCGAGCTCTTCGGTGATGAACCAGCTCTTGTCCTCGAAACGAACCGACGCTTCGGTTTTGACCGCGTAGCCTTTGACGCCCAGGTCGGGAAGGAGCGAATAGTCGGCGCCCGCGTAATAGATCGTCCTCGCGGGTTCGGTCCCCTTGTAACCGTTGGCCGCGGAAACGCCGGCCGGGAGCGCCTGCGCGGCCGTCTGGCCGCGGTCGATGACGAAAAGTCCCGCGACCGGATTGCCGTCCACGGTCTGCGGGCGGGAGAAGAAGCTGCCGACTTCGCGGCCCATGCGGTCGATCGCGAACGCGCGCCTCACCGTGCCGTCGAGATTCGCCTGAACCTTCACGTCGTAGGCTTTGCCGTCGAACTGCAGCCGGCCCGGCAGGTTGCGGGTCGTGCCGACCTGCGCGCCGAGCGCGTAATCCGCTCCGACGGTATAAATGTTGCCGGTCGCCGCGTCCTCGGCCTCCACGGCGCGCCCGTCGGGATCGAGGAAGTAGCGAAGCGCCTCTTTGCCGAACGAGTCGAGCGCGAACACGCGCTGGACGCTCCCGGCCAGGTCCTTGCGAACGCGGAGCGAATAGGACGAGCCGCCCAGCGTCACGTTGCCGGGGCGCTCGGTCCGCGCGATCTTCTCCCCGACCGCGTAGGTCGCCGCGTCCGTGACCGCGTAAATGTCGCCCGTGGCCACGTGCTCGGCCTCGGCCAATTTTCCGTCGGCGTCGGGGAAATAGCGGACCGCCTCACGCCCGATCTTGTCGAAGCCCAGCACCTGCTCCACCTGGCCGTCCATCGAGCGGCGGACCTTGATGTCGTACTCGGTGCCGGCGACCGCCACGGTCCGGCCCGTCGCCTGGATCGTCGCGATCTGCGCGCCCAGCGAATAGTCGGCGGCGTTGACCGCGTGGATGGCGCCGGTCTCGACGACCTCCGCCTCCCAGGCGCCGCCCGTCTTCTGGAAATAACGGACGGCCTCGTTGCCGCGCAGGTCGACCGCCATCACCCGCTCGATCGTCTTGGCGGCGTTGTTCGCGCGGCGGATGCGGATCTCGTAGGTTTTGCCGTTGGCCGTGACGGTGCCGGCGACCTCGGTGGTCGCGACCAGCGCCCCGGCGTTGTAGGTGCCCGGGTTCACGGCGTAGATGTTGCCGGTCGTCAGGTCGAGCGCTTCCATGCGGCCCGAGACGTCGGAAAAATACCGAAGGCGTTCGCCGACGGCGTCGCTGACGGCGAAGATCTTCTCCACCTGGCCCGTCGCTTTCGAGCGGCGCACCATGACGTCGTACGTCGCTCCCTCGAACTGCGCCTTCTGCGGCTGATTCTCGAACGTCGCCGACGGCTGCGCCGGCAGGGCGGGACCCTTGGCCGTGTCGAACGGGAAGATCTCCGAGGTCTTGCGGTCCTTCACGATCTCGACTTCGCCCACGGCCTCGCGGCCCGAGGGCGACTTCAGCACGCCGGCGACGCGGCCGTCACGGATGTCGAGTCGCGCGTCGCCGTAGACCGAGGCGAAAAGACGCGTGTTCGGGAAGCGGTATTCATAGTGGGCCGTGTACTGCGCCTGGCCTTCCTTCAGCAGCAGGAGCCCCTTGGAATCCCGCGCGTACGTGCGGACCTCGAAAAGGTCGAGCGACGTCCCCGGCGCTTTTCCGAGATTCACGGTCTGGCGGACGTCGACGCCGACCGGGAAGAGATCGGCGCGGTCGGGGTTGAAGGTCGAGTAGGTGAACGCGCCCGGCTTCAGCGTGGAGGTGATGGAACCGGTGGCGTAGCCGGTGGCGGGGTCGCGCAGCACGCGGGTCACGTAACCGGCCTCGATCTTGTCGGCCGCCGTGAGCGGCGTTTTCGAAAAGTCGACCTGCTCGAGCGGCACGCCGTTGATCTTCACGTTGCCGGAAAGGTAGAAAAGCGGCGCGCCTCCGGCGTCGAGCACCATGATCTGCCCGAAGCGTCCTTCGAGGTTGTTCTCGCGCAGCCACGTGCGCGCCCAGGTCTCCTTGCCCTGCTCGCGGTGCTTGCCGGCCGCGTCCGCCTCGAGCATCGCGACGTAGACCTTGTCCGGGGCGATGAGTTCGCGGTCGGGGGCGCGGGTCGGCACGCCCTTGGCCGGCGCCACGTGCTCCGGGGTGTCCTTCGCGCCCGTGGCCGTGTCGGTGACGAGCGCGGTCTGCCGAGCGCTCACCGGTTCGAGAATCTGCGGCGGCGCCTGGGCCTGGATCCCGACGGCCGGCTGGTCGAGAAGCTGCGAGAGCATGTCGAACGAGACGCCGATGCGCAGATAATAATCCGTCACCGCGCCGGCCACCTCGTACTGGGCCGGAATGGCGCCCGGGCGGCCCACCAGGTTGTTGAAGTAGCCGCCCTGCTGGCGGAGAATGATCAGATTTTCCAGGTTGTCGAGACGCGCCAGGAGCGCGGGCGTGGCCCCCTTCTCGGTGATCTCCCGCACGATCTCCAGTTTTTCCTGGCGGATCGCGGAGAGCGCCCCGGAGTAAGCGCCCTTCGAAGGCAGGATGTCCGCCCCGGGCGCGTACTGGCCGGTGCCGCGGACGCCGCCCTTGACGACGATCGCGCCCCCCTGGAAAAGAAGGTCGTCGTACTGCTGGGCCATCTGGTGCGTGCCGGGCGCCAGATACTGATTGGAAAACGTGTAGTCGGTGCCCAGCCGCACGGAGTACCGGCTGAGCGAGAAATTGCCCCTCACGACGTTGCCCTGGCGGTTCACGTAGCCCACCTGGATGGGGCCGCCCGGCACGAGGAGGTAATTTTCGCCGCCGCGGGTCGTCGTCGCGTCGACGCCGTAGCTCAGCATGTAATAATGCCCGGCTTTCACGGAGGGCGCGATGTCGGGCTGCTTCAACATCTCGCTGCCTTCAAAAATCGCGAGGGCGCCAACGAGCTTGCGCGTCTTCTCGTCCCAGCCCATGCGGGCGCGGTACTGCTCCGGCGTCAGCTCCTCGAGCTGGGCCGTCACCGGAAGGATGAGCGGGAAGTTCTGCGAGCGCTTGCCGTCGGGTTCGATTTTCGTGTCCAGTCCCACCTTGCTCGGAAGCTGCTGGCCGCTCAGGTAACCGGCGATGCGCTTGGTCTTGGTGTCGAAAAGGACGGGGCCCTTGCTGTACCGCACGACGAACGTGCCGTCGGCCTCGTCCCGGTAATAATAAGGAGTGAGCGGGTTCTTGAAACGTTCGATCACCCCGCCGGGGACGGATCGCTGGCCGTACTGCGCGACGGGGACCCACTTGAACTCACCGGTCCTCGGGTCGACCCCCAGGCGGATGCGCAGGGCGTAGCCGGGCTCCGTGAGTCCGGTGCCGTCGGCCGTTTTCGGATAACGGTAGCGGCCGAGATATTCTTTGGCCGTGAGCGTATGGCCCTGGATCGTGATGCTGAACGAAAGATACTTCTGCCAGTCCTCTTCGGGACGCAGGCCGCCGACTTCGCGCCAGCTGGTGATCGGGCCGACCATCGCCTCTTCGAGAAGCCCCCGGGCGTTGTCGCGCAGTTTCGTCACCTGGTCGCGCTTGGTTTCCAGGCTCTTCACGAGGTTCTGCGCGACCGTCACCTGCTCCTCGAGCGTGCGGATCTCGGTTTCATGGCCGGCGGGCGCCCTCCGGAGCTCTTCCAGCATGCCCTTGAGGAGCCTGGCCTTGCGCGCGAACACGTCCACCGGCGCCTGCAGTTCGACGTCGCTGGGAGAAACCGCGAACGGGTCGCCCAAAAGCTGATAATAAGAAATCCGCGCCTGATCGAGCTGACCGATGAGGCCGGTGATCTCCGTCTGCAGCGCCTTGGCCTGGGTCTTCAGCTCCTGCTCCCGCGCCTCCTGACCGGCTTTGCCCTGCACGCCTTTGAGCTCCTCGTGAACCTTGCCCAGCTCGGCGCCGGCCGTATCGATCCGGCCTTCGACCGTTTTCAGCTTCGCCTCGGCGGCGTCCATCTTGGCGGCTTCCGCCTGAGAGGCGGCGACCTTGGCCTGCACCTGCTTCTCGAAGGCCGTCGGCGTCTGGAGCTGGATGCGGTAGGACAGGTACTGCTTGGAATACGGCGCGACTTCCTTCTTTTTCTCTTCCGCCTTGGGCGCCACCTTGGCCGCGGGCTGAACGACGGCGGGAACCGGCGCCTTGGGGGCCTCCGGCGCTTTCCGGACGGGCGCGACCTCGACTCCGGTGGTCGTCGCGAGGGCCGCCACGATGAGGATCGGCGCGATCATCGCGAAGACCATCGTCCCCCACCACGAACGACGGTAGGCGTTGCGGAGTTTTTCCAGTTCGCGGCGCGGTCCGGCGGCCCGCTCTTCGGCGGTGGGAGCCGCCGCGGCCGTGACCGGCGCCCCGACTTCTTCGGTGACGTCGATCGTGGTCGGAATCTCGCCGGGGGCCAGCGGGACGGCCGACGGCCGCACCGCGTCCAGCATCACGTAGTCGTCGAAGCCGCGAAGCTCCCCGGTCAGGTTCTCCAGACCGGAGACCAGCCGGCCGAACACGGCCTCGGACTCGGCCTGTTTGCGGATGCTGGGGCGCAGGAATCCGGAGCGGCGGTCGAGAAGCGGCAGGACCCGCTCGCGTAGACGGCCCTGGACACCGAGGCGGCCGTTCAGATTGTTGTAGGCGTTCTGTTCCCAGTCGGTGCGGACTTCGTTGAGGAGGCGTTCGATCTCGAGGAGTTCCCGCTGGATCGCGTCCAGGTTCTCGCGGTTGGCCGCCCGGCGAGCGAAATCCGTTCCGGCCGACTCCGCGGCCGCGGCCCGAACCGAAGCGACGGTCGCGAGCATCTGGTCGATCGCCTCGTTGCGGCGCTGGGCGCGCGCGGCTTCGAGCGCCTGCTGGCGGGCCGTGACTTCACCCTGCAACGCGTCGAGATCGGCGTCCCGGTCGCGGCCGGCGAGTTCGCGCGCGCGTTCGAGAAGCCGTTCGGCGGTGCGTGTGAAAGCGTACGGGGTGGAAAATTGGCT
>DATJEK010000186.1:0-24980 GCA_035496715.1 Candidatus Eiseniibacteriota bacterium | reverse complement strand
CTTCCGCACATTCCGTTGTAAGATGGTCCCATGAAAAAATCCTTCCGGAAAGCTGTCCTGGGCATCGTTTGCCCCAGCGCTTTCGAGCACAAGGCCCTCGATAAAAAACGGATCGCCCAGCTAGGCGCCGAGATTGTCGTGTCCGGGATGGGGAAGGTGCGGGCGCTTTACGCTTGTGCGGAGGCGAAGCGGAGAAATCCAGGCCTCAAGTCGATCCTCCTGATCGGCTTTGCGGGTGGGCTGACGGCGGATCTGGAGATCGGCGACGTCGTCGAGCCGGATACGTTTGTCGAGCATGACTACGACGCGCGGCCGTTTGAGAAGTATCCGAATGTCCTGAAATTTCCTCCCAAAAGGCTCGTCCCGGGCTCCAAGCGGGTGACGATGCTGACACAGGACCATTTCCTGAAGGAGAACCCGCACGCGGACGGGCCCCTGAGTAGAAAATTCGGGGCGCTGGCCTGCGACATGGAGTCGTACGCGGTGGCGCATTTCTGCAGGGTGGCCCGGGTGCGGCTGGCGGTGGTCAAGCTCATCTCGGACTCGGCGGATGAGTCGGCGGACCATGATTTTCTCAAGGCGTGCCGCAGGCTCGCGCCCAAGCTGAACCGGACCGTGATCGGCGCGGCGAGGAAGCTCTTGGCTCTCGCGGTTTTTTTCATTCTTTCGGCGGCTCCGGCTCGGGCGGCCGTCGAACCCGTGCGCGTCCTCAAAAACGACAGCGGCGCCTGGGAGATGAGGGTTGGCGACAAGCCCTATTTCATCAAGGGGGTCGTGTTCTCGCCCGTGAAGATCGGAGAGAGCCCGTCCGAGGCCACGATGCGGGACTGGATGACGGTCGACGACGACGGGGACGGGGTGAACGACGTCGCGTTCCAGACCTGGGTCGATCAGAACGGGGACGGGCGACGCGATCCGGAGGAGACGGTCGGGGACTTCGAGCTCCTTCGCAGGATGGGGTGCAACACGATCCGGCTCTATCACGTGCCGTCCGACAATCCGATCCTCGGCGATTTGTATAAAAAAGATCCGTCCACGAAGCTTCAATTCGACCACCCGGTGAACAAGCCTCTCTTGAGGCGGCTTTATTCCGAATTCGGGATCCGCGTCATCATGGGGAATTTCCTCGGGTCCTGGACGATCGGGTCCGGGGCTTCGTGGGAGGAGGGGACGGATTACGCGAACCCCGCGCATCGCGAGGCGATCAAGCGCTCGGTGCGCGCGATGGTGCTGGACAACAAGGACGAGCCTTACGTTCTTTTCTGGCTCCTGGGCAACGAGAACAACATCGCCTCGTGGTCCAAGTCCAACGCGAACAAGGAGCCGGAGGCTTACGCGAGGCTCGTGGGGGAGCTCGCCGACATGATCCACGAGCTCGACCCCGATCACCCGGTGGGAGTGAGCGAGGGCGACCCCGGGAATACGTACAACCTCGCGAACTACGCGAAGCACGCGCCGGGGATCGATCTCATCGGCTACAACTCTTACCGCGGGAAATTCGGATTCGACTTTTTATGGAAGCAGGTGCGGAGGACTTTCGACCGGCCGGTCGTCATCACGGAGTTCGGCATTTTCGCCTACGATTCAGCGAAGGGGGAAGACGAGGAGCTGCAGGCCGGCTATCTCGAGCGTCCCTGGAGAGACATCGCCTCGCAGACGAACAGCCTGGGCGGCGTCGTCTTCGACTGGGCGGACCGGTGGTACATGGACGGGACGCCGTCTGAGCACAATCCCGGCACCAGGCATTGGCCGACGTCGCCCGATCTCCTCGACCACGAAGAATGGTTCGGGCTTTTCTCCCGCGGCGACGGATCCGATCCTCTCTTCAGACGGCCGCGGCAGGCCTACCGGTATCTGGCCCGCGTCTGGTCGGAGCCCAAGAAATAAATAGACAGGCGGAGTCACAATAATTAAGATTGCGGTCATCTCATGTCCCTCGGGGACGGATCGATCAACAAAGGAGGCGATGATGTTCAAGAAGATGCTGGTGGTTGCGTTATTCGGATTGATGACGGCCTCCGCGGCTTACGCGGCGCCGGATCGCACGGGCAAGTGGGACGCCGGCGTGAGCATGGCGGCGGCGATTCCGACGGACGGAGATCTGGACACGGCGTTTCAGGTCGGCGGTACCTTCGCCTACGGCGTGAACGAATGGTTCGCGATCGGGTTCTCCGGCGCGTGGCAGCAGCAGACCGTGGACGCCGAAACCGTCGGCACCGTCTCGATCTCGGAGTACGACATCACCGGCGTGCCTCTCTTCTGCGACCTCATTGCCCGCTTCCCGACCGGCGACCAGCAGTTCAACCCGTACGGCGTGCTGGGCCTCGGCACCGTGATCTGGAGCGTCGACGACGCCACCGCCACTTCCGGCGGCAGCGTCCTGACGGCCCAGACCGACGTGGACACCGATTTCGCCCTCAAGCTCGGCGGCGGCGTGGACTGGTTCATCAACCAGAACTGGATCATCAATTTCGAGGCGGCGTACGTGTTCAGCAGCCCCTCGGCCGACGTCACCGTGTCGGGCGTGACGGTCAGCGACGACGTGGACCTGGACTACTGGACGGTCGGCGGCGGCGTGAAGTACCTGTTCTCATAACCAAATCGACCGGTTTCCGAAAAGAATCCGTCAGCAGAAATGCTGGCGGATTTTTTTCGTGACGCGGGCCGGCAAGGCGGGGATTTCTGATGTTTAATTCCATTTTCGGCACGTTCTGGATCCTGCTCGGCGCGCTCTGGGTGTGGAAACCGGAGATCCTGCGGGGGTGGTTCGTGCGAAAGATGAACCGAAAGGCGATGTGGACGGCGTGGGGCGTCATTTTCTTCATGGGGCTTCATCTGGCGTCGCTGGCCGGGAAGATCCAGACGCCCGCGCTGAGGAAGGCGGCTTTCGCGGGGATCCTCGTCCTGGCGGCGCTTCTCTGGATCGCCCAGTCCAGGGCGCGGCTCAAGGCGGCCGCGTGGTTTCAGAAGACGCCGGCGGCCGCGTTCCGCCTTTTCGGCTGGATCAACATCGCGACCGGCCTGTCGATGATCCTCGCCGCGCGGGGCGGGCGCTGACTCCGCGCATGAATTTTTTCCCCAAAACCCCGGCCCTCCTCCTGGCGCTCCTTTTCGCGGGGCAGGCGCCCGCGTCCGCGTTCGTCGCGGTCCCCAGGGCGCGGGGACTCGCGGCTCGAAGCGTCGACGAGCTCTCCAGACTTCCGGAAATCGAAACCGACCTCGGGACCGCCATCCTCGTGATCTCAAAGACGGTGTCCGAAGACCTCTACGGGCAGACGTTCAGCATCGAGGCGCACCGTCACGTGATCGACATCCTCGCCCAAAACGTGCGCGTGAATCCCGGCGCCGCGGTCAAGGACGTCATCAACGCGGTCAACCGCGTGATCTATCAGGAGGGCGGATTCACGACGCCGGCCGTCCCGGGCGGCACGGCGGATGAGGTCCTGCTCAACTTCGTCATCTCCCGGCGGAAGGGGATGTGCCTCGGCCTTTCCATGCTCTACATGGCCGTCGCGGAGCGCGTCGGGCTGCCTCTTTACGGGGTGCTGATCCCCGGGCACATTTACCTGGAATACCGGGACGATCAGTCGACGCTGGACATCGAAAGCACGGCGAAAGGGTTCACGGCGAACGAGCAGTACTTCATCCAGATTTTTTCGGCGCGGGGCAAGGGGCTCCTTTGCATGCGCAAGTACCGCAAACGCGAGATCATCGGGATTTACCTGAAAGACATGGCGCTCTATTACGTCCAGGCGGGCAAGGCGGACAAGGCCGTCGAGGCGCTCGAATCGTCGCTCATGATGAACGCGGGAGACTACGAGGTCCACGCGATGCTGGGCGGTCTCCTGGTCGAACAGGGCCGAACGTCCGAGGCGATCGATCCGCTGCGCAACGCCGTCGAGATGAATTCGAGTCTGTCCTGGGCGCGCCGGGCGCTGGCTTACGCGTATCTGCGCGAGGATCGTTACCGGGACGCGGTCGACACGTACGAGGAAGCCCTCGAAGGAGACGAGCTCTCCGCGGCGGAGATCGCCAACCTCGGCCTGGCTCACGAAATGCTGGCCGAGAAAGACGCCGCGGTCGCCTGCTACGAGAGAGCGCTGGCCCTGACTCCCGGCCAGAGAACGGCCTGGTACGGCTTGAGGCGTCTGCGTCCGGAGAAAAAAGCCGCCGTCGAATTCGGGCCGGACGGACGGCCCCGCGACGGCGCGGTCAGCTACGACAATCCGGACGACTGGGCCAGGGGGCTCAGGGAAATCCAGGCGCCGCCGAAATCCGTCCTCGGGAAGCGCTAAACGCCTTTCCCGGCACGCCCTCTAGCGGGGGAGACGGACGGTGAAGACGCTGCCGGAGCCGGGAGCGCTTTGGACTTCGATCGTTCCCTGGTGGGCTTCCACGATCCAGCGGCAGAAGCCCAGGCCCAGGCCGACGGAACGCGAGCTGCCCGCGGGCGACGGGCGGCGGGTGAAGAATTTGTCGTAGATGTGCGGGAGCTCCTCCGCGGGGATCCCGGCGCCCGTGTCGCGCACGGTCAGCCGCGCGGCGCCGGTCTCTTCGGCGATCTCGAGCTTCACGAGGCCGCCCGGCGGCGTGTGCTTCACCGCGTTGTCGAGCAGGTTGTGCACGAGACGTTGAAGAAGCGCCCCGTCCGCCGGCAGAGTCACGGCGGGCGGCGCGTCCATTTCGAACCGCAGCTTCTTTTCCTCCGCGAGCACCTGCCAGTCCTCCCAGACCGTCCGGCTGATCTCCGCGAGGTCCACCGATTCGCGCCCGAGGGAATCCTCGCCCTCTTCCGCGTGCGCCAGCATCAGAAGCTGGGATACCACCGAATCCATCTCTTTCACCGCCTCGAACTGGGCCGCGAGCGTTTTGCGGTATTCCTCGCTTTCGCGCGGCTGGCGCAGGGCGACCTCGAGCTCGCCCTTCATGATGGTGAGCGGCGTGCGGAGCTCGTGCGAGGCCGCGGCGCTGAACTGCCTCAGGCGCTTGAAGCCGCGCTCCAGGCGCGAGAGCATCTCGTTGAACGTGCGCGCCAACGCCTCCAGCTCGTCGCGCGTGGCCGGGACTTCGACGCGGTCGGCGAGTCGTCCGGCGCCGATTTTCTGCGCCTTGAGGATGATCCGGGAGACGGGCTTCAGCGCGAAAGAGGAGATGATCCAGTCGACCAGCGTCGAGGCGAGGAGGATCGAGGGGATGATCAGATAGAGCCACCGTCTCAGGTCTCTCAGCGAACGCTTGCTCGGTCCGAGCGTTTCGTAGGTCTGCACGTGGTACAGGACCCGCCCGTTCTCGATCACCGGCCGTGTGGCGAGGCGCACGGCCCGGCCCTGGACGGACGCCGTTTCGTAGACCGTGAACCCGAGCGACACGGCTTCGGAGAGTTTCGCGGGCTCGTCCCCGAAGCGCCGGTTCGCGTAGACCACCCGGCCTTCGCGGTCGAGGATGCGGAAGGGGGCGCCCGTGTCCGCCATCCGCGTTTCCCGCGCCCAGCGGTTCACGAGCCCGCTGAACTTGCCGCGCCGGATCTCGGCGTCCAGCGTGTCGTCCTTGTAAGCGCGGTTCTCCTCGCCGGCGAGCGTGCTCTGGCGCTGCCCCCGCCACTCGCCCCGCCAGAACGTGTACACCGACTCGGCCGTGCGGTCGGCCTGGGAAAAGAGGCGCACGTTCAGGTCGCGCTCGAGAGCGTCGGAAACGCGGTCGTAGAAGATCCAGCTGAACCCGCCGAGGATGAGCGCCAGGACCGCCGCGTGCCAGAGCGTGAGCGCCGCCCGGAGGGGGAGTCTCACGTCTCTGGGGCGGCTTCGAGAACGTACCCGCTGCCGCGGACGGTGCGGATGAGCTTCACGGGGAAATCGTCGTCGACCTTGCGGCGCAGGCGCGCCACCTGGACGTCGATGACGTTGGAAAAGGTGTCGAAGTCGTGTTCCCAGATTTTTTCCGCGAGCGTCGTGCGGCTGACGACGCGGCCCGCGTGGATCATCAGGAATTCGAGCAGCTTGTATTCGCGCGCGGTGAGCTCGATCTCCCGGCCGGCGCGCAGGGCGCGCCGCCGGCGCGTGTCGAGCTCCAGGTCTTCCACGCGCAGGACCGCGGGGTTCATCTCCCCGCGCCGGCGCAGAAGCGCGCGCACCCGCGCGACGAGCTCTTCGAAGGAGAACGGTTTGACGAGGTAGTCGTCGGCTCCCGCCTCGAGGCCGGCGACCCGGTCCTTGGGGCGGTCCTTGGCGGTGAGAAACAGGACGGGGAGGGAAGAGCCGCGGGAGCGGAGAGTCTTCAGGACCTCCATGCCGCTTTTCTTGGGCAGGAGAATGTCGAAAACGGCCAAATCATAGTCGCCGGTCTCGGCGAGGAAAAGCGCTTTCTCGCCGTCCGGCGCCACGTCCACCGTGAAACGTTCTTCGCGCAGGCCTTTTTGGACGAAGCTGGCCACCCGCGCGTCGTCTTCCGCAAGGAGGATTTTCATGTCCATGACATCATACTCCAAGCCACGGCGGGATGTCCAAGACGCAAGGCGCGCCCCGCGTTCTCGCCGCGGAGCGCCCTTCGCGTCTTATTCGTAGCGGATGTCGTCGAGGTAGAACGTGGCGCCGTCCGGATTGACGTCCAGGTTCGTCGCCCAGCAGAAACCGCCCGAGATGGAAGTGAGGTCCTTGCCATCGAGGTCGATGGTGAATTCCTGCCATTCCGGCGTGAGGACCACCGGACCGATGCCCGCGACGTCCGAATCGGCGTGCTCGCCGGTGATGCCGCCGATCTTGAACTCCTCGATCCGCTCGCCGCCCTTGTCGCCGCGGGCCCAGAACGTCAGCTTCTTGGCGCCGGTGAGGTCGTAGCCGCCCGCCCGCGTGCCCCAGTTGTTGGCGGGATTTTGCCAGTAGATCCCGGACCAACGGGCTCCCTGCGTCGCCTTGTTGTTGAACGTGATCTGGATCGACGTCGTGCCGCTGTGGGGCTTTTCCATGAACTTATCGTTGAACTTGATATCTCCGTAATCGCCCATCCATCCCGAGGGGATGTAATGGTTGTCCGGCGCCTTGCCGTCGGTGTACACCTTGAACGTCTTGAATTCTCCGCTTTCCGCGGCGCGGGCGGGTGACGCCAGAATCGCCGCGACGAAGAGCGCCGCCGCCAGCCGGATCGTAGGGTGTTTCATGGGATCCTCCTCTGTGAGCGCCGGGTAAGGAAGGCGGGACCCGACGTCCCGCCTTCCGGCCGGTCCTTTTAAGCCAGGATGTCGATGGTTTTGGCGACCGCTTTTCCGTCGCGATCGGCCTTGCGCACCGAGACCTTCTGTCCTGCGGCCAGGGCCATCACGTCCGACGGGGCTCCCGCGTTCGTGACCTGGGTTTCCGCTTCGTCGATCTGGACGGCGGCTTCCGTTCCGTCCGCCAGCGTGAGCATGAACGACGGGGTTTCGCTTTCGAGATCGACCGACTTGATCGCGCCTTCCACCGCGTCGGTGGACGGGGTGGCTTCGACCACGGCCGGCGCCACGGCCTCTTCGGCATAGGAAGCGGGGGCGGACAGGACGCCGATCGCGATGAAGAGCGCGAGGATGGCTAACTTGTTCATGGGGACTCTCCTTTGTTTTGGTCCGGCGTTTTGCCGGCCCACCACAAGCATAGCCCCGCCGCCTGTCGCGGACATGACGGGAAAATTACAGGATTGTCATGAAAGGGGGATCAACTCCGTTCGGTAATTCTATAATCATTCAGGTCCGAGCGAATGGTTTTTATCAATCTTCACCATTCCTACAAAAGTTTGGAAAAGGTTGCAAATAGCGCGTTGAACGGGAGCGCGCTGCGGGGTAAAATACTCCTACTTCCCACAAAATCCCATGAAAACGCCGCTTCGCTTCGTCGCTTTTCCTCAGAGGTTTTCCCGTTGGGCCGCCGCCGGCATCTACGCGGCGCTCGTCTTCGGGCTGTCCTCGCTGTCGCACCCGTTTCCGGGGTTCATCACGATCGAGAAAAACCACGTCGACAAGATCCTCCACGCGATTGAATACGCGGTCCTGAGCTTCCTCCTTTACCGGGCGCTCCAGGGGAGCCTGGGGCGGCTGGCGCGGTTCCAGCTGGCGCTCATCGTGTTCCTCGTCGCCGGGGCCTACGCGTTTTCCGACGAGTGGCACCAGAGCTTCGTCCCCGGGCGCGACTCGAGCTCCTTCGACGCGCTCGCCGACCATCTGGGCATCCTGCTCGGCCTCGGCGCGACCCTTCTTTAAAGAAACGTCCTTTCCGTAGTAGAATGTGGGGCATGAGACCCTTTCTCTGCCTCGCGCTCTCCCTGCTTCTGGCCGGATGCGCGCCGCCGCTCAGCCGCGACGAAAAGCGTTTCCTGCAGGACGAGTTCGACAGCATGAAGCCGTTCAAGGCCGAGTACGTCGAATTCGAAAAAATCGACCGCGACGTCGAGCGGGGAAGGGATTTCATCAGCTATTCCCGCGACCTCAGCAAGGGGAGCGCGACGCCGATGATGAATCCCGGCTACTTCTGGTTCAAGGTCTCACTCTCCCGGGACGCGATCGATCCGCTCGACCTCCAGCCCCCGGCCCTGACGGTCTACATGCCCCGCTTCAAAAAATACTTCAAACTCCGCCTCGTCACCTCCAACGCCCCGCTGATGCGCGAAATGACGCAGGTCATCTATGACGGCGCGATGCAGGCCGGCGGCACGGACCCGCGCTGGAACACGGGGGCCATCGCCGGCCCTCCCGGCCGCATGCGGCGGCGATGAATGAAAAAATCCGCCCTTTTCGCCGCGGCGCTCGTCCTCATCGTGAGCGCGACCGCTCTCTCCGCGGAGACGGTGCGTGACCGCATCCGGCAGCGCATCCGCGAACATCTCCAAAAAATATCGGACGGCACCCTCACCGGCGCGCTGCGGCACGGCGGCATCGACCGCACCTATCTCGTGCACCCGCCGAAAGGCCTGGACCGGTCCCGGGCGTATCCGGTCGTCTTCGTTTTCCACGGAGCGGGCGGCAACGCCGAAAACGCCATGCGGATGACCGGCATGAACCGGAGGGCGGATGAGAAGCGGTTCATCGCCGTCTACCCGAACGGAACCGGCCGGCTCAAGGACCCCGGGCTGACGTGGAACGCCTGGGCTTGTTGCGGCGAGGCGTTCGCCGGCAAGGTGGATGACGTCGGCTTCGTGCGCGAGCTGATCGCGCGGCTCGAGCGTGACTATCCGGTCGATCCCAAAAGGATCTTCGCGACGGGCATATCGAACGGCGGCATGCTCTGCTACCGTCTCGCCTGTGAATTATCGGACCGGTTCGCGGCCGTGGCGCCGGTGGCCGGGGCGATGGACACGGACGACCCCCGTCCCTCCGAGCCCGTTTCGCTGATCATTTTTCACGGGACCGAGGACAAGCATATCCGATACGACGGCGGCGAGCCCGACCGGCAGTTCGACCGCCAGAAGCGCGTCGACAAGCCGGTTTCCTACGCGGTCAATTTCTGGGTGAAATACGACGGCTGTAATCCCGTGCCCGCGGACTCCCGCACGCAGAACGTCGCCCGCACGACCTATTCCGGCGGCCGGAACGGAACGGAAGTCACGCTCTATGCGCTCCAGGGGTTCGGCCACGCATGGCCCGGCGACGAAGGGGAACTCCGCGGCGGCGGCGCGGAGTCGCCCGCGCAGGAGATTTCGGCGACGGATCTTATTTGGGAATTTTTCGACACGCATCCGAAAGTTTGAGGTATCCTGTGCGCATGACACGATCTCGAGCGATTAGGTCCGTCAGCTTCCTCGCGCTCCTCGCCGTCCTTTTTTCCGTCCCCTCGACCGCTTTCGCGTGGCCTCTATTTTCGAAGAAAGCCCGGCAGAAAGAGGAGCCGCCGGCCCGCGGATCTCAAAATCCTCCCGCCGCACGGAATGGCGTGAAGCCGGAGGGCCCCGCGGAGGCTCGGCCGCCCATGACCATCGAGGCGGTGTCGACTGATCCGATCGGTCCGGCGGGGAAAAAGATCACCGCGGGGCCGCCTCCGTCCGCGTCGTTCGGCTTTCACCCGACGCCTTCTTCCGGCGGGGTCCCCGTCGCTCAGCCTGCGGCCGCGACAGCGGACTCTTCGCAGGCGGCTCCGGCCGGCGCCGCGCAGGGAGCCGAAGCGGCGAGCGTGCCGGTGACGATTTTTGGGGGACCGCCCGCGCCCGCGGAGCCGCAGACGAAAGCCCAGGCGCCGCCTCCGCCCAAGGAAGAGCCGCCCGCGCCCCAGGCGAAGCCGTCCGCCGCCGCCCGGCGGCAGGCCCGTCAGCGGGATTCCGGGAAAAAATGAAATCCCTCCGGCGCTCTCTCGCGCTGGCCGTCGTGTTCGGATCCTCTCTCATTTTAACGGCGCGCGCGGACACGGTTTATCTGGCGGACGGCCGCGCCTGGAAGGGCCTCATCGTGGCGGAAGACGACCGGGAGGTCCGCCTCGACCTGGGCTTCGACATCGCGAAGCTCGAAAAGCAGAAGGTCCTGCGCATCGAGCGGTCGGGCCCCGAGGAAGTCCGCGCGATCCGGGGCGATCTGGACCGGCGGCGGCAGAAGAGCCGCATCACGCTGGCCTCGCGAGACGGCCGCCCGGTCGAAGTGCCGCTCATCAACCGCGACGGGCACGTCTTCGTCGAGGCCTCGCTTCGCGGCCCGGGCGGACGGGAAACGCGGGCGATGCTTCTTCTCGACACCGGAAGCTCCGTGACGTTCCTTTCGTCGGGCAAGGCGGCGGCGCTCGGCATTTCCGAGGCGACTCCGCACCAAATGGTCGAGGTGATCACGACGGAAGGCCGTTACCAGGCGATGGGCACCGTGCTCTCGAGCATCCGCGTCGGCGGGGCGGAGGTGACCCTGATGCCGGTCGCGGTCCTTCAGCCGAAATTGAACGAGCCCCGGATCGGCGACGGGCTCCTCGGCGTCTCATTCCTCTCCCGATTCAATTTCAAGATCGACTACCGGCGGAACAAGCTCGTTCTCGAGAGGCTTTCCGGGACGGCGGGAAATTGAGGCGCGCCGCGCTCCTGGCCTCGATCGCGCTTCTTTTTGCCGGCGCGGCGCCGGCTTCGGCCGGCGACGTGCGTCTGGTGAAGACCCGCGGGGACGTGGTCATCCTGCGCGGCGAAAAGCTCCTGACGGCCAGTTCCGGAATGCGGTGCCGGCGGGGAGACCAGGTGCTTACGCGCGGTCCCGCCGAAGCCGACCTCGCCTGGGGCGGCCTGTGGGGCTGCCGCATGCTGGATTCGACCATCCTGTCGGTGACGGGCACCGATCCCGCGTCCATGGCCGTGCGCCTGGAGAAGGGCTTCATGCTTTTCCGCTTTCGCAGGCTGCCCCCGGACTGCGCGTTCAATCTCGACACGCCGACCGCGATTGCCGCCGTGCGAGGGACGCAGTTCGCCGTCCGGGTCACCGACGAGGGAGGGCGAAACCGCGCGACGTTCGCCGTGCTCAAGGGCAAACTCCGCGTCGAGCCGAAGTCCGGCGGGAAGCCGCTGCCGCTGCGCGCGGGGGAGGCGTCGGACGTTTTCGCGGGCGAGGCGCCCAAGCCTCGGCTGCTGACCGCCGCCGAGCGCGCGGATTTGGCGCAAGCCGGACGGCTCTCGCTCGGCGCCTCGGACGGCGCGTACGACGCCTGATGCCGATTCTTTTCGACAAAAGCCCCCGTGGATTTGTTAAGATAGGGCCCGTCCTTCTCGCTCACGAGTCCAAACCGTTCAAAGAGAATCTTGAAATCATCCAGAAAGCCGCTCAACGCCTTTTCGGGACGATGGCCGCTCAAGCGGGCGGGTGAAATCGCCCTCGGCCGCGCCGGGCTCGACGAGACGGCGTCGCTCAACGTCCGTCTGATCGCGGCCGAGCCGGACGCGCTCGTCCTGGGCGTGGCGCAGGCGCAGGCGGGCCAGCGGGTCGTCGCGCGGACGGCTCGCGTCTCCGGAAAGTGGCGCGTGGATTCCCGGAACCGGCTCCTGTTTTTCGCGGAAAAAGGCAAGGGGCGGGGCAGGACGGTCTCGTTCGGCGCCGGCTGGGAGCTGGACGGCGCGAACGAAATCACGATTGAGGCCGGCCGCGGCGAGCGCGTCACCCTCCGGGGGCGGTGGGAGCTCGACGGCCCGCGCACACTCGTTTACTCGCTCGAGGGCGGTTCCGCCGAGCTTCGCTTCCGCGGGGCTTTCCAGACGAAATCCATCCTCGCCAAAGACGGGGAGATCCGCTGGCAGCTCGGCGCCGAGACGGCCGCCCGGCGCGGCGGGCGCTCGATCGGGCTTTTCGGCAAATGGAAGCTGCGGCGAGACCTCGGGCTCGATTTCGAATGGGAAAGGGGAGCGCGGGGGGCCGCGAGGCTCTCGTTCGGCGCGTCGTACAACGTCGGGGACCGTCGCGGTCTCGCCGTGGGGCTGGTTTCGCGCCGCGGGGAACCGCTCGGGACCGAGGTCGTCTTCACGCGGGACTTCGAACGCCGTTCGGGCGGCCTTTTCGCGCGGCTTGAAAAAAACGCGCGCGAAGCGCTCGTGGAAGGCGGAGTCTCTCTCAAATGGTGAGCCCATGGAACTGATCCACGAATTTTTCTCGAAACTGCACAACCTCGACCAGCTCGTCGCCTGGGCCGGCTACGCGGGGCTCACGGCGATCGTGTTCTGCGAGACGGGCCTCCTCGCGGGTTTTTTTCTCCCCGGGGACTCGCTCCTGGTGACGGCGGGGTTCGTGGCGTCCCAGGGCCTCCTGGAGATCCGCCTCCTCAACGCGCTCCTGGTCGTCGCGGCGATCGCCGGAGACAGCGCCGGATTCGCGATCGGGCGCTTCGCCGGCCCGCGGCTTTTCCGCCGCGAGGACTCGTTTTTCTTCCGCAAGGAGTATCTCGAGCGTACGCACCGTTTTTTCGAGCGGTACGGCGGCAAGACCATCATCCTCGCGCGGTTCGTTCCGATCGTGCGCACGTTCGCGCCGACGGTCGCGGGCGTCGGGCGCATGGATTACCGGCGCTTCCTCGCCTTCAACGTCGTCGGCGGGGCGCTGTGGGTGCTGGCGATGACCTCGATCGGCTACTTCCTGGGCAAGGCCATCCCCAACCTCGAAAAAAGCATCCACCTCGTCATCCTCGCCGTGATCGCGGTCTCGTTCCTGCCGATCGTCGCCGAAGCCTGGAAGGCCCGCCGCCGCTGACGCGCCGCGGGCTTGACAAGGCCCGCCGGTTCCGTTTAAGCTAATAGTTAGATCATCAAACTAATTGTGAAGACCTCATGAAGAAATCCAAAACCGAACTGGAGCGATTCAGCCGCGAGGTGATCGGCGCGATGCCCTTCCTCCTCCGCGAGTTCGCCAAGCGCGAGGACAACGAGCTGTCGCGCGGGAAGATCAGCTGCCCGCAGATGCTGGCGCTCGACTACGTCTCGCGGCATCCGCGCGTGCGCATGACCGACATCGCGCAGGTGCTCGACGTCCGGACGAGCTCGGCCTCGGTCCTCGTCGACCGCCTGATCCGCGAGAAGATGCTCACGCGCGCCCACGACGACCGTGACCGCCGGGTCGTCTGGGTGGGAGCCACCGCCAAGGGCCGCAAGGTCGTCTCGCAGATCCTCGAGCAGAAGCGCCGCAGCGTCAAGGCGGTTTTCGGGCCGCTGACCGCCAGGGAGAGGGCGCAGTACCTCGCCGTTCTCCTCAAGGTCAAATCCATCCTCGGCCGCGCGTCGGCGGCGGCCTTGCTTCTCGCGCTCGTTTCCCAGCCGCCGGCGCACGCTTTTTTTTGGAACAAGAAGAAGCCGGAACCCGTCAGGACCGTCGTCGCGCCTTCGCCGGCCTCTTCGCCGCTCACGCTCGACGAGGCCTTTTCGCTGGCTTTGAAACGCAGCGAGACCCTGGCTTCCGAGGCGGAGGACCTGAGCCTCGCGCAGGCGCGTTTTTACCGCTCGTTCCGCTACTTCCTGCCGGACGTCGACTTTCTCATGACGCGAACCGAGAGGGACGTCAATTCCGGCGGCGGCTCTTCGGGTGACGGCATCTCGAGCGATTCGCGGCGCCGGTACACGCCCGAGAACAAGTTCACCTTCAGCCAGCCCATTTTCAGCGGATTCAAAGAAATTGCGGCGCTCCGGGCGACCGGCGCCGACAAGAGCCAGCAGCGGCTCGAATACCGCCGCGCCGAGGAGCTCCTTTTCGTGGACGTCATGGAGGCCTTTTACGCGGTCAGCCAGGCGGAGGCGGACGCGCACACGCTCGAGGCCACGAAGAAGCTTCTCGAGGACCGGATGAAGGAGCTTTCCGAGCGCATCGGGCTCGGCCGCTCCCGCGAGACCGAAGGCAAGACGGCCGAGGCGGACCTGAAGCTCGCCGAGGCGGACCTCGTGATCGCCAAGACCGCCGTGGACACGGCGCGCAACCTGCTCGAGTTTTACCTCGGACAGCCGCTCGCGGGGCGCCCGCTCGAAGAGGGGAGCTTCGGGGGCCAGTCCGCGGGACTCGATTTCTATCTCGACCAGTCGCGCCTGCGCTCGGACGTGCGGGCCGCCGAGGAGGCCCTGCGCGTCGCGAGGGCGGGTTTGCTCGGCGCGCAGGGCGGATTTCTTCCCACGGTGTCGCTGGACGGCAACTACTACACGAAGCGAGTGGGTTTCCAGAACGGCAACGATTGGGACGTGACGTTCGCCGTCGACGTGCCGATCTTCGACGCGGGGGAGACGCTGGCGGACGTGAAAGAGGCCGGCGTGACGCTCCGCCGCGCGGAACTGACCCTGAGCCGCGCGCAGCGCACGGCCGAACTCGAGGTCCGGAACGCGTGGGAGGAGATGCGCTCGGCGAAGGCGGCCGAGAGCGCGTTCGCCGAGGCGGCGCGGGCGGCCAAGGAGAATTACGAAATCCTTTCGAAAGAATACCGTCTCAGCCTCGTCAACAACATCGAGGTCCTCGACGCGCTGCGGCGCAACGAGGAGATCCAGCGCCGGGCCAACGACGCCCGTTATGACGCGCGCCGCGCGTTCTGGAAATTCCGGGTCGCCCTCGGCGACCTGCCCGTTCCGGAGACGTCCCGATGACGCTTTCCGACGTCTCGATCAAGAATCCCGTTTTCGCGTGGATGCTGATGGCCGCGATGATCGTGTTCGGCGCGATCTCCTACAAGGACCTCGGCGTGAGCCAGATGCCGGAAATCGACTTCCCCGTGCTCACGGTGTCGGTCACCTGGGAAGGCGCCGCGCCGGAGGTCATGGAGAGCGACGTCGCCGACGTCATCGAGGACGCCGTGATGAGCTCGCAGGGCCTCGTCGAGGTCACCTCCACGACGCGCCAGGGCGTGACCGACGTGAAGCTCGAATTCGACCTGAGCCGCGACATCGACGTCGCCCTCCAGGAGGTGCAGTCGCGCGTGTCGCAGGCGCAGCAGCGCCTGCCGAAGGAAATCGACCCCCCGATCGTGTCGAAAACGAACCCCACCGACCAGCCGATCATCTGGCTCGGTCTCTCCGGCGAGCGGCCGCTGCGCGAGATGATCAGCTACGTGCAGGACCACCTGAAGGACCGCTTCCAGACGATCCCGGGCGTCGGCGAGATCATCCTGAGCGGCTACGTCGACCGCAACCTGCGCGTCTGGGTCTCGAACGACAAGCTCGAGCAGTACCAGCTCACCATCGGCGACGTGATGAACGCGATCGAGTCCAACCACGTGGAGATGCCCGCCGGGCGCATCGAGACGTCCGAGAAGGAAATGAACGTCCGGGCGATGGGCGAGGCGCTGTCGGTCGAGGAGTTCGGCAACATCCTCATCTCGCGTCGCGGGGGGCAGCCCGTCTACAAGCCTATCTATCTGAAGGACGTCGCCACGATCGAGGACTCGCTCGCCGACGTGAGGCGGCTGTCGCGCGTGCTGGGCAAGCCCGCCGTCGGCCTCGGCATCCGCAAACAGACGGGCGCCAACTCCGTCGAGATCGCGCACCGGGTGAAGAAAAAGCTGATCGAAGTCCAGAAGGATCTGCCCAAGGGCATGACGCTGGGCATCAATTTCGACTCAACGACGTTCGTCGAAGACGCGATCCACGAGCTCCTCTTCGCGCTGCTTTTGTCGGCGCTTCTGACGGCCGCGGTCTGCTGGCTCTTCCTGGGCTCGTGGAGCTCGACGTTCAACATCCTGCTCGCGATCCCGACCTCCATCGTGGCCAGCTTCCTGGTGTTCCGCTTCATGGGTTTCACGCTGAACACGTTCACCGTGCTCGCGCTGTCGCTGGCCATCGGCATCGTCGTCGACGATGCCATCATGGTGCTCGAAAACATCTTCCGTTATCACGAGAAGGGCCTCGACCGCGTGGAGGCGGCCCGGCAGGGCGCCAAGCAGATCACGTTCGCCGCCATCGCCGCCACGCTCGCCCTCGTCGCCATCTTCCTGCCGGTGGCGTTCATGACCGGGGTGATCGGCCGCTTCTTCTTCCAGTTCGGCGTGGCGATCTCCGCCGCGGTGCTTTTCTCCCTCCTGGAAGCGCTCACGCTCACCCCGATGCGCGCGTCCCAGTTCCTCGACGCGGGGGAGCGCAAGTCGCGCTTCGGGAAGGCCGTCGAAAAATGGTTCGAAAACCTCTCTCGTTTCTACGCGCGCGTCCTTACGCTCGCCCTCAAGATCCCCTGGCTCGTCGTCCTGGCCTCGGTCGTCTTTTTCGTCTTTTCGATCCTGCTGTTCAAGCCGCTTCGCAAGGAGTTCGTGCCCGCGCAGGACCAGGGCTACTTCCTCCTGCGCCTGCAGACGCCGGTCGGGTCGTCGCTGCCGTACACCAACGAGCGCTTCAAGAAGGCCGAAGATTTCGTCCAGAGCATGCCGGAAATGAACCGCTACTTCGCGGCCATCGGCGGGTTCGGCGGCGGCGAGGTGAACACGGGCATGCTGTTCGTCTCGATGAAACCAAAGGGCCACCGCGGGATCCGGCCGGGAGCGACCCGAGAAAAAACGCAGGCCGACCTCATGGCCGATTCGCGGAAAGAGCTCAACAAGATCCCCGACACGAAAGTGTTCGTGCAGGACCTGTCGATGCGGGGCTTCACCGCCCAGCGGGGTTATCCGGTCGAGTTCTCGATCCAGGGCAGCGACTGGGGCAAGCTCGCCGACTACGCGCAGAAGATCATGGAAAAGATGCGCGCGACCGGCCTCATGACCGACGTCGACACCGACTACCTGCTCGGCGTCACTGAGGTGCAGATCCGCCCGAACCGCCAGAAGGCCGAGGAGCGGGGCGTCGACATGGAAACGATCGGGACCGCGGTCAACGCGCTCATCGGCGGCCAGCGTGTCGGCAAATACACCGAGGGCGGGCGCCGTTACGACGTGCGGGTGCGCCTCGTCGCCGAGGACCGCATGAAGCCGGAGGACGTGGAGAAGATCTGGGTCTGGAACAACCGCGGCGAGCGCGTGAAGCTGGCCGAGCTCGTGGACATCGACCTCAAACCGTCGCTCCTGAGCATCACGCGCCGCAACCGCGAGCGCGCGATCGGCGTTTTCGCGAACATGGTTCCCGGCAAGTCCCAGGCGACCGCCCTCGAGGAGGTGCGGAAGATCGCCGCGGAGGTCCTGCCCGAGGGCTACCGCATCGTGCTGACCGGCGGCGCCAAGAGCATGCAGGAGTCGTTCGGCAGCCTCGGCTTCGCGTTCATCATGGGCGTCGTGATCGCCTACATGATCCTCGCGTCCCAGTTCAACAGCTATATCCACCCGGTCACGGTGCTCCTGGCGATGCCGTTCGCGATCTCCGGCGCGGTGATCGCGCTCTTCGTGACGAACCAGTCTCTCAACCTTTACAGCATGATCGCGTTCATCCTGCTCATGGGCATCGTGAAAAAGAACTCGATCCTGCTCGTGGAATTCACCAATCACGTCCGCCGCGACGAGGGCAAGCCGGTGCGCGAGGCGCTCCTGACCGCCTGCCCGATCCGCCTGCGACCGATCCTCATGACGTCCGTGTCGACGATCGCCGCCGCCGTGCCGCCCGCGCTCGCGCTGGGCCCGGGCGCCGAGACGCGCGTGCCGATGGCGATGGCGGTCATCGGCGGCGTGCTCGTGTCCACGATCCTGACGCTCGTGGTCGTCCCGTGCGCGTATCTCCTTTTCTCGAAGGTCGAGCGGCCGCCGTCTCATGCGGCGTAAGGCACTCCTTTTCGCGGCGCTTTTTTCCTTCCTCGCGGCCGCGCCCGCCCGCTGCGAATCCACGTTTCAGCTCGCGTTCCCCGGTTCCGACGCCCCCGTCGACTATGAAAAATTCGGTACTTTCGAGGGGGTCGGCACGCCCGGTTACGCCTACCGCGTCACCGACGAGAAAGGTCTGGCCGAAGCGGTCGGGGAGGGGATCTACCCGAACCGCTCCCACCTGTCGGACCCGCAGTTCGAGTCGTTCGCCAAGGTGCGCGGGAAGATCAACGCCTGGGACTTCCTGAGCGGAGACCCCCAGCAGGACTTCTACGCCTGGTGCCTGACCGACCGGCACGACGAGGGCGTGAAGCTCTACCACGTCGCTGAGTCGCTGCGCCGCGCGGGAAATTTCGCGCAGGCGATCAAGGCCTATCACGCGCTCGTCGTCCATTTTCCCCGCACCGTGATCTGGTCGGCCGACGGGAGCTTTTACTGGCACGTCGCCCCCGAGGCGATCGCCCGTGCGCGGACCGTCTGCGCCCAGCATCCGGAACTGGGCGTCCAGCTCGAAGACGCGTTCGCGGACATCGAGCGCTCGAAGGAAGGCAAGCCGGAGCTCGACACGGTTTCCGTGCGTCCGGGACGGTTCGTGCGGCCGGGCCCCGCCGCGACGCCGCGCGCCGATTTCAAGGTGACGGCCGAGAGGGGGAAGGGGCGCGTCCGGCTCGTCCAGTACAACGGGAAGCACTGGGAGCTCCTGAAGGACGGGAAACCCTTCTTCATTCGCGGCGTCACGTACACCTGCTCCACGGTCGGCGAATCGGCTCACGCGCTGAACCTGCGCCCCTGGATGAAGCTCGACGACGACAAAAACTCCAAAAACGACGGCATGATGGATTCCTGGGTGGACCGCAACCGGAACGGCGAGCGGGACAGGGACGAGCCCGTCGTCGGAGACGCCGAGCTCCTGCGGCGGATGGGCGCCAACGCGATCCGTCATTACCACGGCGTGGACGCCTTCGGCAATTACGACCCTTCGGAATACGACAAGCCCCTCATGCGTCAGCTCGCGAACGATGACGGCGTCTATTTCATCATGGGGGATTTCCTCGGGGCCTACACGCTCGGATCCCAGGCGAACTGGGAGGCCGGGACCGATTACACGGATCCCGACCAGCGCCAGCGCATGCTCAAGGTGCTGAAGGACATGGTGCTCGACCACAAGGACGAGCCCTACGTCCTGATGTGGCTTTTGGGCAACGAAAACCAACACCCGCACACGCACACCAACGCCTACGAGTTTCCGGAGGCCTACGCGAGGTTCCTCAACGACGCCGCCGCGATGGTGCACGAGCTGGACCCCGACCACCCGGTCGCCGTCTGCAATCTGAACTACCAGGGGATGAAAGAGATCGCCCAGTTCGCGCCCGAAGTCGACATCTACGGCGCCAACGTGTACTCGGGCGCGTACTCCATGGGCAGCGTGTGGCATCAGGCTCGCGTGCGCTGCGACCGCGCGGTGATGATCACTGAAATGGGCTGCGACGTCTGGTCTCAGGGCAAGGGTCTCGACGAGGACGGCCAGGCCGGCTATTTCGAACAGAATTGGCGGGACATCCGGCTGAACGCGGCCGGGGCCCCCGGCGAAGGAAACGCGATCGGCGGAATTTTCTTCGAATGGATGGACGAGTGGTGGAAATCGGGCCGGGGAGACGCCTGGGGCGACCCGAACGACCACAACACGGAAAGCGATTTCATCGGTCCCTTCCCCGACGGCAACATGAACGAGGAATGGCTCGGCATTTTCGGGCAGGGGAGCGGGAAGCACAGCCCCTACCTCCGGGAACCCCGCAAGATCTACGACTCGATCCGCCGCGCCTGGACGTCCGAATAATTTTGTGTTGCAACGCCGTGGCAGAAATGCCATAATATGTTAATTCTTGCTTGCAATTGTTAATTTATTGACTAAGAGGAGATCAGAATGAAAAACAGAAGTGCGCTCGTCGTATTTGCCTGTCTCATGACGGTCATCGCCGCTCAGTCGGACGCCCATGCCGGTTTTTTCGGTAAAAAAGACAAGAAGGCGGATCCCTACAAGAGCGAATCCTCGTCATCCTCATCGTCCCGGTCCGCCGCGACTTACGACTATCCGTCGTATACCCCGGCCGCTTCATCCTCGACCGCGTCGACGTCGTCGGCGCCGGCCGCTTCTTATTCGCAGCCCGCTGCTCCGGCGCCCGCCGCGCCGGCCGTGAAAGGCTTCAGCGTCGCCGAATACGATCCGAAGCTTCCGGGCGACCTCGTGCGCGACCGCACGTCGCAGCTCAACCGACTCGTGCAGGCCGACCGCGAACAGCTCGGTTACGTCCTCAACCAGAAGGGCGTCGACAAGCGCGAAATCGACCGGCAGCTCGCCGAGTACGATTCGAACCGCTACGAGCACATGAAGCAGACGTACGACAAGCTTTATAAGAAACAGCGTTGAACCCGGTTTGCTGTCTGGATCTCGAGGGCGTCCTCGTCCCCGAGATCTGGATCAACGTCGCGGACCGCACGCGCGTCCGCGAGCTCAGGCTGACGACACGCGATATCCCGGATTATGACGTCCTGATGCGCCGCAGGATCAAGATCCTGCGCGAAAAAGGCATCCGTCTGGCCGACATCCAGCGGGTCATCGCGACGATGAGGCCGCTGCCGGGCGCGGTTTCCTTCCTCGACCGGCTCCGGTCCGTCCGTCAGGTCCTCATCCTCTCCGACACGTTCTATGAATTCGCCGGTCCGCTGATGAAGAAGCTCGCGTGGCCCACGCTGTTCTGCAATTTCCTCGAGACCGATCGCGCGGGCTTCATTTCCGGCTACCGCCTTCGCCAGCCAAACGGCAAGGAGAAGGCGGTCCGCGGCCTGCGATCGATCGGTTTCCGCACCGTTGCCGCCGGCGACTCTTTCAACGATCTGACCATGCTGAAGGCGGCCGACCGGGGAGTTCTTTTCCGCCCGCCCGACAAGATTCTGAAGCTCCGCCTGCGCTTTCCCGTCACGCGCACTCACGGCGAACTGTACCGCGCCCTCACCTCGTACCAGCCTTAACCCGACGCCGGGGAAGAGGTTGCCCCGTAACATGTTCTTAACAATTCTGACAATTTCCCGTTATTTCCGGCGGCTATAGTTCAGCATCGCCTCGAAGGCGTTTTCCGCTCATTTTAGTGGTTGACGCTCCGAGGGAGAATGCAGTAACTTATGAGGTCTGGAAGCGGACCGGTTTTCATTCACCGAACAACCGAACAGGGAGTCAAATAGAATCATGGCAGCCACACAAGAGTTTGCGAAACTCGTCGGATCAAACGGAGACAGGACCATGAAACACGGGTCGTCCGGATCGTTCAACCTCACGAAAATTTTCGGTTCCAATGTGTTCAGCGACCGCACGATGAAAGAGCGGCTGCCGAAGGACACGTACCGCGCCCTGCGCGAAACGATCGAGCGCGGCGCGCCGCTGACGCTCGAGGTCGCCAACGTCGTCGCCAACGCGATGAAGGACTGGGCGATCGAAAAGGGAGCCACCCACTACACCCACTGGTTCCAGCCCCTCACCGGCCGCACCGCCGAGAAGCACGACTCGTTCATCTCGCCGACTTCCGACGGCGGCGTCGTGATGGAGTTCTCCGGCAAGCAGCTGATCCAGGGCGAACCCGACGCGTCGAGCTTCCCCTCGGGCGGCCTGCGCGCGACCTTCGAAGCGCGCGGCTACACCGCGTGGGACTGCACGTCGCCCGCGTTCCTCAAAGAGGACGCCGCCGGAAACGTGACCCTCACGATCCCGACCGCGTTCTGCTCCTATACCGGAGAGGCTCTCGACAAGAAGACCCCGCTCCTGCGCTCGATGGAGGCCGTTTCCAAGCAGGCCATCCGCGTGCTGCGCGCTCTCGGCAACAAGACCGCGCGCCGCGTCACCTCGACCGTCGGACCCGAGCAGGAGTACTTCCTGATCGACAAGAAATACTACGATGCCCGCCTCGACCTGGTGACCGCCGGCCGCACGCTCTTCGGCGCTCCCGCCCCCAAGGGCCAGGAGCTCGAAGACCAGTACTTCGGCGCGATCAAGGACCGGATCTCGGCCTTCATGAAGGACCTGGACACCGAGCTCTGGAAGATGGGCGTCCTCGCGAAGACCAAGCACAACGAAGTGGCTCCCGCTCAGTATGAGATGGCGCCGATCTTCTCGACGACCAACATCGCCACGGACCACAACCAGCTCGTCATGGAGACGATGCAGCGCGTCGCGCTCCGCCACGACCTCGTCTGCCTCCTGCACGAGAAGCCGTTCCAGGGCGTGAACGGGTCGGGCAAGCACAACAACTGGTCGCTGGCCACCGACGACGGCGCGAACCTGCTCGAGCCGGGCAAGTCGCCGCACGACAACGAGCAGTTCCTCGTGTTCCTCGCCGCGGTGATCATCGCCGTCGACAAGCACGCCGACAAGCTCCGCGCCGGCGCCGCCAACACGGGCAACGACCTGCGCCTGGGCGCCAATGAGGCTCCTCCGGCGATCATCTCGATCTTCATGGGCGAAGAGCTCACGGACATCCTCGAAGCGCTCGGCAAGGGCAAGGCCGCTTCCTCGAAGGGCCAGCACTACCTCGAGATCGGCGTCGATTCGCTGCCGAAGCTCCCGAAGGACAACACGGACCGCAACCGCACCTCGCCGTTCGCGTTCACCGGGAACAAGTTCGAGTTCCGCATGGTTCCGTCCTCCATGTCGATCGCGGGCCCCAACACCGTCCTCAACACCGTCGTCGCCGAGGCTCTCGACCAGATCGCCTCGCGCCTCGAGAAGGCCAAGGACAAGGAAAAGGAAGCCGCCGCGATCGTGAAGGAAGCGGTCCAGAAGCACGGCCGCGTGATCTTCAACGGCAACAACTACACCGACGAGTGGGTGAAGGAAGCCAAGAAGCGCGGCATCCCCAACATCCGCAGCTGCGTCGACGCCCTGGCCGCGATGGCCACTCCCGAAGCCGAGAAGCTCTTCGAGAAGTACGGCGTCCTCACCGGCAAGGAGCTCCACTCGCGCTACGAGATCTACCTCGAGAAGTACGCGAAGGACATCAACATCGAAGCGCAGGCCTCGGTGGCGATGACGAAGAACCAGTACATCCCGGCGGTGGTCCGTTACACCGGCGAGCTGGCCTCGGTGATCTCGTCGCTCAAGGCCGCGTCCGCGCCGGTCAGCGTCCAGAAGGACCTCCTGACCCGCATCTCGGTGCTCCTCGACACCGCCAGCAACAAACTGGCGGACCTCGAGGCCGCCCTGAAAAAGGCCCAGGCGACTCACGAAGCCAAGGCCCGCGCGACGGCGTACCGCGACAAGGTGGTTCCCGCGATGCAGGACCTCCGCGCGGACATCGACACGCTGGAAACGCTGCTTCCGTCCTGCCAGTGGCCGGTGCCGTCCTACGCGGACATGCTGTTTAAGTTCTAAACGGGTTCGCCCGTTCGGGAAGGGCCCCCTGCCGATTCGTTCGGCAGGGGGTTTTTCCAAACTTCATTTTTAAAGCTTTAACGAATGTCCCTCGCCGGTCTTTATAAATGGTTCGTAAAAATTTTTTATTTCCAACTCGGAAGCCATTGGGTTATAATTTCAGGGCATAACTTCCGACCATAGCGCACGTTCTGACTGAAAGGCCCGAATGGCATATCGCTCGCTTTACAAGAACGATTATCTCACCGATCGCGAACGCAAGAACATCATCCTTCTCGATGTGATCCGCCGCAACGGGCCCATCGCCAAGACCGACATCTCCCGCATCACCCAGTTCAACATCGTCACCGTCTCCAATTACGTCGAACATTACATCGACCAGAAGCTCGTCGTCGAAAAGGGCCTGGACATCTCCAGCGGCGGCCGGCGGCCGGAGCTGGTCGAGCTGAACGCGGACTGGGGCAACCTGGTCGGCGTGGAAATCGGCCCCACGCACGTGCTGGCCATCCTCTCGAACCTGTCCCCGTCGATCATCCACAAGGTTAAGATCCGCAGGCCCGAAGGCCACATGGAAGTCGTGATCGCCGAGGCCGTGAAGCTGGTGCGGCGCGTCATCGAGGAGTCCAAGGTTTCTCCCGACAAGATCAAGGGGATCGGCCTGGGCATTTCCGGAGTCATCGACCGCTCCGCCGGGACCATCCGGGACACGGACACGATGCGCGGCAAAACGGTCGGCAGTTTCTCGACGGCCAAGGGGATTCTGGAAAAGGAATTCCGGGTGCCGGTCTCGGTCGGCAACGACGCCTCCCTGGCGGCGCTGGCGGAAAAAAAGCTCTCCCTTCGCATCGACGACGAAAACGTCCTTTATTTCTATTCCGACGTCGGCAGCGGCATCATCGCCAACAACGACCTTTTCTGGGGCTCCAGCTGGTCGGCCGGCGAGATCCAGCTGAACCTCGACAACACCGAGGGTCTCACGCTGGAGCCGTGGGTCGACAAGACGGATTTCCTGCGCTCGGAAGGCCTGGACCTGGGCATCGTCCGGCGCGTGAAGGACGCCCTCAAAAAAGAAGGCGGCAAGTCCAAGCACCTGGACCTCAAGGACGCCGAGAAGCTGGATCTCGCCTCGATCTTCGACGCGGCGAAGAAAGGCGACCCGGTCGCCGTGAACGTCGTCGAAGAGGCGGCCACCCGTCTGGGCCTCAAGGTCGCGTATCTCACCAATTTTTTCAACCCCGAGGTCGTCGTTTTGGGCGGCGGCGTGGAAAAGGGCGGGGAGCTCGTGCTCAACGTCGTCCGCCGCGCCGTGAAGCAGCTCGTCATGGAAGAGGCTTCGGGCATCGTCAAGATCATCCTTTCCCGACTCGGCGAGGACGCGGTCGCCTACGGCGCCGTCTGTCTCGTCACCCAGGAACTCTTCG
>DATJEK010000185.1:0-35677 GCA_035496715.1 Candidatus Eiseniibacteriota bacterium | reverse complement strand
GACCAGCGTGCGGCTGAGCTCGGGCTCGTTTGCGGCCGGCGTGACCGCCGGACGCCCGCCCGTGGGAAGGGTCTCCGCGACCGCCGGCGGCACCACGGGCTGCGGCGCCAGCACCGGCGCCGTCACCGGCTGGGGCGCGACCGCGGGCGTCTCCGGCAGGATCGGTTCCACCCGCTCGCCGTTCAAAGCCGCTTCGATGCGTCGCAGGAGCTCGGCTTCCTTTTCATCCAGTTCGCGCTTGGCCTGGCGGGTCTTGAGCGCCTGACGGGCGGCCATGAGAACGGCCAGCGCGGCCAGCGCGGCCAGGAGATATTTTTGATAAGGCGTCGAGTTGGGCTCCGCGTCCGCGATGATGACCGGCGCGGGGGCGACGACCTCCCCGGCTTCCGGGGCGACCGGAACGACCGGCACCGCGGGGGTCAAAAAGTCCTTCAGCCAGTCGAGCGCGGAGTTCAGCGCGTTGATGGCGCGTTCGGCGAGATCGACCGCGCGGTCCGCCTGATCGGCGATTTCGCGCTCCTGGCGCTGGAGCTCCTCGAGATACTGCTGCATCGCCTGCGCATTGGCCTCTCCCTGCAGGTCAGGCATGACCGGCGGGCTGAATTCGTAATCGATGAAATCGGCAGGCTGGATGGAGCTGCCCTTGGAAGCTTCCGCTCCCGCCCCGCCGCCACCACCACCGCCGCCACCGCCGCCTCCGCCGCCGCCACCACCGCCACCACCGCCGCCACCGCCGCCACCGCCGCCGAAACTGGCGCCGCCGAGGCCGCCGAGAGCCGCGGCCGCCTTGCTTTCGATCAGCTTCTTAAAGAAAGCGAGAACCTCCTTGGGATCGCGCAGCGTGCCGTCTTCCTTGAAGAGAGCGTTCGCGATCCGGGGGACCTCGATTTTCTGGATGCCGTCGAGCAGGCGGAAGCCGTACAGCTTGTCGAAAAGGTCGTCGATCTTCCGGGCGAGGTCCGGGTTGGTCTTGTTGAGCTCCTGCAGGCCGTTGCGCAGATCGATCGCGAACTCATAGAACTTGAGCGTCACGCCGTGGTCGCGCTCGATGAGCTCGTTGTTCGACCCGACTTTGAAAAGCACCCCCTCGTCGGCGAGCGTCTTGATGTTGGCGGCGGTGATCAGGCCGCGGGAAGTGTCCACACCCAGGATCTCGAGGATCTCGTTGACCTTCCCGAAGGCCGCCGGATCGCTCGTGCGCAGCGCTTCGTAACGCGCGTTGAAATGGGAAACCATCTCGAGCACCTGGACCATCTTCTCGACCGAACGGAGCATGCCGTCGTCGTTGAAGAGGATCCCCCTGGTCTTCGAACCCAGGATCGCGAGCTCGCCGGAATCGACGCCGTTGCGGAAATCCACGCCGTACGCCCGCGCGAAGATGTCCTCGACCGCGCCGCGGTCGGCCGACTGCTCGATGCGGTCGCGGAGCGCCTCGACGTTGTTGTAAAAAATCATCGTGTCGGCGACGCTGCGCAGCGCCCCGGCCTCGTCGTAAAGGATCCCCTTGTCGCCGGAGAACACGGCCAGCTCGGCGAAGTCGATGCCGTCGCGGAGATTGACCTGGTACACCTCCTGGAACAGCTCGAGCGCCTGCGCGTTCTCGGGCCGCAGGATCGCGTCGCGGAAGTTGTCCACGGCGTCGGCGAAGTCCCTGGCCTCCTGCGGACTCCTCAGCTGGTTCGGCCCCCGGAACAGGATGCCGAACGCCGGGTCGCCGAGCTTGGTGATCGCCTCCGCGGTCAGGGGACGTTCGAAATCGATCCCGAAAACTTCCCTGTAGATTCCGGACGCCTGCGCGTCGGCCCGGATCACCTCGCGGAACTCGTCCACCGCGGCGGCGAACGCGACGGCCTCGGCCGGATTGCGGAGCTGGTTGGGTCCCCGGTACAGAAGACCGAGCGCCGGGTCGCCGAGCTTGTTGATCGCGTCGATGGTCAGCGGGCGCCGGAAGTCGATCCCGAAGACCTCGACGTAAATCTGCGCCGCCCGCCCGTTCGTGAAGGCGGCGTCGCGGAGGTTGTCGACCGCGACGGCGAATTCGACGGCCTGCTGGGTGTTCCGCAGCTCGTTGGGGCCGCGGTACAGGAGGCCGAGGTTCGGGTCGCCGAGCTTGTTGATCGCGTCGATCGTCAGCGGCTGCTGGAAATCGATGCCGAAGACTTCGCGGTAGATGCCGGCGGCCTGGTCGTTGGCGGCCACGGCGTCGCGCAGGTTGTCGACCGCGACGGCGAATTCGACGGCCTGCTGGGCGTCGCGCAGCTGGTTGGGGCCTCTATAAAGGAGGCCGAGGTCCGGATCGCCGAGCTTGTTGATCGCGTCGACCGTGAGCGGCTGCTGGAAATCGATGCCGAAGACTTCGCGGTAGATGCCGGCGGCCTGGCCGTTGGCCGAGACGGCGTCGCGCAGGTTGTCGACCGCCGTGGCGAACGCGATCGCCTGCGGCAGGTCGCGAAGCTGGTTCGGCCCGCGGTAGAGGATTCCGAATGCCGGGTCGCCGAGCACTTTGGCCGCGTTGGCGTCCAGATTGAACACGTCGACCCCGAAGACTTCCTTATAAATTCCCGCCGCCTGCGCGTTCTCGGGACGGATCAGGGCGTCGCGGAAATCCGCGACCGCCAGCCAGAACTCCACCGAGTCTTCGGCCACCGCCTGGCGGACGAACTGCGCGGCGAACTGTCCGCGGACGTCCAGCTGGTCCGCGCCGCGGAATCCCTGGAGGTCGCCGGCGCCGTTTCGGAGTCCGTAGACCTCGCGCATGAGGTCATAGGCGCGGGGGGTGTTGACGAACGTCAGCTGCCGCTCGATCGTGTCGTACACGTCCGAGGCGTTCGTGAGCGTCAAGGGATACGCCTGCATCAGCCCCGAATCGGGCTGCCCGAGCGTGTAGTTTTCGAATCGCACGCCCTCGGTCCGGTACGGCGTCAGGATCTGGGAGGTGAGGTCGCCGAGGACCTGCGAAACGACCTGCGTGTCCGAGCGCTGCAGACCGTACAGTTCGAGCAGGCTGGGGAAACGGGGATCCTCGTAAAGCTGGCGCTGGAGGTGCAGGTCGCCGATGACGAAATCCACGTTGTTGTAAGCCGGCGCGATCGTGTACTGGAAGACCTCGCCGGTGTCGATGTTGATGCGGTTGCCCTGGGTGCGGTAATCGATGCGGACCGCCGGAGTGCCGGGGGCCGCGCCGTCCTGGACGAAGTCGACGCTGAGCGCGTAGGACTGCGAGGCCTCCACGACGATCGCCTGCCGCTCGCCCAGCGGGGTCAGGCTGCCGTTGGGATTGCGGACCGAGACGTCGTAGCGGAAGGCCTGCCGCAGCGAACCCTCGGGAAGGCCCTGGATCGTCTCGAGGTCGTTCCCCGCCTCGTTGAGGATCCTCAGCTGCGGCGTGAACACGTTGTCCAGCATGAACCGGGCCCGCTCCTGAGCCGTGAGGTCGATGTCGTGATTGGGCCCGAGATTCTCGAAGCGCGAATCCCTCAGGATCTCGGCCGAAAGATTGCCGAGAAAATCCCTCACGGCGCCTTCGGTGGCCGCGTCTCGTGTCTCCGGGATCTGCCAGAGCTGCCTGAAGTTCGCGTCGGCCAGAAGCGTGTCGGAGACCGCGACCACGTCCGCCTGCGAGAAGCCCTGCGGCTCGGCGGGCGCCTGGGGCACGAGCGTGGGCCCGAAGGACGCCAGCGCCATCGGAGACGGGCTGATCGGCTCGAGCGCCTGGCTGAACGGCGAAGGATCGCTGACGTCCGTGCCGCCCAGCTTTCCGACGTAGATCCCTCCCAGCATGACGTCCTGCTCCTGGTTGTAGCCGGCAAAAAAGTCGTTGAGCTGGCTGGAGGTGCCCGGCGCCAGCGGCTCTCCGGGAAAGTCGATGAGCGCGGCGGCCGCGCGGGCGGACGGGGAAACCGGGAAATTGAACGGATCGCTCAAAAGCGACGCGGCCGCGCTGTCACTCAACGCCGCCGCGTTTCCGCCGGGACGCAGCTTCGCCATCTCGGCGGCGCTGAGCTCGATCACGATCCCGGGGGTGTTGTTGTCCTGCCCGGGATCCATCGAGCCGTAGAGGGCCGGCGTCGGGTCGACCGTCTGGAAGATTCCGGAGGGAAGGTACCGTTTTTCGAGCTCGATGAAGCCGTCTTCGCTGAAAGCCAGCCGGGCCCCCGTCGGGACCGCGCGCGGCCGGGATCTCAGCGGGGACTGAAACGCGAACGGAACGGAGACCGGCGGCGGCGCCGGGACTCCGGCGGCGGGGCGGACGGCGGCCGGCGCTTCGACCGGCGCCTGCTGCGCGGTGACGGCCGGGGCCTTGGGCGCCGTGCCGGCGGCGACGAGAGCCGAGGCCGCTTCGATTTGCCGGAGCTGGTCCGCGGACAACTGGCTGCCGCCCGCGCGCGCCCAGCGCTCGGCGGCGGCCAGCATCCTGGCCTTCACCGCGTCGGCGTCGATTTTTTTCGAGGAAGAAAAGAAGGACCGGCTGTCCGCGGTCGAGCGCTCCAGGATGACCGCGAAGCGCTGAGCGTCCAGCGCGTTTCCGGCGGGCGTCTCGACGACCTCGGCGCGCGGAGCGGATTCCGCCAGGCGCGCCCCCCGGGTCATGACCACCGGGCCCTGGACGTCGCGGCCGTCCCCCGACTTCTTCATCGAGAAGGAAAGGCCCTCGCCGTCGAAGCTGACCTGCACGGAATCGCCGACCGGCTGAATGCGCGCCGAAACGACCAGCGGCACGATCTCGGACGGATTAAGGCGGCCGGCGCGCTCCTCTTCCGTGAGCGCTTCCCAGCGCGCCGCGTAGATGGAGGCGTACCGTTCCCCGAGCGCCTTGCGGTCGCGGAGGTCGGCCGGGAGCTCGCCCGCGGCGTCCAGCGCGCGGTGCGCGCGGAGCAGGAGCGCGACCTTTTCGATCTGCTCCTCGCGCGTCATCGTCTCGAAAAGCTGGGGCGGCGCCAGATAAAAATCCGAATCCTTGAACTGCTGCTCGAATTCGAACGGCTTCTTGGTCAGGATCGCGATGTACGGGCGGTCCGGAGACTTGTCGTCGAACTTCGGCATGACGACGAGGTAGGACAACTTCCCCTCTTCCATGAGCCGCGAGATCCCGTCGGTGTGAAAACCGCCCGTGACGAGCGCGGCGACGTGCGCGTCCTCCTTCTTCATGCGCTCGATCGTGTTCTGGAAGAGCGTGTGGTTGCGGCGGTCGGCCAGCTCGTAGAACTTGCGCGAGTCGGGAAGCGCCGCCGCGAGAGCCGCGAAATCGACCCTCCCCTCGACGGGGACGCCGCTGCGTTCGGCGAGGCGCCGGACTTCGCGTTCGATCGCGGCGGCCTCGCAGGCCTCGCGGTTTTTCAGGAAATAATCGTAATCCTTGGAAGCGAGCGTCGTATCCAGCATCTGCGACAGGATCGCGACCGCGCGAGACAGCCGGTCGAGCGCCCGTTCGTCGTCGTTGTCGAAAAACGAGGCCTTGAGCTCGTCCTCGAACGACTCGACCTCGTCGAAGATCTGAACCAGGTCGACGCTCTCGTACAGGACCGCGTACTGCGAATAACGGATGAGATTCGGGTACTGCGCGGGGTCGATGCCGGCCCGCTCGGAAACGTGGCTGAGAAAATAGTGGAACTCGCCGGGGGTCGACTTGTTCTGCTTGAACTGGAGGGCCTGAAGGAGCAGCGCCTGGAGGTCTTCCTTCTTGAGCTTTTTGCCCAGCTCGTCCAGGAGCGCGGCGCGCTCGCTCTCGGCGGACTTGAAATCGATCTCCCCTTCGATCTCGATCGTCGTCGCCAGCTTGGACAGGTTGGGGTACTTGCGGTAATCGACGCCCCGCTCGGCCGCGGCGGCGCTGTAGGCCTTCCAGTACTCGGTGAATTTGATGTCCCCCGCCCGGTTCAGGAACTTGCGGGCCGTCAGCTCGCGCAGCGGCGCGGGGTACAGACGCGTCTCGAGATCCCGGATGACGGTCGAGAGGGCCTTGAGCTGGCGGCGCACCTCGACCTTGCGGTCGACGATCCGGCGGAAAGTCTCGACGTTTTCCTCGTACAGCTTCGGGTCCTCGACTCCGTACACCGAGACGGGACGCTCGGAGAGGATCGAATAGAATTCGCTGGCCGACAGCCTGCCTTCGCGCATCAGGTACGCGCCAACCTGCCGGCGGGCCTTCTCCACCGGGAAGGCGCCGACGAGCGACGTGTCGATGCGGCCCGTGCCGCCCTCCACGGCGATCATCTTCAGATCGTAATTTTTGACGAGATTTTCGAGGATGCGCGCGATCGACTCCTGGGCGCCGAGTTTTTGGTGGGCGTCCTGGATATTGATGACGCGCTGGTCACGACCGGGGCGAAGCGCCGAGCGGCGCACGAGGCCGGCGTCGGAGGGAATGGAAAATCCGCCGGCGGGTTTGGCTTCCTGCGCCTCGCGCGCGCCGCGCACGTTCTGCCAGATCGGCGTGCCGCCCTGCGCGCTGGCGAAATCCTGGCCGAGGAAACAGACGATGAGCGTCAGCGACAGCGCGCGAAACGCCGGGCTGAAGCGCGGTTTGAATTTTTTCGGATCCGAAGTCGTTTCCAGATTCGTTTCCAAAGGACCTCTCGCGTCTGTGTTTCTTCTTGAGCTCGTTTTTATAACCCTATATTAAGTTATAAAAAAAGAACTCCGGAACTACACAACCTCATTGAAAGCAAGGAGTAGCCGATCCCACGACCTGCTACGATAAGGAAAGTCTACAGTATGGCGGCTGGAAATTCAAAGCGGAAACAGGAAAATAAGTATCTCAAAACAAATAACTTATGACAAATCTTGTTTAAAGTTAATTAGCTTTACTTATTAATGCTTATTTTAGGAGGGGGGAAAAACGTCAGGAACTGGCCACTGATCCGGCCGCCAAATCCGCTTTTTTGAGGTGGATCCGGCGGCGAGTTTCGATGTGTTTGTCGAAGACGCCGTCGTAATCCTGGTCGTATTGTTTGACGAGGCGCTGGTAGCCGCCGTTGTCTTCGGGGCGGAGGTCCGGTCCCAGCTGATAAAGAACGCGGTAGTCCGGCTGGCCGTCGGCATTGCGATCCCATTCCCTTTTGTACAAAAAACCGTTCTTGAAATAGCGGGCTGAGTCGGGATTGCCGTCCCCGTTGCGGTCGATCTTGATCGCGGCGGGCACGCCGGTGAAATAGTAGTCGATGACCGTCTCGAAGATGCCGTCGTAATCCGCGTCGATCTCGGCGCTGTCGCGGAATCCTTTGCGGTAGTGGAGGTGCCCGTCGACCCTGCCGTCCTGGTTGCGGTCGATGTCGGCCCGCACGGCCAGCCCGTTCAGGTAAAAGACGGTCGCCTCTTTCACGCCGTCCTGGTCGAGGTCCATTTTCCGGGCTTTGAGCTGGGAGGTTTCGGCGAGCGCCGCAGGCAGGCAGACAGCCAGAAATATCGCGGTCAAAAACGGGGTCCTCATGCGGCGTCCGCGCGCTGATGGGTGTCCGTGTAATGGCACTGGACGAGGCCCGACGGATAGCTGCGGACTTCTTTCAGCGCCAGCCGCATCTGCGGAAGGCCCTTTTTGAAAAGCGGGATGCCGGCACCCAGGACGACGGGCACGGTGGAGAGGATGTATTCGTCGATGAGGCGCTCCTGAAAGAAGGACGCCGCCGCCTGCGCTCCGCCGACCAGCCAGATCCCGGCCCCCGGCTGCGCCTTGAGCGCCTTCACCCAGGAAAACACGTCGCCGCCGATGAACGTGACGTTCTCGTCGCGGCCCTGGGACGCGCGGGAAAGCACGTAGCAGGCCTTCCCCTTGTACGGAAATTCGCCGAAGGTGCGCACCTGGTCGTAGGTCGCGCGGCCCATGATCACCGTGTCGATCGTGCCGAAGAACTCGGAGTACCCGTAGTCCTCCCCCTGGTTCTCGAACGGCGTCAACCAGTCGATCGAGCCGTTCTCGCGCGCGATGTGGCCGTCGAGGCTGGTCGCGATGTAGAGCGTGATCTTCCTCAGGGCGACTCCCTCTTCAGGCCTTCTTGACGTAGGCTTTCAGGATCTTCTGTTCGGCGAGCGGCTTGTCGTTCCCGTCCGCGGGCGCCCCCTCGATCTTCTGGACGACGTCGTAGCCCGAGACGACCTTCCCGAAAATCGTGTGCTTCTGGTGGAGCCACGGCGTCTTGGCCGTCGTGATGAAGAACTGGCTGCCGTTGGTGTTCCGGCCGGCGTTGGCCATCGCGAGAATGCCGGGTTTGTTGAACTTCACGTCGATGTTGATCTCGTCCTCGAATTCCTTGCCCCAGATCGACTGGCCGCCGGTGCCGGTGCCGGTGGGGTCGCCGCCCTGGATCATGAACTCCTTGATCACACGGTGAAAAATGATGCCGTTGTAGTAGCCCTTCTCGGCGAGCTTCGTGAAGTTCTCCACGGCCTTCGGCGCGACGGCCGGCATGAGCTCGAGCTCGATGTTCCCCTGGTTGGTCTCCAAAACGACGATCGGGTCCGCCATGATTCCTCCTGTTGGTTTATCTCAACGCCGCGAGCAGGTCGCGGTTGGTGGGAAACTTTTTCATCTGCTCGAGCAGCGTCTGGATCGCCTCGGCCGGCCCCAGCCCCGCGATCGCGCGCCGGATCTTGCGGATCTTCTCGAGCTCGACCGGCTCGATCAGGAGCTCCTCGCGCCGCGTCGCGCTCTTCGAGATGTCGATCGCCGGGTAGATGCGGCGGTTGGCGATCTCGCGCGAGAGGTAGACCTCCATGTTGCCGGTGCCCTTGAACTCCTCGAAGATGACCTGGTCCATACGGCTGCCGGTGTCGACGAGGATCGTCGCCAGGATCGTGAGCGAGCCGCCGTGCTCGATCTTTCGGGCCATGCCGAAGATGCGCCGCGGCACTTCCATCGCCCGAGCGTCGACGCCGCCCGAGAGGGTCCGCCCGCTCGAGACGCGCTCGGCGTTGTGCACGCGGGAAAGCCGGGTGAGCGAGTCGATGACGATCATCACGTTCTTCCCCTCGCCCGCCTCGCGCATCGCCTGGCGCAGGAGCTCGTCGGCCGTGCGGATGTGGTGCTCGTAGGTCTCGTCCGACGAGGACCAGCGGACCTCGCCGGGGACGCTGCGGCGGAAATCCGTGACCTCTTCCGGCCGCTCGTCGACGAGGAGAACGTAGAGCTTGATGCCGGGCTGGGACTTGGCCACCGACTGGCAGATGTGCTTGAGAAAGGTGGTCTTCCCGGAGCCCGGAGGGGCGACGATGAGCCCGCGCTGGCCCATGCCGATCGGGCACAGGAGGTCCATCGCGCGCATCGTCAGCTCGCTCGAGCCGTCTTCGAGCCGGATGCGCGGCGAAGGGTTCATCGCCGTGCCGCTCAGGAAAAGGCTTTCGCCGGGATCGGGCACGCGGCCGCCCGCCGAGTGGCGCGAATTTCGATCGTCGCGCTGCGCCGGAGGACGGTTGGACTGCTGGGGCCCTTTTTTAGGGGGACGGGAATGACGGAAATTTCTCATCTGACTTCCTTCTATTAGGCCACAAAAACGAAAAAGCCGCCAGCATTTCGGACTGGCGGCTTTTCTGGAGGCGCCGGACGAGGTTTTAGAGCGAGTTCAAAAACTTCGTCTGGTTGTAGTTCGGGTCGCCCGTGATGTTGAAGAGAAGCGTGCGGTCCTTGACGACCGGGGACCCCGAAACCGGCAGCTGCGCCTTGTAGCGCGTGTTGAACGAGAGCCGCTTGGCGTTGTTGGCCTGCAGCGCCCGGTAGAGGCTCGCCGACTTGGCGAGTCCGGTCAGAAACGACGCCTGGGTGTAGCTCGGCGAACCGGCGGTGTCGAAGAGCGCGGTGCGCGAAACGACGCTCGGAGATCCCGTCGCCTGCACCGTCGTCCCGAAGAGCAGGTTGAAGTCCGCGCGGTTGGACGCGCTCGCCTGCAAATTCCGGTAAAGCGCGGCGGCCTTCGTCAGCACGGACAGGAACGTGGACTGGTTGGCGTACGACGGCGAACCGGTCGTGTCGAAAAGCGCGGTGCGCGTGACGACATCCGGCGAGCCTGTCGCCGCGGCCGTCGTCCCGAAGAGCAGGTTGAAGTCCGCGCGGTTGGCCGCGTTGGACTGGAGGTTGCGGTAGAGGGAAGCCGCCTTCGTCAACACCGACAGGAACGTGGACTGCACGTACGTCGGCGAACCGGCGGTGTCGAAGAGCTTCCCGAGATCGACGGCGGTCGGCGCGCCCGTGTTGACGAGCGCCGCGCCGAAGAGCAGGTTGAAGTCGGTCCGTGCGGCGGTCGAAGACTGGAGCGAGCGGTAGAGGCTCGCCGCCTTCGTCAGCACCTGCTGGTAAGTCGCCGGGACGTAGGTCGGCTGCAGCACGACCTGGAAAAGCTTCAGTCGATCGGCCGCGTTCGGCGACCCGCTCGCCGCCAGCGACGTGCCGTACAGAAGGTTGAAATCCGCCAGGCGGCCCGAGACGCCGCGAAGGTCGCGCAGGAGGTTCGCCGCCTTGGGCAGCGCGTCGTAGAAGGTCTCGAAACGGTAGTTCGGGTCGTGGGTCAGCGCGTCGAGCGCCGCGTCGTCCGCGGTCGAGACGTTGCCGTCCGTGCCGATGTGCGTCCCCCAGAGCAGGTTGAAATCGTTCCGCCAGCCGTCGTTGTCCTGGAGCTTCATGCGCAGGATGTCGGTCGAGCGCTCGCGGACGCGGAAGTCGTATCCGCCGCTGAAAGCCGTCACGGCGTAGAACGACGTGTCGATGAAGCGCTGCCAGAACGGCGCCTGGTCGTTCGGCTCCGTCCAGTCGATCCAGCCGCCCTTGATGCCGTTCTGATCCGGCGTCGTCTGCCACAGGCCGCTCGTCTTCGCCCAGTTGACCGCGGCGTCCGCGTAGGCGGTCTGCCCCAGGTCATACCAGACGAGCGCCGCCTGGAACGAAAAGCCGGGAGACTTCCGATCCTCGCGGCTGTCGAAATGGTTCGCGTCGGAGTCTTCCACCCAAACGACCGCTCCGTCCGATTTCTGAAGCTGCGTGTGGATCCACTCGCCCACGCGCGCGTTCCCCACGCCGAGGGCGGGCAGGTCGAGCATCTGCGGGGCGTAGTTGATCCACTCGTGGAACCAGGGCTCCTGCTCCGCGCCGAATCGGTCGATCGCGCGCTTCCAGACGCCGTAGTCGTCGTCGGCCGGATCGCCGTTGTAAAGAGAGGTGTTGATGCCGTTCAGGACGCGCGAGGCCGCGCTCTCCGCCTGCGAGGCGAAATCGGCGTCGCCGTAGACCACGGCCCACATCTTCGCGGCCTTCAGCGCCACGTACGCGAACGAGTTGTCCGAAGCCCAGCGCCAGCTCATGAAATTGCCGTTCGAATCTTTTCCGCCGCCGAGGAGGCCGTCGTCGAAGCCGCCCTTGTTGGCGGGGTCCTGGCACGCCATCAGGAACTGCGCGCCCTTCTTCATCGCCGCGTAGCGCGAGCTGTCGTAGCCGAGCTTGTCGAGACCGATCATCACCTCGGCCGTCTGCGTGGGCGACTTGGAGAAGGAAACGGGCGTCGCGTGGTCGTATTGGTCGTACCAGCCGCCGTCCGTCTGGTCCTGCACGCGGACGAGGTAGGAGGCCGCCAGCTCGGCCTTCGCGAGATAGGAAGCGTCCTGGGTGATCTCGGCGGACTGGATGAGGTTGATGATCGCCAGCGCGTTTTCGCGGGGAACGATCCAGGTCGGGGCGCCGTAGACGTTGTTGATCGCGCCGTTGGCGGGATCACCCGCGCTGAGGAACTGGCTCGACACGACGTAGCCCGCCTCGAGCGCGACGTCGGCGGCCGAGGCCGGAGGACGCAGCTGGGCGTCCTGCGTGAAAAGCTGCGGAGCCGACGCCTTGCGGCCCTTCTCGGCGTCCTGCTGCCCTTCGAGGAGCATCTGCTGGTTCTTCTGCTGGATGAGGCGCAGGTTTCTCAGGAAAGCCTCTTCCTGCTGCGAGGCCGTGCGCGCCCCGCCGGGATGGCTCGTCGTCTCGAGCGGGCTCGCGGCGTACAAGGGGGCGGTAAAAAGAAGCAGGTTCGAAAAAAGAAGCGCGGCGGCCTGAATTCTGCGGGTCATGCTCGTATCCTCGTTTCGGTTTCGGATGGCTAAAAAGGAATCGATACTATAGCGAAAGAGGCTTATTTTTTCAATCCTAATCCGCGGAGGCGGTCCGGGCGGAAGGAATGCGCCGGATAAAGAGGAAAAGGAGGACCGCGGCCGACAGCGAGAGGATCGCGGAAACCGTGAACGCGGTCCTGGGGCCCCCTCTCTGCCAGAGCAGGCCGAACAGGAGGTTCGCCGGGAGGATGGCCGTGCCGATCACGAAATTGTACCAGCCGAACGCCTTGCCCCGCTCCCCGCCCGGCGCCAGGTCCGCCATCAGCGCGCCTTCGGTGCCCTCGGTGAACCCGTAATAGAGTCCGTACGCGACGAAGAGCGCCGCGATCGCCGCCGGATGATGCACCCATCCGAACGCCGCATAGATCGCCGCGTAGATCAGCCAGCCGGCGAGGATCACCTTCCGGCGGCCGAGCCGGTCGGAGAGCGTCCCCAGCGGCATCGTCGTCGAGGCCTTCACCACGTGCAGCGCGGTCCAGAGGAGCGGCACGGCGGCGGCCGGAATCCCCAGATCGGTCAGGCGCAGGAGCAGGAACGCGTCGGAAGAATTGCTGAGCAGGAAGACGAACAGGATCGCCAGATACACGCGCAATTTTCCGGAGGGCGGCGCCAGGCGCGCGCTCGGAGCCGCCGCCGCGGAGACGCGCCCGGGGAGCTCACGGACGCGCCAGAGGATGAGCCCGACCGCCACGGCCGCGGGAACGGCCGCCAGCAGGAAGACCTTGCGCAGGTCTTTGGTGAAGAAAGCGAGGATGAGCGACGCGATCAGGGGCCCCACCACCGCGCCCGCGTGGTCCATGCCGCGGTGGAAACCGAACGCCTTGCCCCGGTGGGCCGGGGCCACGGAGTCGGCGATCAGCGAGTCGCGCGGCGCGGTCCGGATCCCTTTCCCCGTCCGGTCCGTGAGCCGGACGGCCAGCACCATCCACGGCGCCGTCGCGAACGCCACGAGCGGCCGGAAGACCGACGAGAGCGCGTACCCGCCCAGGACCCAGCGGCTGCGGTCCTTCACGCGGTCGGAGAGGATGCCGACGCCCAGTTGAAGGAACGCCGAGAGGGATTCCGCGAAACCTTCGATCACGCCCAGGAACGCCGCGCCGGCTCCGAGCGTCGCCGTGAGAAAAAGCGGCAGCAGCGGGAAAATCATCTCGCCCGAGACGTCCGTGAAGAAGCTCACGAAGCCCAGCGTGACGACGTTTCCGGCGATTCCCTTGAAAGGATTGATTGACTGTCGGGCCGCCATAGGCATATAATACCACTTTCCCACCAACCAAGCTTCGCGGGGTAGAGCAGCCTGGTAGCTCGTCGGGCTCATAACCCGAAGGTCGTTGGTTCAAATCCAACCCCCGCTACCAATAAAAAGTCCTCCCACAAGGAGGCGAAAGCCCCGGTAACCCCGGGGCTTTTCATTTTTGGTCGGACTAACCGTTTTCAAACAACCCAGAAAAGGAATTTACCATGAATCCAGAAACGACTCCTCTCGAACCCGCTTCCCAAAGAAGTTTTTTCGGCCTCGGCATCGCGCCGGGCATCCTCGACATCCTGGAGCGGATGAAGTTCACCGTCCCGACGCCGATCCAGTACAAGGCCATCCCGATCGCCGTGGAGGGCAAGGACGTCATGGGCATCGCTCAGACGGGCACGGGCAAGACGCTCGCCTTCGGCATCCCCATGGTCCAGCGGCTCGCCCAGGGCCCGGGCCACGCGGTCGTCGTCGTCCCGACCCGTGAGCTCGCGCTCCAGGTGGACGAGACGCTCCGCCGGCTCGGCGACCCCCTCAACATCCGCACCGCCGTCCTGATCGGCGGGATGAACATGAACGCGCAGATCCACGGCCTGAGAAAACCGTCGACGCGCATCCTCATCGCCACTCCGGGCAGGCTCCTCGACCACCTCGAACGCCGGACCGTGAGCCTGAACGACGTGAAGATGGCCGTCCTCGATGAAGCCGACCGCATGCTCGACATGGGTTTCGCCCCGGCGATCCAGAAGATCGCCAAGTGCCTGCCGAAAGAGCGCCAGACGCTCTTTTTCTCCGCGACGATGCCCGAGTCCATCCTCAAGCTCGCCGCGGTCTACATGAAGCTCCCCATCCGCGTCGAGATCGCCCGTCAGGGAACCGCCCCGGAGAAGATCGCGCAGGAGCTGTTTATCGTGAAGCAGGAGGCGAAGCGCCAGCTCCTGGCGAAACTGCTCGAGCAGTATCACGGCAGCGTGCTCATTTTCTCGCGCACGAAGGCCGGCGCCCGAAAGACCGCGATCGCGATCCGTCAGATGAACCACACCGTCAACGAGATCCACGCCAACCGCTCCCTCCCCCAGCGCCGCGAAGCGCTCGAAGGGTTCAAGACCGGCCGCTATCGCGTGCTCGTCGCGACCGACATCGCCGCGCGCGGCATCGACGTCAAAGGCATCGAGCTGGTGATCAACTACGACCTCCCCGACGACAGCGAGAACTACGTCCACCGCATCGGCCGCACCGGCCGCGCGGGGCGGGAAGGGCGCGCGATCACGTTTGCCACGCCGGATCAGGGCGCCGACGTGCGCGCGATCGAGCAGCTGATCCGCGGGACGCTTCCGATCGCGACCCATCCTTCGGTCCCGGACGAGAAATTCTCCAGCCATCCCGCTCCCAAGCCGAACACGAAGCGCCACTTCTTCCCCGGACACCGTCCGTCCGGAGGCGGCCAGCACTCCTCGTTCGGAGGCCGCAGGACGTTTCGGCGCTAGTCGCGGACCGAGACCGGCCCGGGGTTTTTCCGGTATAATCCGATTGTGTCCGCTCACGACCGGCTCGCCCGCGCAGGCGGCGAGGACATGATCAGCCCCGTGACGGGCTCGGCGGACGTCGAGCTCAGCGACCGGTTCGACGTGCGCACGATCACCGAGAATTACGTCCGGCAGCTCGGCTTCGATCCCGCCGCTTATTTTTCGGGTCTGGAGACCGTCCCGCTCTACGTCTGCCGCCGGACCGGCTATCGCTTCTTCCATCCGTTCACGCTGGCCGCGAAGACCGACCTGTACGAGCACCTGGAAAACCTGTTTTCGTATTACCGGTGGCGCAAGGGGTTCGACCGCGCGCTGGACCGCGCGCGCCCGGGACAGCGGATCCTGGAGGTGGGCTGCGGGGAAGGGGCTTTCCTTCTCGAAGCGGCGCGCCGCGGCGCGGCGGTCCACGGAGTCGAGCCCTCCGGCGGCGCGGCGGAAAAAGCCCGGCGCTCGGGCGTCCCCGTGACCGCCGAACTCCCTTCGGGCCCCGGCTTCGCGGATTCCTTCGACACCGTCTGCGCGTTCCACCTCCTGGAGCACGTCCCCGAGGTCGGGCGCTTTTTGCGCCAGGTCCTGGCGGTCCTCAAGCCCGGCGGCTCGTTCATCGTCGAGGTCCCCAACAACGACCCCTACCTGTACCGCCACCACAAATACGAAACCCTCAACACGCCGCCCCATCACATGGGCCTGTGGAACCTCGAATCCCTGCGCGAGGCCGGAAGACTCTTCGGTCTCGAGATCCGCTCATCGGCGCTCTGGGGCCTGAACGCGGATGAGCGCGAGCTCGATCAGTATTTCGACGCCCAGCGGCTGAATCCCTCGAGCCGGCTGACGCATCTCCTTCCCTCCCTCGCCTGGTCGCGCCTGAAGCACACGCGCCTGCGGCGCGCCCTGGGGGACGCGTTGTCGCGCGCGCTTCCGGGGAGAGACCTTTTCGTCGAGTTTGAAAAAATGCCCGCGCGGTCCGGGGCCTTGCCGGGAGAGGGCTAGAGGTACTGTTCGGGAGACAGCGAGGAATCCGGCAGGTCGATCTGGATGAGCCCGCCCGGCGGAGCGAAGCCCGGCGCGAAATCGGCGGGTGAAAAACCGGTCGTGAAGGATGACGCGTATTCCCCCTGGCCGATCGGCAATTGCTCCGGAGACGTCGAGACCGTCGAGGGCGCCAGCGTTTCCAGTCCGCCGCCGCCGAGCAGAAAGTCATTGTAGACGACGAGTCCCGGCGGGGTATCGGAGAAGAACACGTTCTCGCGCGGCAGATTGCCGGACAGATGGATCGACAGGCCCTGCGTCTGGCCGCCCGCGGAAAGGAACAGGCTCCCGCCCATCAGCGAGACGAATCGCAGAGGCGCGGACGCCGTCCCGATGGTTCCTCCCGCGACCAGCCGGATGTCGTTGAAAGCGGTCAGCAGGGAGCTTCCGTCCACGGACAGGATCGAACCCCCCGCCGTCAGGTTGATGTTTCCCGTGAACGCGCCGGCGCTCCGGATCAGGATGTCGCCGGTCGTCGAGAAAACGAGGTCGCCCGAGCTGAGCGTCGTGTCGAGGACGCCGCCGTTGAAGGCCAGCACGTACGCCGTCCCGACCCCCAGGATGTTGAACGTGAAGTTGTTCGCCGTGTAGCTGACCGGCGCCGCCGGAGAGCCGATGTCGCCCGAAGACGTCAGGCTGACCTGGTCCCCGGTCAGGTTCGTCGAGCCGCCGGTGCGCGCGATCGCGCCGAAGCTCGCGTCCAGCGTGATGTCGCCGAAGACCGTCCCCGCGTTGAGCTCCCCCACCGTCAGATTGCCGCCGGTCGTGATCGAGATGTCGTTCGCGTCGTTGTCCGTGAGAGAGAAAACCCGCGTGGCCGTCACGGGGCCGGCCGCCGTGATCGTGATCGGCCCGTTCGCGGCGGAGATGTTCGTCAGCGTGACGTCGTCGGCCTCGTCGAGCAGGATGGAACCGGCCCCCGTCGTCGTCGCCGACATCGAGATGACCGTGGTGTCGAGGTTGATGCCCGTCGCCGCGGTCGCGGTGAGCGTGTCGGCCGTGATGTTGTTGACGGCGCCGTTGGCGTCGGTGATGGCGCCCGCGGTCGCGGTGAGCGTGGCGCCGGTCGCCACGACGTTCGAGACCGCGAGGTTTCCGGCCGCCGTGGTCACCGTCACGTCGCCGTCCGCGGCCTGGACGTCGAGGAGATTCGCGCCGTCGGCCTCGTCGATGTTGACGTTGCCCGGCCCGGTGTTCGAGACCGTGAGGTTCGTCACGGTCGTGTCCAAATCCGCGCCGGTGTTCGATGTGATCGACAGGGACGTGGCCGTGATGTTGTTGGCGGCGCCGTTGGCGTCGGTGACGGGCCCGGCGGTCGCCGTGAGGGTGACGTCCCCGGTCGTGCCCACCGTCCCCACGTCGAGCCGCGCCGCCGACGTGACGTTGACGTCGCCGCTGCCCCCCTGCACGTTCCCGATCGCGACCGTCTGGGTTTCCGTGAGCCCGTAGGTGAAATCGGGCGTCGTCCCCGTCAGCGTGGCGTTCAGCGTGCTGAGCGCCGCGGCGCCGGCGATCGTCACCGAGTCGCCCGCCGGGAGGCTCAGCGTGAAGTTCGTTTCGGCGTCCGTGAAAGAGAGCGAGACCGCGCTGAATTCGTCGGTCAACACGTCCACGAAGTTGTCCGAGGCCGCCGCCGCGTTGTTCGTGATCGAAAGCGAGCTGTTCGCGCTCGAGTCCCCTTCGATCTGCAGGTGATTGGTGGTCGTCCCGAAGGACGTGGCGGTCATGGTGACGTTGCCGCCGGTGTCGATCTCACCCGCGGCGTTGGTCGCGTCCTGGGTCAGGATCGCTCCCGCCGACGTCAGAGTCATCGCGCCCGTCGTCGCGGTCAGGGCGCCGTCGTCCAGCGTGATCGCGCTGCCGGTCAGCGAGAGGCCGCCGGCCGCCGTATCGAGCGTGCCGTTGATCGTCACCGCCGCGGAATGGTTGGCCGTGAGGAGTCCCCCCCGCGTGAAGACGGTCGCGGCGTCCGCGACGGTCAGCGTCGAGCCCGAGCTGTCGAACGTCCCGCCGTTGGTGTCGATGTTGGCGTTGATGGTCACGCCGCTGGGTCCCGTGAGCACCAGGCGCAGGAGGCCCGACGAGGACGTGATGGTGTTGTTCACGACGATCTGGCTGTTGGCGGAAAGGGTCAGCGTCGAGCCGTCCGCGTTGCCGCCGTCGGCGGACTTCAGGATGGCGCTGGTGACGGTGATCGTCCCGGCGGCGGTGCCGGTGCTGGCGGTGCTGACGACCACGTTCGAGCCCGCGTCGAGGGCGGCGTTGAGGGCCGCGACGTCGACGCGCGTGACCAGATTGTCCGCGGTCGGGGCGAAGAGGATCGGCCCCGGGTCCCCCGCTCCGGACTGGGTGATGTTGGAGGGGGCGCCGCCGCCCGCGTTCGTGATCTCGACGTCTTCGGGATCGAGAAGCCACGTCCCGCCGAATCCGTTCGGCGCGCTCACGTCCACGGGGTTGGTGATTTCGAGATAGTGTCCCGAAGTTTCGACGAATCCGCCGTCGCCCGACAGGGCACCGCCGCGCGCGCTCACCGTGCCGTAGGCCCGCGTCGCCAGGTCGGACCAGAGGATCACCTTCCCGCCGTCGCCCGAAGTCAGCGCGTCCGCCCGGATCGAGGAGTCCGAACCCGCGAACACGTAGGACGCCGTCGGGACGCCGCCTTCGCCGCGGGTGTCGCCTCCGACGAGCGCCGTGCCGCCGCCCGCGTCTCCCGAAACGTCGATCTTGGCGTCGCCGACGAGGCCGATCTTGTCTCCGAGCACGCGCACCGTGCCGCCCGTTTCCCCGGCGCCGGTCCCCGAAGCGTCGAGCACGCCGGAGACGCGGACCACGCCTTCGCCGCCGCCGTCCAGCAGGATCTCCCCGTCGACCACGGAGGCGGACCTCGCCTCGATCACGCCGGTATGGTTGATGGTGTTGTCGAAGACCTCTTCGGCGGCCTTCGCGCTCAGGATCACTTTCCCGCCGTCGGCGCGGATCTCGCCGCTGTTGGCGAGGGCGTCGTTGATCTTTTGGCCGCTCAGATCGTACACGGCTTCCCGGACGGCGCCGTCGACCTGCACGGAAACGAGACCCTGGCCGTCGAGCGAGACGAGCATCCCGTCTCCGGAGGCCAGGACGGCGCTTCCGCCGTCGGCCCGGATGACGCCCTCGTTTTTCACGGAGCCCCCCAGGAGCGCGATGTACCCGCCGTTTTGGGCGACGAGCTCTCCCTGGTTCAGGATGTATCCCGGCGCGTAGAGGCTGTCGCGTTCGAACGCGTACCGTCCCTGCAGGAAGTCGCCGTTGGCGATGTCGAGCGTCGACGCCACGAGGCCCGCCGCGTTGATCTGCGACCCCTCGCCGAAGACGATCCCGTTCTGGTTGATCAGGAAAATGCGGCTGTTGGCGTTGAGCGCGCCGTAAAACACCGAGGGTTCGTTGCCGACGACCCGGAAGAGGGCCGTGTAATCGGGCGAGGCCTGGACGGAGTTGATGGTTTCGCCGGCGGCGTTGCCGAACGAATTGAACGACCCGATCGCGCGGTCGGAGGAATAAATGTTGTAGGTGCTTCCGTTTTCCTCGATCTGGATGCTGCCGCTGTCGGCGCTGCTGAACGACGGGTTCGCGAAGGCGGGTCCGCAGAACAAAGGCACGAGCCAGACCGCGAGGAGGACCTGGAAACGCCGGACGGTTTTCATGACGGACTCCCCCTTCTTTAGATCAGCTCGACGGAAATCCCGAAATACGAAATGACCTGGTCGTCGCCGTTGACCCGGCCCTCGCTGATCGGCTTCGCCCATTCGGCCCGGCCGTAGATGCGGTCGAAAAGATGCAGCCGGAAACCCGCTCCGGCCCCGTAAAACGTGGCGGATTCCGTGTCCCCGACGAGCGCGTCCTCTTTCTGCGCCGTGCCGGCGTCGAAGAAGGCCACGCCCTCGAAAGCTTGGTTGAACGGCTCGCCGCTGAACGGCATCTTCCACGCGCGGGGGAAGAAAAACGCGGGGACGTGCATCTCCGCGGTGCCGCTGATTCCGCTGTCTCCGAGAAACGCCGACTGGGAATACCCGCGCACGGAATAGGGCCCGCCCAGAACCAGCTGCTCGACCGGCGGCAGCGCGTCGGACGCCAGCTGGGCGGTCTCCCTGAGATACAGCGACAGCCCGTACCCGAGTCTCTGCTGGCGGAGGATGGATTCGCGGTAGATCAGGAAACTGCCGTCCGCGCCGGCGTTCGTCACGGGGTCGGACGTCGTGGAAGCCCCCAGCGCGTCGAGGCCGAAGAGCACCGTGTGCGGCGAAACCGTGGTCCCGGAGGCGTCGTTTTTCTGGAACGTGATCCCCGCGTTGAGCTCCCTCAGCTCGTCCTTGCCCGAAACCGTGTCCAGGATCTCGTTTTCGGCGGACTTCCAGTCGAACCCGAGCTTCCCGGTCACCTCGAAATCCGGCTTCAGCAGAAAAGGGTGCAGCGCGTAGACGCTGTAGACGTCGACGTCGCCGCGGATCCCGAGATCCCGGAAATCGCCGCTGCCCACTTCGTTGAAGGCGTGCGTGTAACCGGCGCCGAGGCGGGAATCGAGGACGTGCACCGGCGCGTTGTAGTCGACGCTGACCGCGCCCGCGTCCCGCCCTCCCTGCGCGCGAACCGTGAGGGAATCCGTGTTGCCGAAGAGGTTGTTGTTCGTGAACGTCGTGCCGACCCGCGTCCTGCCGGTGGACGGAGCGCCCAGGTTGTTCGCGTCCACGCTCCAGTGGACGGGCTTCTTGTCCTGGACGTTGAGCTTCAGGTCCGTCGTGCCCGGCTGCGCGCCCGCGTGGAGCACGGCCGCGGCTTTGACGTCGGCGTTTTTGTTGAGCCGGCCGAGGTCGCCTTCCAGCGCTTTGTACTCCAGGACCCGCCCCGGCTTCAGGTCGCCGAAATATTTTTTGACGGCGGTGTCCGAGACGAACTTGTTCCCTTCGACGTCGACCTTGCCGAGGTTCCCCTCGAAAATTTCCACGTCGAGGTCACCCGAGGAGACCTTCTGCTCGGGAAGATACGCGTAAGCGGCGGGGTAGCCTTTGGAGCGGTAATGCTTCTTGATCTCCGAGACGAGGTCCTGCAGGACCGTGAGGTTGACGTCGCTGTTGAGGAAGGGGGCGGCGACGGCGTCGAGCTCTTTGGTCGGGATCACCTTGTTGCCGCGGAACGTCACCTTGTGGATCTGGAAAACGACTTCCCGCTTCGGCTCGGCCGCGGGAGGCGGCGGCGCCGCGGGGGCGGCCTCCGAGGCCCGGGCGACGATCGAGGCCCAGCTCGTCGGGCCGGCCGGCACGAAAACGACTTTCACGTCCCCGAGATTGAACCGCAGGACGATCCGCTTGATGTCCTCTTTCTTGCCGGGAAACTTGCCCTTCATCCGGAGTTTCGTGTGTTTCTTCGGCGGGAGCTCCGCCTTTCCGGAATTGTCCTTCATTTCATATTCAAAGAGATCGCCGCGCTTGCCCGTGAGGATCGTCAGCGCCCGGTAGTCGTCCTTCACGCTCAGCGGAATGTCGAGCCCGTTGAAGAGCTCGACCGTGATCTTGCCGTCCTGAAAATCCGCCCGGGCATAGACGCGCTTGTCCATGCCCTCCCCCAGCTCGCCGCGCGCGAACCCGTCGGAAGAGAAATGAGCGGCCCGGGTTTCCGAGGCCATCTTGATGCCGAAAAAGTCCCCGGCGAGCTCCGGCGCCGCCTGGCAGGCCGTCGTGGACAGGAACGAAAGGAGGCAGAGCGCCGCGCAAAACCGGGCACTCTTCATTTTTATCTTATTCATTAATTGACTTTCTTATTTAATTTTATTTAGGTTAGCACATTTCGGCGAACCCTGGCAAGGGCTTTTTTTGGGGACCCCCGCCTCGAGGATGACAAAACCCGCGTTCGCGGTTATACTTGGATCGGCATGAAAAAACCTTCGAAATCCAAGTCGTCCGTGCCCCGGGTCGATCCTTATCTGGAAGGCCTGATGGCGAAGCTGCTCGAGAGGCTGGTCGGCCTGGAGAGAAAACTGGACGTGGTCGTCTCCCAGACCGCGGGCCGGCCCTCGGCCGGCGTCGAGCCCTCCCCCAAACCTTTCTCGAACCACGAAGCCAAACAACCTCCGCGGCGGGAACGGCCTCTGTACGAGGCGATCTGCGCGGATTGCCACAAAGTCTGCGAAGTGCCCTTCCGGCCTTCCGAAAATCGTCCCGTCTACTGCAAGGAATGTTTCGCCAAACGGAAAGCCGGCGGTTCGGGTCCCAAGTTCCCCGTCCTGACGCCGGTCGCCCTTCCTCCCAAGCCGGTCAGCCGGCTGGGCGAGGCCAGACCGCCGGCGCCGGCGCAGGCGGCGTCCCAAAAGGCCAAGAAGGCCGCCCCGGCGAAAAAAACGAAAAAAGCGAAAAAGAAATAAGCGCCCTCCCCGAACTTTCCATCGTCATCCCCGCGTACAACGAAGAAAAGACGATCGGTCTCTGCGTCCGCGCCGCCGCCGCGGCCCTGAAAAAAACGCTGCCCGAAGGCGTGGCCGGCGAGATCGTCGTCGCCGACAACCGCTCGACGGACGCCACCGCGCGGATCGCCCGCGAGCTCGGGGCGCGCGTCGAAACGGTCCCGCTCCGGGGCTACGGGCACGCGCTCATGGCGGGCATCCGCTCCTGCCGGAGCCCCTACGTCCTCTTCGCGGACGCGGACGACTCCTACGATTTCGGGGAAACCGGGTTGTACTACGAACAATTGAAGGCGGGCTGCGATTTCGTCGTCGGCAACCGCTTCCGCGGCCGCATCGATCCGGGGGCCATGCCGCCGCTGCACCGGTATCTGGGGACGCCGGTACTCACATGGCTCATGAACCTCTTTTTCCGCACGGGAATCGGCGACGTCAACTGCGGCATGCGGGCGATGACCTACGCCGCGTTCCGGCGCATGCGCCTGAGGGCGGGCGGCATGGAGTTCGCGACCGAGATGATCGTCAAGGCGTCGCGGCTCAAGCTCAAGATCGCCGAGGTCCCCTGCACCCTCCGCGTCGACAAGCGGGACCGCCGCCCCCACCTGCGCACCTGGCGGGACGGCTGGCGGCACCTGCGGTTCATGCTGCTGTTCACGCCCACGTGGACGTTTCTGGTGCCCGGTTTCGGGATCCAGGCGACCGGCCTGGCGGGGATGCTCTTCATTCTCTGGCGGGATCTCTTCCGGCCGGATTTCGCGCTGGCGCTTTCCCAGAAGCACATCCTGTCGGCGCTGCTTCTTTTCATCCTGGGCGAACAGGTCGTGGCATTCGGCCTGATCGCCAAGATGTTCACGTTTTCGAAGCACTTCGACCGCGCCAGCCGCGTGGTCCGTTTCCTCTACCGGTATTTCAGCCTCGAGAAGGGCCTGCTCGCCGGCCTGGGCCTGACGGCCGCCGGCGCGGGCGGCCTGATTTTCCTGTTCCTGTCCTATTTCGGCCGCTGGGAGCCGGCGATCGCCGACACCGTGCGGATCGACATCGCGGTGTTCGCGATGGCGTCCGTGCTGACCGGCGTCCAGACGATTTTCCTGTCGTTCGTGCTGAGTTTCTTTTATCTGCGGGTGAAATGAGGGCGGCTCAGAGCCAGCCCAGCTCGCGCAGGAGCCCGGTGAAGCGCTCGTTGTCCAGCGAGACCGGCGGCAGGTAGAGCCCCAACGGCGAGCGCGTCCACCAGTCCCCCGTTCGCCGGCGCTCCTCGGGCGTGCTGAACCGGTAGCGGTAGAGCGTCGCGCGCACGTAGTGCGGCGGGTGGTCCGGAAAAGGGTTCTTCGCGAGGAGGCCCAGCACCGTGCGGTCGTTCTGCAGCATCTTTCCCGCCAGGTTCAGCAGCCACGGATATTCCCTCCAGTCGGACATCGCGGCGAACCACAAAAGCCAGTCGAGCCGCGGCTGGTAGGGCGCCACCACCGGCGGCATCCGGTGCGGGTCGCCCGGCTTGAAGCGGAACTCGTATTCCTTCCAGCGCGTCTGGGGCGTGACGGTCCACTCCTCGGTCCCCTCGAACACGATCTCCGCCCGCTGCTTGGTCACGCTGCCGAACGCGCCGTACGCGTTCACCAGATGCAGCGGCTCGAAGCTCGTGTTCATCGCCTGCCGGTCGGAAAACAGGTTTTTCGTGGGGCTCACGCTCAGGAAAAGGATCAGCGCCGTCAGCGCCAGCAGGAGGACCTTCCGCGCCGGCCCTGCCGGCCGGGTCTCGCGCGCCGGGCGCGGGAGAAACCTCCCGAGGGCGGTGTCGTCGAAGCAGGCGATCGCGATGGTGATGGTGAGGTAATTCAGCCAGGAGAGGTTTCCGGACAGGATCAGCGTGAATTGGAACAGCACCGTGAGAATCCCGCCGGCGAGGCCCAGGAACCCCGGCAGAAAATAAAGGAACGGCACCGGCAGCTCGACGAAGAGCGAGAACAGCGTCTCGAATTTCTGCAGCGCATGGGGCATGTGGTGGAAATACCACGAAAGCGGGTTCGGGATCGGCTGCGTCTCGTAGTGATAGAACATGCAGGTGAAGTCGCGCCAGCATTCGTCGCCGCGGAGCTTGATGAGTCCCGCTCCGAACATGAGGCGGAACAGCACCCAGCGGAGGAACCACACGATGACCGCGGGCGGCTCCACGTCCTCCGAGCCGAAGAAGACCGCGAGAAACCCGGCCTCCAGCGTCATCGTCTCCCATCCGAACCCGTAAAAAACCTGCCCCACGTTCACGAACGAAAGATAGAGGGCCCACAGGCCGGACCAGACCGCCGCCGAGACCCAGGCGCCGAAGCGCTCGGAAAGCCCGGAGAGAGCGACGAGCGCCAGGAAGAGCCCCGCCCACGCCGCCGCCGCCATCGCCGCGTCGGAGGAATTCCAGAGGAAAAGGCTCGGCGCCTCCCAGAAGCGGACTTCCTTCACGTAGGCGGCGACCGGCAGGAGGCCGTGGGAACCGATGAGGCCGGGGAATTGCTGAAGCGTGGCGAGGAACGCCACGGCGTAGACGAAGGCCAGCGCCCGCTGGAAACACAGGCGCGTCAGCCGGTAAGAGGGGGACGCGGCGCTCATCACGCTCCTGGCGGGATCAGTCTCCGGTGGGGTCGCCCTGCGTTTCGGCGGCGGCGTCGCCGGGCCGGACGACCTTGTAGACGATCTCGTTCCCTTTGGCCTTGTTGAATTTCTCCCGGGCGACTTTCTCGAGATAAACCGGGTCCTCGCGAAGGAGCGTCAGCTCGTTTTCGAGGACGGCGTTCTGCTTCTTGAGACGCGCGAGCTCGATCTCGAGCCCGCGGCTGCGCTCCTTGAGCTTCCGGACCTGCAGCGCGCGAGGCGTCAGCACGATCACGAAAAGAACGGCCAGGAGCGCGAAAACGAGCACCGTGCCCGGGCGCTCGAGCTTCACGCCCCGAAGACCGCCTTCTTGCCGAGCTCCTCCTCGATCCGGAGGAGCTGGTTGTACTTGGCGATGCGGTCGGTGCGGGAAAGCGATCCGGTCTTGATCTGGCCCGCGCCCGTGCCGACGGCCAGGTCCGCGATGAACGCGTCCTCCGTCTCGCCCGAACGGTGCGACGAGATGACGCCGAACCCCGCCTTCTGCGCGACGCGGATCGCCTCGAGCGTCTCCGTCACGGTGCCGATCTGGTTCACCTTGATGAGGATCGCGTTGGTCGCGCCCATCTTGATCCCCTTCTCGAGCCGCTCGGGGTTCGTCACGAAGAAGTCGTCCCCGACGATCTGGAGGTTCTTGCCGAGCGCCTTGGTGAAGCGCACGTAGCCGTCCCAGTCGTTCTGGTCGAGGCCGTCCTCGATCGAGTAGATCGGATATTTTTTCGCCCAGCCCGAGTAGATCGCGATCATCTCGTCGGCCGAGTAGAGCCGCCCGGGCTCGGACTTCCAGAACTTGTAGCCCTTGCGGCCGCCCTCGTCGAAGAGCTCGCTCGAGGCGCAGTCGAGCGCGATCCGCACCTGGGACCCGGCCTTGTAGCCGGCCGCGGAAACGGCCTCCAGGATCACCTCGAGCGCCTCCTCGTTGCCGAGGTTCGGCGCGAAGCCGCCCTCGTCGCCGACGGCGGTGACGTGACCCTTCTTCTTGAGGATCGATTTCAGCTGGTGGAAGATCTCCGTGATCCAGCGCAGGCCGTCGGAGAAGGTCCTGGCTCCCGTCGGGGCGATCATGAACTCCTGGAAATCGATCTTGTTGTCGGCGTGCTTGCCGCCGTTGATGATGTTGGCCATCGGCATCGGCAGGACGAATTTTTTGTTGCGGTGGAGCTCGCCGATGTGGCGCCAGAGCGTGAGCTCCTTCGAAGCCGCGGCCGCGCGGCAGGCGGCCATCGAGACGGCCAGGATGGCGTTGGCGCCGAGGCGGCCCTTGTTGGGCGTGCCGTCGAGCGCGATCATCGCGCCGTCGAGCTTCGCCTGGTCGGACGCGTCGGAGCCCTTCAGCTTCCTGGCGAGCGGGCCGTTCACGTTCTCGACGGCCTTGCGCACACCCTTGCCGAGGTAGCGCGACTTGTCGCCGTCGCGCAGCTCCACGGCCTCGTACTCGCCGGTCGAGGCGCCGCTGGGGACCGCCGCGCGCCCGAACGAGCCGTCGGCCAGGAGCACGTCGGCCTCGATGGTGGGATTGCCGCGCGAGTCCAGGATTTCGCGGCCTTTGATCTCTTTGATTCGCCTGTTAGCCATTTTGCCTTCCTTGAATTTTGTAGAATTGCGTGCGGGTTGCCACTGAAAATCGAGTCATTATAGCCGGGAGCCGGAACGGGGTCAACGCCCGCCGCCCGGCGCGGCGAAGACGGCGGAGAGGCCGCCGCCCCGGCGCAGGACGCGGGAAAGAAACGCGCGGTCCGCCATCGCGACGGCCGTTTTGCCGAAAAGATACACGGACAGATTTCCCTTGAGGAGCACCTTCCTCGCGTATTCGCCGGCGGTCAGGTACCACTGGCGGCTCGCCGGCTGGAAGCGGCCGTCGCCGAGCCCGTAGTCCCGGACGGCGAGGACTTCCAGGCCGCACTTGGCGGCCAGCGCCCTCAGGCCGTCGCCGGTGTAGCCCCAGAGGTGCTCCGGGGGCTTCAACGAATTGTAAAAATCCATCCGGCGGAAGAGCGGCCGGATCGCGTTTTTCACGCACCAGACGAGCGCCTCGTTGTTGGGCGTGTCGACGAAGAGGCGGCCTCCGGGCTTCACGAGCCGCGCGAGGGTCCGCAGGAAATTCTCCGGATCCGGCACGTGTTCGAGGATCTGCGAGGCGTTGACGACGTCGAAGCGCTGCCCCGCCGCCGCCAGGCCGTCGATCGGCTCGCGCAGGAGTCGCACGTCCTGGCCGGATTCGGCGTTGGACCGCTCGAGCCATTTGCCGGCGTTGTCGCTGATGTCCTGCACGGCCGCGTCGTAACCCCGGCGGGCCATCGCGACGCCGAGAAAACCGCTGGCGCCCCCCACGTCGAGGAAACTCGCCCGCCGTCCCGCCGCCGCGGGCGAAGCCGCCGCCAGGCGCTCGGCCATCGGCGACGCGAGCGAGACGGCCTCCAGGAAATACTCCCACGTGACTTCGGAATGGTGATAGTTCGCGTAAAACGCTTTCAGCGTCTCGTCGTCGGGGATCGGATCGACCCATTCGGTGCGGCAGTCGCGGCAGCGCCGGACCGAGTAGGCGCTTTTGCCGAAGGCGTCCGGCCGGACGCTCGTCCGGCGCGAGCCGCAGAGGAGGCAGTCCTCGTATCTCATCGAGCGCGCTTGCTCAGGAGCTTCCGGATGGCCGCCGGATACAGCCGGTGCTCGACCGCGTGGATCCGCTTCTCGAGGGAGGCGAGCGTGTCGCCGCGGCGGACCTTCACCTTTTTCTGCAGGATCACGGCCCCGGAGTCGAGCTCGTTGGTGACGTGGTGCACCGTCACGCCGGTCTCGCGGACCCCGGCCTCGAACGCATCACGGATCGCGTGCGCACCCTTGAACGCCGGCAGGTACGAGGGGTGGATGTTGACGATCTTCCCGCGGTAGGCGCCGATGAAGTAGGGCGTCAGGATGCGCATGAATCCCGCCAGCACGACGAGGTCGACGCCCTGCGAGCGGAGCACGCGCACGATCAGGCGCTCCCACTCGGCGCGGGATTCGAAAAGTTTCGGGGAGATCAGGCAGACGGGGATGCCGGCGCGGACGGCGCGGCGGACGGCGAACGAGGCGGGGTTGTCCGAGACCAGGAGAACGATCTCGGCGCGGAGCTTCCTCCGGCGGACGGCGTCCGCCAGCGCCTGGAAATTGGAGCCGTATCCCGAGCAGAAGACCGCCAGGCGCAACGGCAGCTTCGCGTCAGCCCGCGAGGGCCTTGTCGATCTTCTTCTGAAGGTCGCCCTTGGACATCGCGCCGACGATGCGCTCGGTCTCTTTGCCGTTTTTGAAGAAGATCATCGTCGGGATGTTCATCACGCCGAACTTCGTCGGCGCTTCCTGGTTCTCGTCGACGTTGAGCTTGCCGATCTTGACCTTCCCCTTGTAGGCCGGGGCGATCTCGTCCAGGATCGGGCTCATGAGGCGGCAGGGGCCGCACCATTCGGCCCAGAAATCGACGAGCACGGGAACGCTGGATTTGGCGACTTCGCTGTCGAAGTTCGCGTCGGTCACTTTCAGGACGTTTTCACCCATTTGATCCTCCTTCGAAAATTGGCCGGCTCTATTTTATGGGAAGCGCCGAAGCGTTTTATGAGGCTGCTCGGCGCGTTCTCGCCGGCAGGATTTGAAACCGCCTTGACGGCGCTTCCAAATCCTGCGCGAGAACGAGCTGGAGACCGGGATTGAACCGGTGACCTGCGGTTTACGAAACCGCTGCTCTACCAGCTGAGCTACTCCAGCGTAAAAGATCTCAAAAAACAAAAATTTCCCCCGGGAATCGGCGGGAATCAGTAATTTTACCCCTTTCAGGGCGGGGTGTAAAGCCTCTTGCCTATTTGCGGCAGACGGCCAGGAGATCCACCGAGCGGGCCGCGTCCCCCGGGAGCACGCGGAAGTCGTCGACGGTGACCGCCTCGAAGTGGCCGCGCACCGGCGCCAGCCGATGGAGGCCCCATTTTTTGAGCCTCCGGAACAGGCGGTGCCGGGCCGTGTAATAAAGCCCGTAGACACGCACGTCCGGAAACGCGCGGCGCAGGAGCGCCTCGAACTCGGGCGCGGTGTATTCCTTCTCGTGGTCGGCGTTTTTCTCGTAGGGCGCGCCCGGCTTCATCGCCGTGGCCAGATTCAGCGTGGAGACGTAAAACTGCCCCCCCTCCTTCAGCACCCGCCGGATCTCCGATAGCCAGAACGGGAGGGCCGCCTCCGGCACGTGCTCGATCACCTGAAACGTGCACGCGGCGTCGAACGAACCGTCCGGAAACGGAAAGCGGCCGCCGTCGAAATGCACGAATCGGAGCTTCGGGTTCGGGTATTTGGCGCGGGCGAGCGGGATGTTCTGCGGCGCGATGTCGAGGCCCGTGACCTCGGCGGCGGCGTCCGCCAGATAGTTCATGCCGTAACCGTCTCCGAAACCGATCTCGAGGACGCTCTTTCCGGCGAGAAAACGGCGGGCGAAATGATAAGCCGAAAGGTGCTTGGCGACGAATTCCGGAGGGTTGTTTTCGGGGATGAGCCCCGAGCGCTCCTGTTCGAGCTGGTGCCGGGTCATGCCTTGAGGCCGCTTCCCTTCCTGCCCCAGCGGGACGAATAATCTTCGAGCGAGCGCACCAGGTCCGCCGCGGACGGCTTCGCCTCGACGGCGTCCTCGAGCAGGATGTCCCGCGAGGTCACGTCCCTGCCGTAGTAGGCGGCGTTCGACTCGTTGTCCTGGGTCAGGACGGCGCCGTCAAGCGCGATCCCGCCGAAGAGGCCCCGGCTGCGCGAGTAGGAAAAAATGCCCGCCCGAAGCGACAGGTCCGTCGCGGCTTCGGAGCTTCGGCCCACGGGCCCTGCGGCGATCGAGGCGTCGGCGCCCAGCGTGAAATTATCGGACAGAAGTCCGTCCAGTCCGCGCGAGTTCATCACGACGAGGATGAGGTCCGTCGACTCCGCGCCGATCTGCAATCCCCAGCTGCCGCCGCCGATCGTCGAAAACGCGACCGGCCCCCACTTGCCCCGGTCGTCGCGCTTCAGCACCACGCCTTTGCCGAAACGCGCGCCGAGGATGAAACCGCCTTTCAGCACGGACGGGTAGATCGCGATGGCGCGGCATTTGGCGAGAAGCTCTTCGGGGATGCTCTGGTCGGGTGAGGCCATGATCTCTTTCATGACCTGGTCGGCCTCGCGGATGCGGCGGTCGAGCTCCGGCGCGGAGTCGGCGCCGGCGGCGCCGCAGAACAGGAGGGAAAAAAGAAGGAAAAGCGGGAGCGCTTTTACGGCGTGTTCCCCGCGACCCGGCGGATCGGGAAATCGACGACCGGCACCGTGATGCCGATGGCCGTTTCTTTCTGTTTCTCGGGCTTGACGGGCAGATGGATCTGCGTCGCGAGGCCGAACACCCACAGAAGCTGGATCACGCGGTAGGTCAGATCGAGCTCCCACCAGGCCATGCCGTGCCGCGCGGAACGCTGAAACGCGTGGTGGTTGTTGTGCCAGCCTTCGCCGAACGTCAGGAGCGCGACCCACCAGTTGTTGCGCGACTGGTCGGTGGTCTTGAACGAACGGTATCCCCAGACGTGGGAAGCGGAATTGACGAGCCAGGTGCTGTGATACACGCAGACCGAGCGCACGAAAAGACCCCAGACGACGAACGCCCAGCCGCCGGTCGCGTACAGGATCGCCGTCAGGATCAGGGACGGGATGATGTGGAAACGGTCGAGAAGGACGAGAAAACGGTCCTTCGCCATGTCCGGCGCGTACCGCTTGTACGAGTCGAATTCCTGAAGGAATTTCTCTCTCTGGAAGAGCCACCCCATGTGCGCCCAGAAGAACCCCTTGAGGGGGCTGTGCGGGTCTTCTTCCATGTCCGAATAGGTGTGATGCACGCGGTGCGCGGCGACCCAGCCGATGGGTCCCGACTCCCCCGCCAGACAGCCGATGATGGCCAAGAGGTACTCGACCGGCTTGTAAGTCGTGAAGCTGCGGTGGGTAAAGTAACGATGGTAGCCCAGCGTGATGCCGATGCAGCCGGTCAGGAACCAGAGGGCGAACATGAGGCCGACGGCCTTCCAGCTGAACGTCCAAAACGCGGCCAGAGCCCCGACGTGCATGGCCCCGATCCAAGAAAGGACGACCCAATCGGAAGCGGTGCTGAATTTTGCTCTACGAATCACCTGGTAAACCTCCCAAAAATGTTCTTGTGATCTAGCAAGTGTACCATATTTCAGGCGCCAAGGTCGGCTTTTTTCCCCCGGATCAGGCCGTCCAACTGGTCCTTCAGGACGGGCAGAACCTCGTCGTAGCGGTAGGAGCCGATCGGCTCCGATTTGCGCTTGAGCGACACGGTATGCGGGCCGCACCAGACGCCCAGATCGGCGTCGTCGGTCTCCCCCGGTCCGTTGACCCGGCAGCCCATCACGGCGATCGTCAATTTGTGCGCGCTGGCGTAGGCGGTCATGCGCTTGACCTCCATCGCCAGGTTCACGAAATCGGCGTTCTCGACGCGCGAGCAGGACGGGCAGGAAATGATGTTGAGGCCCTTGCCGAAGTCGGGCACGGAAACGAAGCGCCCGGCCTCGATGTCCTCCAGGATCTTCCGGCCCCAGGTGATCTCTTCGGCCTTTTCGGCGTTCGGCAGGGTCAGCGAGACGCGCAGCGTGTCGCCGATGCCCTGCGGCAGGAGCTGCTCGAAGGCGATCCTCGTCTTGATGACGCCGTCGGGCAGGAGGCCCGCCTCGGTGACGCCCAGATGGACCGGCACGTCGGGACGACGGGCGGAAAATTCGCGGTTGCAGGCCACGACCTTGGCCGGGTCCGAGTCCTTGAGGGAAACGACGTAGTTGGCGAAATTCATCCCGTCCAGGAGGCCGCAGTGCCAGACCGCGCTTTCGACGATCGCCCGGACGTGGTCGCCCGGGTACCGCTCGAGGAATTCGGGCGCGACCGAACCGCAGTTGACCCCCACCCGCAGCGCGAGCCCGTGCTCTTTGGCGATCGACACCAGCCAGCGCACCTTGTCCTCGATGGGCCGCGTCTTGTCGAGATGGTGAAGGTGCCCGGGGTTGTAGCGGATCTTGTCGACGTGCGGCGCGACGAGCTCGGCCAGCGGGAAATTCTCCTGCAGGTCCACCACCAGGCGCGCCTTCGTGCCCTTGCGGATCTCGGCCAGCCCTTCGACGTCGGTCTTGTTGTCGACGGCGATGCGGATCAGGTCGGCCCCTTTTTTTTCCAGGTCGGCGATCTGCGCGAGCGTCGCGTCGACGTCGCGCGTGTGCGTGGCGCACATGCTCTGGACCGACACCGGCGCTCCCCCGCCGATCACGAGGTCCCGGACCCTGATTTTCCGCGTTTTGGCTCCCATCTTTCCTCCAAAAATTGACAAAATAGTATACCACCAGCCCGCTGTTTTCCTTTTATAAATGCTCCGCGGGCGCGTGCTATACTGGCTTCCGATGAAAGGACTTCCCCCCATCCGTCGGATCGAGTCTCTGGAATGGGTCCTGGCACTGATCCTCTTCGGGGCGGTGACCTGCGCCGGCTTCGTTTTTCAAAAACCGATCACGGTGAACCGGGGCCTGGGATACGACGGTATCCATTACTACAAAACAGCCGAGCAGTTTTCCAAAGGCAGCCTTCCGCGAGGGGGGTCGCCGTACATTTACCGGCTTGGCACTCCGTTTCTGGCCGCGCTGGTATCCGGAAAAAATCTCATCGCGGGTTTCAAGTCCGTCAATCTCGCGGCGGCGGCCCTTTCGGCCGTGCTCCTGACGGTCTGGCTTCGCTCCCACGTCGCCGGCGGGACGGTCCGATTCCTTCTGGCGGCGCTCTTCATCACCCAGTGGCATGCGCCCGCACGCTTCGCTCATTATTATCCCGTTCTCGTGGATTCGTGCGCCTTCGTGTTCTTGATCGCGGGACTCCTCGCGATAGATCGCGGCGGGACGGACGGCCGCTCGCGCTGGAATATCCTGCTTCCCGCGCTCAGCTTCGCCGGTCTTCTCTTCCGGGATCTGACCGCCGTGATTCCGCTGGCGGCGCTCGTGAAGGCGCCCCGCGCCGTACGCTCGTGGGCCGCTCTCGCCGCCGCGGGGCTCGCGGCCTGGACGGCGTCCCATCTGGCGACGCGGACGGGAGGGGAGCCCGGCGCCATCAAGGTGATCCTCCACTGGGTCTCGGCGAAAAAAGTGCCGGGATACCTGCTTGCCTGGCTCATCGCCTTCGGGCCCGTGATTTTTCTTCCGATCTACGCCTGGCGAAGCTCGCTGGCATATCTGCGGCGAAACGCGCATCTGGCCGTCTATCTGAGCGCCTTCGCCGTTCTCGGCTACGTGGGCGGTTCGGACACCGAAAGGCTGCTGTACTTTTCGATGCCGGTCGTTTACGCCCTCATCGGCCGGGCGATCGAAGAAAAACGCGCGGTCTTCGTTTTCCTGCCCGCGCTGGCTCTTCTGGTCGTTTCTCAGTGCATCGCCCAACGGATCTTCTGGACCACGCCGGACTTCCAGAATGCATTCCGGCCCGCCCCCATGCTCCTGACGCCGCTGTCTTCGAAGTTTCCCAACCGGGATCTCTATTCTTTCTACGGATCGCGGCTCTTGAACCGGCAGGCGTTCTGGCAGTATGCGCTGCTGGGAAGCACGCTTCTTCTTTTGTGGGCGGGCCGGGAGCGCTCGTTCGGGCGTTTCTCCGCGAAAGGTCCGGCGGCGTCAAAAAAGGATCCGCCCCCGGCCCAAACGCCGCCGGAACCGCCGCGGCTCAGGCAGGCGCTTCTGGCGCTGTCGGGCCTGATCGCGCTGAACGTCGCGGCCGTCGCGTCCAAAATCACTCTCGCCTATTCCGAAAGCTACGACATCCTGCTCGATGCGCGCGCGCTCGCGGCCGGCAAACCGGAGCTCGTCTCCTCGCGGCCGCCTCTCTTGCCGCTCGTCCTGACGCCGGCGGCCTGGCTCGACAAGGCCTTCGGCCACGGCCTGCTCTTCCGGGTCTCGAGCCTCCTGGCTTTTCTCTGCTGGGCGGGCGCGGCTTACGCGCTCTACCGCCTCCTTCGCCTGGGACGCCTCGGCAAGCCGCTCTGCCTGATTCCGGCGCTCCTTCTGGCGCTCAACCCGCTGCTTCTCCAGACGGCGCCGATCCTCCGGGAGGAGCCGGCCGCGCTCCTGTCGTCTCTCGCCTGCCTGTTTTTTTATCAAAAAACCGTTTTTCGCAACCGGCCCAAGGACTATCGGCGGCTGTCCTTCTGCGCGGCGCTCGCGGTCGCTTCGGACTACCGGCTGTTCGTCCTCTTCGCGTTCTCGATTCCGCTCATCGAAACCGTCCGCAGCCTGCCGCGCGCCTGGCGCGAGAAGGACATGGCGCTCCTCTTCGAATCCGGCGGACGCGCCCGCCTCATGGCCTGGACGCTCGCGCTGCCGCTGGCCGTTTTTTCGGCCGCGGCGGCGGCCGCGCACGGCGGGCCCGGAAGCCTCCCGGGTTATTTCCGGTCGCTGGGAGTCCTCGCGTACGGGTCGTTCACCTGGTCGCCGGAAAACGGGGTCCAAAACCTGGGATTCCTGGCGGCCGCGTGCCCGGCGCCGCTTCTGGCGCTCGCCGGGATCGGCCTGGCGGCCGCGTTCGCGCGCGATCCGCGCCGGGCGTGGATCCAGGCCGGATGGTTCGCGGCCCCGGCCTTTCTCCTTTTTTACGCGCTCCGGCCGGACGGCGGGCGCGCGCTGGTCACGATCATACCGGCGGTCTATCTTTTCGCCGCGCGGGGGATCGATTTTTTCCTGTCCATCCCGTGCCGCAAGGCCGCGCGCGCTTCCCTCGTCGCGCTCGTGGCGATCGCGCTCGTGCCGTCGGTCCGTGAAGCCGGCCGCGGTCTCGCCCGGTTCGGCGACCCCGTTTACACGGCGGATTTCGGCGCCGCCGCCGGACGCAAGGCCGCGGAGCTCGCCGCGGGACACGGCCTGTTCTGGCTGGGCCACACCCACTACGCGCTCGCGCCGCGGGACGCCGTCTTTCATCCGGCAGACGACCATGCGCTGATCTATTATTTCACCGACCGCGTTCTTTCCTTTTACAGCGGCCGCAACGCGGTCAACTCCGGCGTCTTCCAGCTGCCCTTCTCTCCGGAGCTCGCTCCGTTCGCTCTGCCCGACGGCGTCGTCCCGCAAGACGGCGACGCGTTCATTTTCAATCCCGAAACGCTGTACGTGACGAAGACCCTGCCGCCGCCCCGTTCGCGCCGGCCGCTGGTCCTGGGGAAGATGCGATGGCTGTCGTTCCGGTTCGGCGGCCAGGAACCGGGCGGACGCCGCCTGTACGTCCAGGAGGGCGGCGGAGGCATGCTGAGCCTGAACCCGGCGGGAGATCCCTGGCTCCTTTCGGCCAAGGAAGTGCCGGACGGGCTGTACGAAGTCTATTTCGACAAGGACGGCAAGCGGACGCGGCTTTTCTGGGGAAAGATCCAGGCGAAGGGCCGCGGGTGGCTGGATTTCACGTTCCGTCCGGCACAGCCGCTCTCCGCGGCGCCGGCGCGCTTCTTTCTTCTGACGACCGAATCGGTGACGACGATGGACGCGCCGGGGACGAAACGCCTCCCGTAACAATCAGCCGATGATGGCCAGGCGGCAGTCCTGCGGAAGCTTGTGCGCGAGCGTGCGCAGGACGTCGCCGCGGAGAAGCCGGATCATGCCGCTTCGCTTGGTCGTACCGATCATCACGGTGTTCACGCCGAGCTCCCTGGCCGCGTTCGAGATGAGTTTTCCCGGGCTCTCGCCGAGCTGCCAG
>DATJEK010000184.1:0-8300 GCA_035496715.1 Candidatus Eiseniibacteriota bacterium | reverse complement strand
CGACTGGTTCACGTACCGCTGGGGACGTCCGTCGCTCCTGGCCGAGTCGCTCGTCACGACCGAGATGCGCTACTCGTTCAACGTCACTCGTTTCATGATGGACCGCGGCTCGTTCGCCGTCTTTTACAACCCGAACGTCCCGACCCAGGTGAAGCTGACGCACATCTTCCTCTGGTTCCATTACTTCATCGCGCCGTTCGCGCTGACGCTCCTGGTTCTCCTGCCGGCCCTGTCGCCGTTCTCGGCGTTCGCGTTCTTGAAGCCGCTCCTTTTCTTCGTCGGGACGAGCTACCTCTTGATGGAGGCGATCAACCTCAACAACCTGAACCGCCACTGGCGCGAGTCGGGCAGCTTCTGGCAGGCGGTCCACCTCATGCTCCGCGACGCGATCCTGGCGCTCCCGTTCTACGTGTTCCTCATCCCGTTCTTCTTCCGCGGGGTCTGGCTGGCGTCGCTCGAGATGTTCTCGTTCCTGCGCACCGTGAAGGAGGCGCTCCTGTCCTCCTGGAACGAGCGCCAGCGCTACGAGGAGCTCATGCTGTTCAAGATCGCCGGACCGCGCGGCATTCCGTTCAACGGCCTCGTGGGCATCGCGGGACTCATCGCCTGGACGATCGGACTCGTCTTCATGACGCCGCTGGCCCCGATCATCCTGCTGCCGTATCTCCTGGCCTCGATCGCCTTCCTGACCGGCATGTACGTCATCGACGCGTTCGAGCACGGGCCGAAGCAGGCGGGGCTTCTCTACGGATACAGCTTCTGGGCGATGTTCACGCGGGTGCCGTCGGTGATCGGGCGGACGTACCGGCATCTCCGCGCCTCGTACAGCGCCCAGTACAACAAGGACAAATACGTGCAGGCCGCGCGCGACCGCGCCATTGCGCAGGGCGTGAAGGCCGCCGAGGTGACTCCCAACCGTCCGATCAGCGTCGACGAGATCGCCGAAATCGTCCAGGGCCGCAAGGACGCGCTCGCCCGGGCCAACGCGGTGAAAACCCGCCTCCATCTGACCGAGGACCTGGCGCCCAAGACGACCGCCCAGCTCAAAGTCTGGACCGCGCAGCAGGAAGTGGGGGAGCAGGTCGCCTCCGGCACCCGCTATTCGCTGGCGGCCGCACGCCTGGCGACGGCCGTCGCCGGAGCCCGCCTGGCCGAAACGAAGACGCTGACGCCCGACGAGCAGGCGTCGATCGTCCGGGATTACGAGCCGTTCATGCAGGGCACCAACAACCGCGCCACTCGCGCGCTGCTCGAGGCGCACCTGGCCTCGGGGGACTACGAGTGGGTGCGGACGAACCTGACGATCAAATTCCAGGAACGCAGCCGCGGGTTTTTCGCGCAGTTCACGTTTCCCCGCAGCGCGCTCGGCCGCCAGCTTCGCGGAGCGATCGACCGCCTGCCCGCGCAAAGCACGCCTGAGGTTGTCGCGCGCCGGGCGGAGGCCGAGTCCGCCGTGTCGTACGCGCAGAGCCATCCGGCGGACATCGAGGGCATCCGCGCGCTCCTGACCGCGTTTTTCGCCAACGTGAACCGGCAGGTGGCCGCCGGCGTCTTCCAGCCCTACTACGCCCAGCAGCTGAAGGCCCAGACCTACCGCGCCGCGACGGGGGGAGACCTCCAGGCGTACGTCCAGCGCTTCGTGTTCGACCACTACACGATCCCCCGGACTTCCGGCGCGCGCCTGGCGGACGTCAGCGAGGCGGAGCGCGCGGCGCTCGAAAAACTGTCCGATCTTTTCATCGACGGAAAACTCGCGTCTCTGAGCGCCGTCTCGATCCGGAAGCTCAAGGCGGAGATGCCCGAAATCGGGCCTTTCCTGAGCCGGACGGCTCTTTTGCAGCTGCGGAATGCCTGGAACGAAATCTTCGACCGCAGGACGTACCAGAAACCGCCCGTGTCCGCTTACGGGCCGTTCAAGGGGGCGTCGTTTGAGTCGACCCAGCGCGAATATTCCCAGGGCCAGCCGGACTACGAAGACTACCTGCGCGCCGCGTTCGAGGAGCGGAACGTCTACTGGCCGCTCCTGCCGGAAACCGATGACACCTATCTGAGCCGCCGGGAGGTCATGGACCGCATCCGCGCGCTGCGGCGCCGGGCGGTGGACGCGGCGGTCCGCATCGTCGAGCGGAAGCTGGGGCCGAACACCGTGGAATCGGTCTACATCAAGGGAAGCTACATCTGGGGCTTCGGCGCGATCGGCACGATCCAGCACGTGCCGCCGGAGGATCTGGACATCACGGTCGTCCTGAAAGGCGACCGCTCGAAGAGCTTCGAGGTCTTCAACAAACAGGAAATCCAGCCGTCGTCCATCTTCCAGGCCGGCGAGCACGGACGCGAATCGGTCTTTTCCATGGACATCACGGCCATCGGCTCCGAGTTCCTGCGCCGCGACAGCGACACGGTCGGGTATCCGAAAGCGGACAATCCCAACCGCGTGGCCAGCGAGATCGTGAACATGCGCGCGACGGGCGTCCTCCTCCGCGGCCCCGATTTCTCGACGCCGGAGCTCAGCTCCCGCAACCTGATCGCCAAGGGCATCGACCTCATCAACACGGCCGACGGCGTGCTCGGGCAGGAACGGTACCGCAAAGCCGTCAACCGGCTCGTCAACGGTCTCTTGATGCTCAACATGGGCATCCGGCGCTTGAACCAGGACGAAGGCTCGACCGTCGTGGCCCCGATCCAGATCGAATTGAAGGATCTTCTGGACCCTCTTTCGAAGCATTTGACCGAGCTCACCTCGCCCGACGAGGTCGTCGCCGCGATCCAGTCGTACCAGGCGAGGGCCCAGCAGGCCGTCCGGGAGCTCGAAGCCCACGAGCGGCTCAAGCAGAAGGACGCGCTCGACCGCGTCGCGCTGGAACTGTACGCCCAGCGCAAACGGCAGAAGGAACCCACTCCGCAGGAAGAACAGGCCGGCGCGCGCCTGGCCGCCGTCACCGAGGCGGAGACTCACGCGCTGGAAAAACTGGCGGACGCGTTCATCCGGGGCGACTTCGGCAGCCTCAGCGCCGCGATCGTCCAGAGGCTGCGCGACCAGATGCCCGAAATCGGCTCGATCCTGAACCGGACGCAGCTGCGGCAGGTGAAGAGTCTTTTGAGCGCGCATTTCGACCGCGTGCTCTGGCAGAAGCCGCGCGTCGGAGCCTACGGACCCTTCGCGGGGCTGCCGCTCAACGCGCTCGACCGCGAATACACGCAGGGCCAGCCCGATTATCAGGAGTACGTCCGGGGCATGCTGGAGCAGCGGAACGTCTACTGGCCGCTCCTGCCCGAGACCGACGACACCTATCTGAGCCGCAGTGAAGTCATGGCGCGCCTCATGGCGCTCCGGCGCCGCGCGGCGGACGCGGCCACCCGCATCGTCGAGCGCAAATACGGAGAAGGCTCCGTGGATTCCGTTTACATCAAGGGCAGCTACATCTGGGGCTTCGGGGCGATCGGCACGTACCAGCACGTCCCGCCCGAGGACCTGGACATCACCGTGGTCCTGAAAGGAAAGAACGAAAAGACGTTCGACGTCTTCAACAAGCAGGAAATCTCGCCGTCGTCGATCTTCCTGCCGGGCGAGCACGGATACAGCTCGGTCTTTTACATGGACATCACGGCGATCGGCGCCGAATTCCTGCGGCGAGCCAGCGACACGACCGCCTTCCCGCGGACGGAAAACCCGAACCGGATCTACAGCGAGATCGTGAACTTGAGCGCCACGGGCATCCTCCTGCGCGGCCACGACTATGCGCAGTCGGAGATCAGCTCCCGCAACCTGATCGCCAAGGGCCTCGACCTCGTCAACGCGGCCGAAGGCGTCCTCGGGCAGGAGCGCCACCGCAAGGCCGTCAACCGGCTCGTCAACGGCATCCTGATGATCAACATGGGCATCCGCCGCCTGAACGAGGCGGAAAAGGCCCTGGTCATCCTGCCGATGGAGATCGATCTCAAGGATCTGCTCGACCCGCTGGCCCGTTTCCTCAACGATCAGGGTTCGCCCGAAGAGGTCGAGGCGGCCATCAACGAATACCGCGGCAAGGTCCGCGCGGCCGTCGAACACATCGAGCTCGTCGAGCGCCTGAAGCAGCGCGACGACCTCGCGCGCCGCGCGCTGGCGTTTTACGCGGAGAAGAAAGTCGAGAAAAACGGCCCCGCCGCCGAAGCGGAGGGAGCCCGTCTCGCGCAGGAAGCGATTTCCGCGCCGCTGCCGGCCTTCCTGCGGCCCGTGACGGTCGGACTCGTCGCCGCGCCGGAAGCGTACGCCGCGCGCGAAGCGGCGCTGCGCGAGCTCCTGGGAGCCGAGCTCGGAAAGGCGTTCTCCGCCGAGCGGCTGGATCCGGACGCGGGCCCCGGTTTTGCCGCCGCGGCCCCCGCGGGGACGTTCCGCGTCCTGGTCGACGAGTCGGCTTTCGCCGAAAACGCGTTTTCGAATCCTTCCGGCGTCCTCGACAGCCTCGTGGCCGTCGCGCGCGCCCGCCAGGCGCGGCTGGACGCCGAGCTCGGCCGCCAGGAAGCGGTCATGGCCGCGATCGCGGAGCTCGCCCCCGGCGCGCTCGCCGCGAACGGGGTGGACGAGGCCGTGCTCGCGCTCAAAATGGACGAGCTCCAAAAGACCCTTTCTGCGCTGCCCCTGCCGTCGCCGTCCCGCTTCGAGCCCGTGCGCACGACGGCGGGCCTCGAGCTCTTCACCGCCGGCCGGCAGGTCTCGCCGGTGCGCATCGACGAGGGCGCGCTGTCCGCGCTGCTCGAGCAGGCCCTCGACGCGCGCACGGATGAAGCCAAGGTGGACGCCGCGCGCCGCGCGCTTTCTCTCATGCTCGACGCGATGGGCGAGCCGGCCGACGCGGATTTCGCGGCCCGCGCCCGCGACGCCGTGCGGGCGGTCCTGGCGTCCTACGCCGCGCTCGTGGCGCAGCAGACGCTGCTGGGCCCGACGGACGCGGTCGAAGGGGAGAAGACGATCGCCGTCATGGAAAACATGTACGCCGGCAACGAGGCCGAGTACAACCGCGAGGCCGCCTATCTCCAGGCCCGCAACCGCGACATGAAGCTCGCGCTCATCGTCCCGATGACCGACGCCTGGCGCGCGCTCCCGACCGAGGCGGACCGCCAGGAAGAATACCGGCGCCGGCACCCCGAGGCGGGCGCCTTCCGCATCGTCTTCTCCGAGAACGCCTCCAGCCTCGACGGGATCGGCCGCGACATCCAGGGGCCGTTCATCCTCGCGGGCCGCGAGGAAATCGCCGCCGGCCGCCCCGACACCACGCGCGAAGCGCTCCTCATGCAGCTCGACGGACAGGCGAAGACCCACGACGGCGTCCTCGTCGTCGCCGCGAAGGTCCTCTACGGCGGCAAGGAAATCGCCATCCCCGGCCTGCAGAAGATCGGCGAGGGCCTCTTCCGCTACCTGCCGGCGATCAGCCCGCTCGAACTCTTCAAGCTCCTCAAGCAGGCGAACACCAGCCTCCGCGCCATCGGCGCCGCCGCCTAAACATTCCTCTGTGGCGTGAACCCCCGGTTTATGGCCTAATGGTGGATCAATGAAAGTCCTTTTAGCCCTTTCCGGCATCCACAAGAGCTACGGCGCCCAAATCGTCCTCGACGACGCGACGGTCTCCTTCTGCGAAAACCAGAAGATCGGCGTGATCGGCCGCAACGGCGCCGGCAAGTCGACGCTCTGCAAGATCCTGACCGGCCACGAGGAGGCCGACGGCGGGGAGATCGCCAAGAGCGCGGAGCTGCGCCTCAGCTACCTCGAGCAGCACGACCCCTGGTCGCTCGACGAGACGGTGATGGGCTTTCTCATGCGCCACACCGGCAAAGAGGAGTGGGAGTGCGGCAAGATCGCCGGCCGGTTCCAGCTGAAGGGCGCGACGCTCGAGACTCGCCTGAGCGCCCTCTCCGGCGGGTTCCGCACGCGCGTGAAGCTCACCGCGATGCTCCTGGCGGAGCCCAACTTCCTGATCCTCGACGAACCGACCAACTACCTGGATCTGAGGACGCTGATCCTCCTCGAGGAATTTCTCCAGGACTACGACGGCGCCTTCCTCATCGTGTCGCACGACCGCGAATTCCTGAAAAAAACCTGCGAATACACGCTCGAGATCGAGCGCGGCGGCTGCACGCTCTATCCGGGCACCGTCGAGGAATACCTCGTCTTCAAGGAAGAGCAGAAGGAAGTGGCCCTGAGCCACAACAAGAACGTGGAGGCGAAGCAGAAACAGCTGCAGGAATTCGTCGACCGCTTCCGCGCGAAGGCCTCGAAGGCGAGCCAGGCGAAATCGAAAATGAAGCAGATCGAGAAGCTGAAGACGATCGAGGTCGGCCACGCCCTGGGCAACGTGCACATCCGGATCCCGGCGGTCGAGCGCCGTCACGGTCCGGCGCTGCGGTGCGAGGACCTGTCGATCGGGTATCCCGAAAAGCTCGTGGCCGGACGGATCTACATGGAGATCGAGCACGGCTCCCGCGTCGCGGTGCTCGGCGACAACGGGCAGGGAAAGACGACGTTCCTGAGGACCCTCGCCCAGGACCTCCAGCCGAAGGGCGGCATGTTCAAGTGGGGGCACGGTCTGCGCGTCGCCTATTACGCCCAGCACGTCTTCACTTCGCTGCGGCCCGATCTCGACGTCTACGAACACCTGACGTCGATGGCCGCGCCCTCGGTGACGCGGCAGGAAGTGCTGAACCTCGCCGGAAGCTTCCTGTTCAAGGGAGACGACGTGAAAAAGAAGATCGCCGTCCTCTCGGGCGGCGAGCGGGCGCGCGCGTGCCTGGCCGGGCTTCTTCTGGCGAAATGCCAGGTGCTGCTTCTCGACGAACCCAACAACCATTTGGACTTCGAAACCGTCGAGGCGCTCGGCCGCGCGCTCAAGACCTTCGCCGGCACCCTCTTTTTCATCAGCCATGACCGGACGTTCGTGAATCTGGTCGCCACCCAGATCGTCGAGGTGCAGAACGGCTCCGTGCGTCTCTACCACGGCAACTACGAGGACTACGTGTACAACCTCGAGAACACGCTCCGCCAGGAAGTCGCCGAGAAGGAGGCCCCGGCCGCGAAGAACGGCTCCGCTTCCGGGGCGCCGAAGCCCAAGCTCGATTACCACGCCAAGAAGGAGCTCGAATCCGAGAAGCGCAAGCTCGCCACCCGGATCCGCAAGGCTACCGAGCGCATCGCCGACCACAAAAAAGAGCGCGAGACGATCCATGAAGATTTCACGCGCGACCCGATGGCGTGGTCGCGCGAGCGCAACGAGCGCTACGAAGAGCTGGCCCGGCTCATCCAATCCGCCGAAGAAGAGTGGCTCGAAAGCACGCAGAAACTGGAAGAACTCCAGCGTTCTTAGTCCGCATTTCCTGAAGCAATTTCCTCCGCTGTACTCATAACCTATTTAATATCAATAGGTTAAATCTCCGTTTTTCTTGCCCTCCGCCTTGAAACCCACTAGGCCCTAATGTATATTTTTATATATCCAAGCTAAATATTGATAATTAATACTTAATGAATAATAGACCCTTTCTGAAGCTGATCGCCCTCCTTCTGGCCGGAATTTTCGCCGGTCAGGAATGCGCCCGCGCGGTTCCGATGGATCCGGCGGCGGCGATGGTTTCCACGAGCGCCGATCTTCTGGCGCGCGACCCCGCCCGCTTCGAAGTCCCTCCCGAATTCGCGACGCTCAAGGAAATCCACAAGGGAACGCGCGAGACGTTCATCATCCATATCCAGGACGCGCACTCCAATCTCTCGGGGCAGGAGAACCTCGCTTCGACGCTCGACGGCATCATGAAAAAATACGGCGTCTACCTCGTGCTCGTCGAAGGCGGGTCGATCGATGGCACGCTGACGCCCCTCAAAAAGATCGCGCCTCCCGAGATCGCGCGCCGCGTCGCCAAGAGCCTCCTCATCGACGGAAAGATCGCGGGCGAGGAATACCTGAACCTCGTTTCCGAGCATCCGATGAAAATCATGGGCGTCGAGGACATGCCGCTCTACATGGAGAGCGTGCGCGCGTACGAGCGTCTCGCCGGCAAGCGCGAGGCGATCCTCGACTACCTGAAGCGCATCGATTCCGTGGTCGCCAAACTGAAGAACCGCATCTATCCCGAGGACATCCTGCAGTATGAACGCAAGAAGGAGGGCCGCGAGGGAGTCTCGGTGGACCAGGACCTCGACGGGCTGCTGGATCTCGCCGAGCGGAAAAAAATCGACCTCGCGGACCTGCCGAACGTGGCGCGCCTGCGGGCGCTGAAAGAGAAAGAGCGGGCCATCGATTTCGACCTCGCCAACCTCGAGCAGGCGGCGCTCGTCG
>DATJEK010000183.1:0-27321 GCA_035496715.1 Candidatus Eiseniibacteriota bacterium | reverse complement strand
GGGCAGCGTCTGCAGGCCCACGAAAAATCCGCCGAGCGTCTCGTCCAGCACGCGCACCTTCCCGATCACCAGGCCCAGCGAGGTCCCGAACACGATCGAGATGCCGTAGCCCCAGAGCAGGCGCCTGAGGCTCACCGCCAGGCCGATCAGGAACGAACGGTCGGCGAATCCGGCGACGAGCGTCTCCGAGACCTGTCCCGGCGACGGGAAAAGGTACTGGGGCCAGAATTTGAGGTTGAAGAGGAGCTGCCAGATCGCCAGCAGGAGCGCGTAAAACGCGGCCTGCCGGGCGGCGGCCGCCCAGAAGGAGCGCTTCAAATGTTGAAGTAAGGCTCGATGCTGAGGTAGCGTTCGCCCGAATCCGGGAAGATCACGACGACCTTCTTGCCGGGCCCCAGGTCCTTGGCCACTTTGAGCGCCGCCAGGCAGGCGGCCCCGCACGAGAGGCCGGAGAAGATCCCCTCCTCTCTCGAAAGGCGCTTGGCCATCTGGTAGGCCTCCTGGTCCTCGACGGTAAGGATCTCGTCGATGATCTGGCGATTCAAGACCTCGGGAACGAAGCCCGCGCCGATGCCCTGGATCATGTGCGGGCCCGGACGGCCGCCCGAGAGGACCGCGGAGGTCTTCGGCTCCACGCCGACGATCCGGATCTTCGGGTCGTGTTTCTTCAGAACTTCCCCGACGCCCGTGATCGTGCCGCCGGTGCCGACGCCGGCGACGAACGCGTCGAGAGAGCCGTCCATGTCCTTCAGGATCTCCTTGGCGGTCGTCTTCCGGTGCATCGCGGGGTTGTCGGGATTCATGAACTGCTGCGGCATGAACGCGTCCTTCATCGTCGCGACCAGCTCGCGCGCTTTCTCGACGGCGCCGACCATGCCTTCCTTGGCCGGCGTGAGAACCACCTCGGCGCCGAAGCTCTGCAGGATCTGGATGCGCTCCTGGCTCATGCCGTCGGGCATCGTGAGGATCACCTTGTAACCTTTGACCGATCCGACGACGGCCAGCCCGATGCCGGTGTTGCCGCTGGTGGGTTCGACGATGACGGAGCCTTTCTTCAGCAGGCCCTTCTTTTCGGCCTGTTCGACCATGTTGAACGCGATGCGGTCCTTCACGCTCCCGCCGGGGTTGTACATCTCCAGCTTCGCGTAGACGTCCGCGTGCGACTTGTCGGTGACTTTCTGGAGCTTCACCATCGGCGTGTTGCCGATCAGGTCCAGGACGCTCTCCGAGACCGATCCGCCGCCCATGTAGAACACGAACTCGACCTTGTCGCCGGCCGCGAGCGTCGTCGAATCGTAGTCGAGCTTCTGCAGGATGTGCTCGTTCACCTCGACGGTGACCAGTTCCGGCCGGATCTTCCACTTGAGGAGCAAATCGGAGACCGTCAGGCCCGCGCGGATCTCGTTGGGCTTGCCGTTCAGCGTGATCTGGATGACTTCGGCCTGATTAGACAATTTTGATCTCCTCCTCGGTGACTTTCTCCTCATTGATTTGGTAGGACCTCAAGACCGGCCGGTCCATGTCCGAAAGCGAAAGTATGAGATAGCTGACGTCGGGATAGAACGCCAGGCGCACGTCCTTCTGGGAAGGGTACGCCTCGCTGGCGACGTGCGAATGGAAGATGCCGCGCATCTCGAAGCCGCTTTCTCGCATCGCCTTGAACGCCCTGAGCTGCTCCTTGGGATCCATGAAATAGCTGATCGCCGATTCGTCGGCGTTCTTCATGGGGTAGAAACGCGCGGCGTCCCCGGGACCGGCGCCGGCGAGAAGCCCGCAGGCCTCGTTCGGGTACCCGGATTTCGCGTGCGCGACGAGCTCGTCATAAGCGGCCTTCCGGATCGTCAGCATCAGATGTTCGACCCCACGTTCCGGTCGGCGGGCACGACGACGCCCTTTTTCCCGATGCGGTAATCCGCGTCGAGCTCCCGGCGGGCGACTTTTTCGATCTCGTCCTTGAGCGACCCCATGATCCGCGACTGCAGCGCCAGGAGCGACGGGTCCTGCTCGAGGCGCGGGCGCGGCACGTGGATCGGATATTCGTGCTTCACGCCGGCGGGACGCGCCGACATCTCGAACACCCGGTCCGAGAGAAACGTCGCCTCGCGGACGTTGTGCGTGACGAAGAGGACGGTCTTGCGCGTCTTCTGCCAGATGTCCTGCAGTTCCTCCATGAGGAGCTGCCGCGTCTGGGCGTCCAGCGCCGCGAACGGCTCGTCCATGAGGAGGACGCGGGGGTTCATCACGAGCGCCCGCGCGATCGCGGCGCGCTGCTTCATGCCGCCCGAAAGCTCGTGCGGGTGCGCGTTCACGAACCGCCCCAGGTGGACCGTCTTCACGGCCTCGAGGGCCTTCTCGCGGCGCTCCCGGACGGGGACGCCCGCGATCTTCAGCCCGAACTCGACGTTCTCGAGCACCGTGAGCCACGGGAACAGCGCCGCCTCCTGGAAGACGACCAGGATGTCGCGCGAGGGCCCCTCGACCTTGCGGGAATCGACGAACACCTCGCCCGAGTCCGGGAACTCCAGCCCCGCGACGAGCGAGATCAGCGTCGATTTGCCGCAGCCCGACGGGCCGATGACGCAGATGAATTCCCCCTCCTCGACCGTGAAATTGACGTCGGAAAGGACCTGGACTCGGCCGCCGTTCTGGCCGAAGCTCTTGTGGACCCGCTTGAAGACGATGCGCAAGGTTTCAGACGTCCTTTTTTTTGGGAGGATGCAGGCCGCATTCCTTGTGGTCGGGACTTTCCCACCACCAGCGCCCCGCGCGCGCGTCCTCGCCCGGCCTGACCGCGCGCGTGCAGGGCGCGCAGCCGATCGAAGGATAGCCCGCGTCATGCAGGCGGTTGTACGGCACCCCGTTTTTTTTCACGTAGTCCCAGACCTGGGCCTCGGTCCAGTCGGCGAGCGGGTTCACTTTCACGAGGCCGCCGTTGGCCTCGTCGATCTCGATTTTTTTCAGGTCCCCCCGCGTCACGGACTGCTCGCGGCGCTGGCCGGTGACCCAGGCGTCCAGCCCTTTGAGCGCGCGCCGCAGCGGCTCGACCTTGCGGATCGAGCAGCATTCCTTGCGGTTGGAGACCGACTCGCGGAACGAATAAAATCCTTTTTCGCGCTCGAGCGCCTCCACGAGCGAGGCGTTCGGGAAATAGCTCTCGATCGCGAGGCCGTATTTGCGGCGCACGGCGTCCATCGCTTCGTACGTCTCCTCGTTCAGGCGGCCCGTGTCGAGCGTGAAGACGCGGACCTTGGGGTCGATCCTGACGGCCAGGTCGATCAGCGCCACGTCCTCGGCGCCGAACGAGGACGCGAGCGCGATCTTCTGGGGGAATTCCCCGAACGCCCACGCGAGCACTTTCTCGGCGCCGGCTGTCTCGAATTTGGCGTTGAGGCGCTTGACTTCGTCCGCGTCCAGGATCAAATCGCCGCTCCGTATTCCTGCACGGTCTTCTGGATGATGCCGCCGCCTCGGACGTCGTGCTCGTGCACGATGACGAAGCGCCCCGTCTCGGGCACCGCGTCGAACGTGTCGAAGGCGATCGGTTTCTTCGTGGTGAGGATGACCTCGGCGACCTCGTTCTTGGCGACCTCGTGCGCGTTTCGGGAGATCTCCTCGAGCGTCGAGGAATTGATGACCTTGACGATGGACTGGACCAGGCACTCGACCTCCTGCGTCGCGAGCTTGAGCAGGTACCGGCCGCCCTTCTGGAGGTGCTTCTGCCCCATCCAGAAAAGGTTGGCGGTGAAGTGGTCCGCCACCTGCGCGGGCCTCGCGGGGTCGCAGCCGATGTCCCCGCGCTCAATGAACGTCTGATCCTCCATCGTGAGCCCGGTGGAGATGCCGGGGCCGACCGAACGGGGCTCTTCGGCGTGCCACGCCTCGATGGTCTTCACCTTGACGGTCTTGTTGGACGGCAGGAAGAGCACCTCGTCGCCGACCGAGACGGTGCCCGATTCGACGCGCCCCGCGATGATGCGGCGCTTGTCGAACTTGTACACGTCCTGCACCGGCAGGCGCAGCGGGAGCTTGGAACGGTCGTCGTTGGACTTGAAGTTGTCGAGCGTCTCGAGGATGGAGAGGCCCTTGTACCAGGGCATCTTCTCGCTCTTTTTCACGACGTTCTCGCCGTGATAGGCGGAGATCGGGATGAACGAATGCGGCTTCACGTTGATCGTCGACAGGTACCCGAGATAGGCGTCGCGCGTCTTGTTGAAAACCTCCTCGGAGTATCCGACGAGGTCCATCTTGTTCATGACCACCGCGATCTGGCGGATCCCCAGGAGTGACAGGAGGTACGCGTGGCGCTTGGTCTGCTCCTGAATGCCCTCCTCGGCGTCGATCATCAGGAAGGCCACGTCGGCGCTCGAGGCTCCGGAGATCATGTTCTTCAGGAACTCCTTGTGACCCGGCGCGTCGATGACGACGTAGTTGCGCCGTTTCGTCTTGAAGAACATCTGCGCGACGTCGATCGTGATGCCCTGGTCGCGCTCTTCCTCGAGGCCGTCGAGGAGGAACGCGAACTCGAACGCCTTCCCCTGGTCCTCGCAGACTTTCTTCACGTGGGCGATCTTGGTCTCGGTGATGAAACCGGTCTCGGTCAGGAGCTTCCCGACGAGCGTGGATTTCCCGTGGTCGACGTGGCCCACCATGACGAACCGGAGGGTCTCCGTCGAAGTGCCCGAGGCGGCTTCCGTTTCGGCGGCGGTCATCACATGTATCCTTTCGAGCGCAGGCGCTGCATGGCGTAGGTGTCCTCCTGGTCCTGGGCGCGTCCCGCGCGCTCGGACGTCCGGGTCGCCTTGAGTTCGGCGATGATCTCGTCGATGGTGGAGGCGTTGGAATCGATGGTGTTCGTGCACGGCGCGCAACCGAGCGAGCGGTAGCGCTTGCCGTTCTTCGCGAAATAGAGGCTCACGAACGGAATGTTCTCCCGCTTGATGTATTCCCAGACGTTCACCTCGGTCCAGTGAAGGAGCGGATGGATGCGGATGTGGGTGTTCTCGTCGAAGTTGGTCTTGAACTGGTCCCAGAGCTCCGGCGGCTGGTCCTTGAAATCCCATTCGAAGTTCTTGTCGCGCGGAGAGAAATACCGCTCTTTGGCTCGCGTCGACTCCTCGTCGCGGCGGATGCCGAGGATGAGGCCCTTGTAGTCGTACTGCTCCATGATCTGCTGGAGGCCCTGGGTCTTGAGCGCCGTGCAGCAGGTGATGCGGCCGAGCGTGTGGTTCATGCCTTCGGCGAGCGCCTTCTTGTTCTGGCCGACGATGAGGTTCAGGTTCCACTCCTTGGCGTACTTGTCGCGAAACTCGATCATCTCGGGGATCTTATAGGAGGTGTCGATGTGCACGAGCGGGATGGGCACGTGCCCGTAAAACGCCTTTCTCGCCAGCCATAAGAGAACGTTGGAATCCTTGCCGATCGACCAGAGCATCGCGAGCTTTTTGAACTTCTTGTAGGCCTCGCGCAGAATGAAAATTGATTGGTTTTCCAGCTTGTCCAGGTGAGTCATGGATCCTCTGTTGTTTACTAATTTAATCGTGATTGACTACCAAATGGTATATCATACATTAGTATATTTGTCAAAATAAAAAGGAAGGTCCAACCTCCATGCGACCGCGTCTCTTGCTTGTGAACAGGTTATTAACTGAGTGGAATTTACAAAAAGTGGGGTATTTTAATAAATACTTGAGCTAATAAGCGTCCAATTCCCACTTTATTAGAGATATTCCGATCTCTATGGTTCTAAAAACCCATATTTAATCGATTTACTATGTCTTAGGATTAACTAGTTATTAACAATTGATAGCGACGGAGGTCCTCAGACGTTCAGATAATTGACGGCCTGGGCGACCTTGGGAGTCCCCTCACCGATCAGAACATCCACGAACATGCCTGCCTTCAGGCTGGACGCGGTGCCCTTGCCGGTGACCTGGTGGGTGCCGTCCATCTGATTGAACTGGGTGGTGGCGGCGATTTTGACCGTTTCTTCCGCTCCGCCCTTCTGGCTGACGGACAGCGAATCCGATGCGACCTTGACGATCCTGCCGGTCACCACGATGAGGGCCGGGGCCGCCGTTTTGGGCGCCGCCGCCGCCTTGGCGGCCAATTCCTCCTTGGACAGAGGAGCTTCCGCCGCCTGGGCCGTCGCGCACGCCAGGACCGCCGAGAACACGAACAATGCCGCTGCTTTCTTCATGGGTACCTCCTCTTTGTAGGTCCAATGATTATACTCGCTTGCACGAAGGCGGGCAAAAAAAATTCCCCGCGGACCCTGGGGCCCGCGGGGATCCTGTTCTTTTCTTCAGGCTTTCATGCACTGGATCGAGAGCGCGAACCATTTGCCGTCGCGCTTCTCGGTCGTCGCTCTCACGGACTCGCCGGTCTTCAGGTCCTTCCAGTCGGCTTCCTTGCCTTCCCGGAAGAGCTTGGTGACCTGCGGGTCCACCTGAAGCGTCTTCTCGTCGCCCTGGGCCGTCTTGACGGTGATCGAGGGCTCGGCCGCCGAAAGGTCCTGGGTGGCGGTGACGGTTCCAAAGACCGCGTTGTCGGCCTCGAACGATTTGGCCGCTTCCTTGTTGGTCATTTGGTCGGGCTTGGCCGCATCCTTGTCTTCGGCGTGAACCGGCAGGGCGCACGCGGCGAAGAGGGCGGTTGCGGCTAAAATCCAGGCATATCGTTTCATGGCATTCTCCTTATGTTGACTTGCCCCGGCGGAAAGGCTTAGAGCCTCTTCAATCGACTGAGGAGCGCCCCGCCGATGGCCAGCGTGACCAGACAAAGGGTCAGAAAGATGAAAAATAGCGTCTTGGCGACCAGCGCGGCGCCCGCCGAAATGCCGGTCAGGCCCAGAGCGCCCGCAACCAAGGCGATGATGAAAAAGACGAGTGACCAGCGCAGCATGACCCAGCCCTCCTTATCCGCGAATATCATAGCCGGACGCGGATTAGAGGCGGATTAGAGCGGAATTAATTTTTCTTAATTGATCCGGGGGAGGGGATTTCGGCGGTTTCGAACCAGTAACTCTGGAGCGCGGCCAGCGCTTTGCGGAGCGCGTCGAAGCCGGGGGGCTTCGCCAGATAGCAGTTGGCGCCCAGATCGTAACAGCGGCGCACGTCGTCCTCGGCGTTCGAGACGCTCAGCACCGCCAGGGGGATGCGCTTGAGCGAGGGGTGGGACTTGAGCTCTCGCAGGGCCTCGCGGCCGTCTTTCCCGGGCATGTTGAGGTCGAGCAGGATGAAGTCGGGGGCGGGATAGAGCGTCTCATTGGCGTACTCGCCTTCCCGCCGAAGATAGGACAGGAGCTCCTCGCCGTCGACGACCCGCCGCAGGCGGTTGGCCGTGCGCAGCTCACCCAGCGCGGCGCTCGTCAGCTCGTATTCATCGTCGTCGTCCTCGGCGATCAGGATGATCGGCTCGATCTTCCGGCGCGTCTCCATGACTCTCCTTAAGCGAAAATCTCTGCGAAGAACTCCTGCATCTTCTGCCAGGAATCGAAATCGGCCTTTTCGTCGTAAACCATCCCCTTCGTGGGAGCGGCGCCGTTGTTCGGCACCGTGAACGAGTGAGCGACTCCGGGGTAGCTCACGATGCGGTAATCGACGCCCGCCGCCTTCATCTCGTCCTCGAACGCGCGGACCGCCTCGGGGCTGACGTACGGGTCCGCGGCCCCGTGAAAAAGGCGGATCTTGGCCTTGATGTTCCGCGCGGCGCCCGGGACCGGCGGATCGAGCACGCCGTGGAAGGTGACGACGCCGCGCAGGTCGGCGCCGGAGCGGGCCAGCTCCAGGACCGCCGCGCCCCCGAAACAGTAGCCGATCGCCGCCAGGCGCGACGCGTCCACCAGGGGATGCGCGGCGAGCACGTCGAGCCCCGCCCGAGTCCGCGCCCGCATGAGCTCTTTATCGTTCCGGTAAGAAGCCGAGATCGCGCCGGCCTCCTCGTGGGTCTTAGGGCGCACGCCCTTGCCGTAAATGTCCGCCGCGAAAGCGACGTACCCCAGTCCGGCCAGCTGTTCGGCGCGGCGCTTGACGTATTCGTCCAGGCCCTTCCATTCGTGCACGACGAGCACGCCCGGACGTTTCGCCGGCGAGGCGTCGTCATAGGCCAGATAGCCTTCGAGCGTCTTGTCGCCCTGCCGGTATTCGACGGTTTCCGTGTGTACCGCCGCCCGGGCGGCGGGAGAAAAAAGAAGCGTCGTGAAAACAAAGATCCAAAGAGAGCGTTTCATGGGTTCCTCCCGGATGTTATACTGAAAAAATGCACAGCCCCCGACTGGCCGGCTATCTGCTTTTCAATCTCTGCCTGGTCTTCCTGCTCATCGTCAACGGACCGCGTCTGAGGCGGGCGCTGATCCTGGAGGGAGCGCTCCCCGGCGCCGCGTCGGAAACGGTGCGCGTGGTCCAGAAATCCCATTCGATCCGAAAGGGGTTCCCCTCCTCGCGCGCCGAATACTGGGTCTCCTGGTCCAACGAGGACATCCGGAAACAGGGCGCCCATCGTCTGACGCTGCCGAAGGAAAAATGGGCTTCCACGCGCCTGACGGATCCGCTGGAAATCGTCTACGCCGGAAACGACCCGGAGCCGGCCTGGAAGGGAGACCCGCGTCTCTGGCGGGAGATCGCCTGGCACGGGACCGGCGTGCTGCTCGAAATCTTCGGGCTGGCACTGGCCGCCGCCGAGCTCTTCAAGAAGAAAAAAACCTCTTAGGCGCGCGCGTCCAGGAGATGGCGCGCGCGGTCAGCGTCGGCCGACGCGACCTGCAACCTCACCCCCGCCGCCTCCCCCGAAGCGAGCCAGTCGCGGGTTCTCGACGTCTCGTCGTCGACGAAACAACGGATGCCCTCGGTCTCGAGCTGGGTCTTGGCGACATAAGCGGGCACCGGATGGCGGTACGAGGCGATCGTGACGAGAGTCTTCAAGCGGCCTACGAGAAAAGGTACTTCACGCCGCCGCCGATGTACCAGTAGTCCAGCTCGCGGTCGTCGATTTTGTTTCCGGTCGCGTCGGTCACGAGGATGTTGGCCCCCGTGAACACGTGCGAAAGCTCGAAGTTGTAGATCCAGTTCTCGTTGGCGAACCAGTCGAGGCCGAACCCCAGTTTCAGGGCGAAATCGTCCTTGGCCTCGGCGTGAAGGCCGCTGGCCGCGACCGCGCCGTCCTCATCGAGGCTCGTGAAGAGCCCGCCGAGCCCGAGGATCCCGTAGAACGAGTAGGGGTGCGACCGGTCGCGCGAACGGAAGATGAAGTCGAAAAAGACGGGCACGATGGTGACGTCGCCGCCCTGGATGCGGCTGGCCGCCGGACCGGTGCTCGTCTCGAAGCTCGTGCTGCCCCATCCCGCCGAGACGCCCAGCGCGAGAGACTCCCACACGCCGTAATTGACGGCGCCTTCGAGGTTCACCGTGTTGTCGATGTCGCCGTCGATCGGGATCATCGAGGCCGCGCGAAGCGCCGCCTCGAATCGGTGCATCCTGTCCTGGGTGTAAACGGCGTGGGCCGGGGCGGCCGCGAAAAGAAGCGGAAGGAAAAAAAGCCAGACAGCTTTCTTCATCGAGTCTCTCCTGAACTCCTATCTTAGGCCCTCGACGGCCCAAGTCAACTTTTTTCCCCGTCTCCGGCGAACGTGGCGGCGAGTTCCGGGTTTTCCATCAGACTGCCGTAGTGGAACGCGACGCAGGCGCGCGGCCCCGCTTCCCGGCAGGCCTCGATCTGGCGCCGGAACGTCCGGGGTTGGCGCGTCATCTCATAAGCCCCGACGGCGACGTTGATCCGGGCCAGGCCGTCCGCCGGCCCGGAGTCGCGCGCGTCCCGCAGATAGCGCCTGAACCGGATCGTCGAGGTCGAATAGCCCATCAGCGTCACGAAATCGACGAGTCCCCGGTCGAGCCAGGTGCGCCAGTCCTGGAAGGCCTCCAGATTCGCGCGCGAGTAGGGCACGAGGCCCGTCGTCGAGATTCGCAGCGACGGCTTCCGCGAACGCGCCTCGCCGGCCAGGAGCTCGAGGAGGCCCGTCACCTGGTCCCGCTTCCATTGCTGCCAGGAAGGGTCGTCGTTCTCGATCGGGATCATGTCCCGGCCGACCTTTTCCAGATATCGGGCCACGTTCCGCGAATTGTAGCCGTAGGCGGGGTGCCAGTCCGGATAGCGGATGTAGTCGAACTGCAGGCCGTCGAGCTCCGGATAGGCGTCGACGACCTCGCCGACGACCCGCGACAACGCCTCGCGCACCCGCTCGTCTCCGGGATCGAGGAAAAACTGGTTGTCGATCTTGTACGAGTCGAGCGTCTTTTTCTCGTAAACGTTGCGCGTGAGGATGTCGGTGCCGTAACGGCCCAGAAGCGGCGAATGTTCGTTGGCCCCGAGCGAGAGGAGGTTGAGCCAGGCGTGCACCTCGATGCCGGACGCGTGCGCCTGGCGGATGAGGAGCGCGAGCGGGTCCTCGCCGACGGACGCCAGGCAGGCCTCATACGGGGAAGAGTCGCCGACGGTCGAGCGGAACCAGGCCTTGTTCTCGCGGTAAATCTGGACGAAGAGCGTGCGGACGCCGGCGCGCACGGCGTAGCGGACGAGGCCGTCGATGGCGTCGCGGCCGGAGAGCACCGGCGGGTCCTGGATCACCGAGACGAAGAGCGCCCGCGCCGGGCGGGCGTCCGCGGCGGCCGGCCGGGCCGGCGCGGGCGACACGAGAATCATCCACGCGGCCAGGACCGCCGCCGTTTTTCTCATGAGGATGGGATCACGGCCGCCCGCGAAGAATGGTAGCGGCGCTTTTGGCCGTCCACGAGCTTTTGAGTCTCGCGGGCGTTGGGTTTTTCGGTGCACCAGATGAAGCGGGGGAAGCCGCATTCGCCGAAGGCCATGCGGTTCAGCGAGAAACCGCCGATCCGGTAGGCCGTGTACACCCAGAAACTGTGGACCTTGCCGTCCCGGGACTCTTCCTGGTGCAGCGACGCGAGCACGGCCTCGGACCTCCCGTCGCCGTCCAGATCCGTGAAGTCCCGCGGTTCGAGACCGAAGGTCTCGTAGTCGAGCCTGCGGAAGACGCCCGGGGCGGATTGGAAGAGGATGACCGCGCTGTCCGGCGAGAGGCCGTTTCCCATATAGCTCGCCGAGACGACGAGATCGGGAAGTCCGTTCCGGTCCAGGTCCGCCTCCCAGACCTCGCCGAGAAACGGATATTTTTCGTCGCCGTTCAGGGAAAAGACGAGACGGCCGTTCTGGAACACCGAATACACAGGAACCGAGGGGTACAGGCGGCCGGCTTCTTTCTCGGCGCGAACCGTGAGACCGCCGGCAAGAAAATCCCCGGTCTCGGAAGGGTTGCCTTTCTGAAAGCGCGGGGCCTTTCCCGGCGCCGCGCTCAGATCGACCGGATAGTTCTCGACCAGGGCCTGCGCGGACGGCGCGGCCAGGATCGCCGCGGCCAGGAGCAGGAATCCGCAGGCTTTTTTCACGGGGAGCGGACGCTTCATCACCAGCAGGCGTCTTTGGATCGCGCGAAAGATCCCGGTTTTCCCCAGGAGGTAAAAAAAGACGGTCGTGACCGCCCGGGCGGCCGGCGAGCGCGAGACGACCAGGAGCCGCGCCCCTTTCTGGATCGCCTGGATTTCCTCGACGTCCTTTTCGCGGAGCCGCTGGACCTCGCCGAGCGCGCCCTCCGACACGTCGCCAGCCTTCACGCACCGGGCGACGACGTCCGCGGCGACGATCGCCGTCGCGGCGGCGACGGACACCCCGATCGCGCCGGCCGGCGAGCAGGTGTGCGCGGCGTCTCCGACGAGGAGGATGCCGTCCCGCGCCCATTGCTTCACGCGGTCGGCCCTCGCGACGAGGACCGTGAACGGGGAGAAATCGGTCAGGGCCGAGGCGAACTCGCGGAAAACGGGATTGGCGGAAAGAAGCTCTTCGCGCAGGCTCGCGATCCCCGCGCGGCGGTAAGCGGCGAATCCGCCGGTCTCGAGGATCACGCCGCACTGCAGATGGCTGGGATATTTCGGCAGGACGAGGTAGTTGTGTTTCCCCGAAATGAACGCGCGCACGGCGTCTCCGTAGCCTTCGGGTTTCGGGATCGTGAACCACAGCACGTCGAACTCGTGCTCTTCGTAAGCGAGCTCGAACTTCCCCTCCCGGCGCACGAGCGACCCCCGGCCGTCGGCCCCGACCGTGACCTTCGCGCGCACGCGCCGCTCCTCGTCGCCCACCCGCACCACGGCGCCCGTGACGCGCCCGTCTTCCCGCAGGAGCGAGCGCGCGTCGGCCCCGAACCAGATCTTGAAATCCGGAAGCTCCTTCGATTTGTCGAGGAAGGCGCCGAGCATCACCGGCTGGGGCATCCAGAGGATGTAGGGCGTATCGGGCGCCAGTCGCGTCACGTCGATCGAGACGGCCTTCCGGCCCCTCAGGTAGAGCTCGAAGCCGGAGAGTTTCAGGTGGGGATAGCCCTCGAGGAACGAAAAGAGGCCGATCTGCCGCATCATCTGGACGAAGCGCGGCATCAGCACTTCGCCCCGGTACTCGCGCGCGAAATCCGGATGCCGCTCGAGGACCAGCGCGCGCACGCCCTGTCGCGCCAGGAGGAGCCCCATAAGCATGCCGGCGGGACCGCCGCCGACGATGAGGACATCGGTTTCCGTTTCGGCGGGAGGCATCTCAGGCCCGCGCGCGGCGGCACTCCCCGTGTCGGAAGCAGGTGACGAGGTGATCGTTCACCATGCCGGTGGCCTGCATGTGCGCGTAGATCACGGTGGAACCGACGAATCGGAAGCCGTCCTTCTTCATCTCTTTCGAGATGAGGTCCGATTCGCGCGTCGTCGCGGGGAGCTGTTTCGGATTTTTCCAGCGGTTCACGATGGGCTTTCCGTCGAGGAATCCCCAGAGGTAGCGGTGGAAGCCGCCGTGCGCCTCCCGGGCCGCGAGGAAGGCCCGCGCGTTGGCGACGGCCGCCTCGATCTTGAGACGGTTTCGGATGATGCCCGCGTCGCCGAGAAGCGCCTTCAGCTTCGGCGCGCCGTAGCGGGCGACTTTCTCGGGGTCGAAACGGTCGAACGCCTTGCGGAAATTTTCTCGCTTGTGCAGCACGCAGCGCCAGCTCAGCCCCGCCTGCATCGTCTCGAGGACGAGGAACTCGAAGAGCCTCCGGTCGTCGAAGAGCGGCACGCCCCACTCCCGGTCGTGGTAGGCCGTCATCAGCGGATCGCCGGCGGGCCAGGGGCAGGTCTTGGCGCTCATTTCTTGAAGACGAGGTACGCCGCGCCGACGAGGAGGCAGAACGCGCCGAGATGGTTCGGGCGGATCTCCTCCTTGAGGTAAAACACGGAGAACACCGAAAAGACCAGCAGCGTGATGATCTCCTGGATCGTCTTGAGCTGCGCCGTCGAAAACTGGTAGGAGCCGATGCGGTTGGCCGGCACCTGGAAGCAGTACTCGAAAAACGCGATCCCCCAGCTGGCGAGGATGGCGGTCCAGAGCGCCGACTGCCGGTGGCGCAGATGGCCGTACCAGGCGAACGTCATGAAGATGTTCGAAACCAGGAGCAGGAGAATCGTTTTCATGGACGCTTATTTTACCACTTCGGGCACCGCCGATGAACTCCGCCGCGGGCTTATGCTATAATGCGGCTGTGAGCGACATTCCGGAAATCGACGGCATCCGCATCCAAGGGACGGTCACCGAGGAGCAGCGCCGTCTTCTCACTCCCGGGGCCGTCGAGTTCCTCCGCGAGCTCTCGCGGACGTTCGAGCCCGTCCGCCAGGCGCTCCTGCGAAAGAGAGCCGAGCGCCAGGTCCGCATCGACGCCGGCGAATTCCCCGATTTTCTTCCCGAAACCCGCAAGGTCCGCGATTCCTCCTGGACCGTCGCGCCGATCCCGCGCGACCTCCTCGACCGCAAGGTCGAGATCACGGGCCCCGTCGAGCGCAAGATGATCATCAACGCGCTGAACTCGGGCGCCAACGTCTTCATGGCCGACTTCGAGGATTCGAACTCCCCCACCTGGAAGAACAACCTCGACGGCCAGCTGAACCTGATCGACGCGGTGCGCCGGACGATCACGTTCACGAACCCCCAGGGCAAACACTACGCGCTCAAGGAAAAAACGGCGACGCTCATGGTGCGCCCGCGCGGCTGGCACCTGCCCGAAAAACACGTCCTTGTCGACGGCGATCCGATGTCGGCGTCGCTTTTCGACTTCGGCCTGTTTTTCTTCCACAACGCGCGGGCGCTCGTCGACCGGGGGACGGGGCCCTATTTTTACCTGCCGAAGATGGAAAGCCACCTCGAGGCGAGGCTCTGGAACGACGTGTTCGTCTTCTCCCAGAAGAAGCTCGGGCTCCCCAAAGGGACGATCCGCGCGACGGTCCTCATCGAGACGATCCTCGCGGCGTTCGAGATGGACGAGATCCTGTACGAGCTGCGCGAGCACTCGGCGGGCCTGAACTGCGGTCGCTGGGACTACATCTTCAGCTTCATCAAGAAAGTCCGCAACCACCCCTCCTTCGTCCTCCCCGACCGCGCGTCGGTGACGATGGAGAAGCCCTTCCTGAAGGCTTACGTCGACCTGCTCATCCGCACCTGCCACGGCCGCGGCATCCACGCGATGGGCGGCATGGCCGCGCAGATCCCGATCGCGTCGGACCCCGTGAAAAACGAGGCCGCGCTCGAGAAGGTGCGCCAGGACAAACGCCGCGAGGTCACGGCGGGCCACGACGGGACCTGGGTCGCGCATCCCGATCTCGTCCCGGTCGCGATGGAAATTTTCCGCCATCACTTCAGCGGGCCGCACCAGATCGGCGTCAAACGCGGCGACGTGAACGTCTCCGCGGCGGACCTCCTCGAAGTGCCCGGGGGCTCGATCACCGAGCAGGGCCTGCGCACCAACATCAACGTCGGGATCCTCTACCTCGAGGCGTGGCTGCGCGGCTCGGGCTGCGTGCCGCTCTATTTCCTCATGGAGGACGCGGCCACGGCGGAGATCTCGCGCACGCAGGTCTGGCAGTGGGTGAGGCACGGGGCGAAGACGGCGGACGGGAAGACCGTCGACGCGGCGCTCGTCCGCCGGATGACCGAAGAAGAGCTCGGAAAAATCAAAGAGACCCTCGGCGCCGAGAAGTACGGCGCCGGACAGTTCGCGCGGGCGTCGTCGCTCTTCGTGGACATGATGACCCGCGCGGAGTGCCCCGACTTTCTGACGCTGGTCGCTTACGATTACATCGATTAAAGGAGGACCGCATGGGCAAACAGGAGTTCGCCGACAAGCTGGCCGCCGAGTGGAAGAATTCCGCCCGGTGGAAAGGGATCACGCGCCCGTACAAGGCGGAAGACGTCTATAAGCTGAGGGGCACCGTCGAGCGCGGGTACACGCTGGCCAAGCTCGGTTCCGCGCGGCTCTGGAAGCTCCTGCACGACGAACCGTACGTGCACGTCCTCTCGGCCGTCACCGGCAACCAGGCGATCCAGCAGGTCAAGGCGGGCCTGAAGGCGATCTACGTCTCGGGCTGGCAGGTCGCGGCCGACATGAACAATTCGCTTCGCATGTATCCCGACCAGAGCCTCTACCCTTCGGACAGCGTGCCGTTCCTCCTCAAGCGCATCAACAACGCGCTCCAACGCGCCGACCAGATCCACCACCTGAAGGACGACCACTCGACCTATTGGATGGCGCCGCTGGTGGCGGACGCCGAGGCCGGCTTCGGGGGCCCCCTGAACGCGTTCGAAATCATGCGCTACATGATCGAGGAGGGCGCGGCCGGCGTGCATTTCGAGGACCAGCTCGCCTCCGTGAAAAAATGCGGTCATCTCGGCGGAAAGGTGCTCGTGCCGACGCGCGAATTCATCACGAAACTCGTCGCCGCGCGCCTGGCGGCCGACGTCTCGGGCGTCGACACACTCCTGGTCGCCCGCACGGACGCCGACAGCGGATCCCTCATCACCAGCGACATCGACCCCTACGACCGGCCGTTCATCAAGGGCCCCAAGCGCACCCACGAGGGCTTTTTCGAGGTGAAGTCCGGCCTCGACCAGGCGATCGCGCGGGCGCTGGCCTACGCCCCCTACGCGGACCTCCTCTGGTTCGAGACGTCGAAGCCGAGCCTCGCGCAGGCCAAGACCTTCTCCGAGGCGATCCACAAGAAATTTCCGGGGAAGCTCCTCGCCTACAACTGCTCGCCTTCGTTCAACTGGAAGACCAACCTGTCGGAGGCCGAGATCGGGACCTTCCAGAACCAGATCGGGGCGATGGGGTACAAGTTCCAGTTCGTCACGCTCTCGGGCTTCCACGTGCTGAACCACGGCATGTTCAATCTCGCGAAAGACTACAAAGCCCGCGGCATGGCCGCGTATTCGAAGCTGCAGGTCGCGGAGTTCGAGTCGGAGAAGGAAGGATACGAGGCGACGAGACACCAGGAGTTCGTGGGGACGGGCTACTTCGACGCCGTGACCGAAATCGCCTCGCAGGGGCAGTCATCCACGCTCGGGATGGAAGGATCGACCGAAAAGGAGCAGTTCTAGTCGCGGCCGCCTTGAAGCGGGTGGGAGGACCCGCGGGCGGAGTGCCCGCCTCGCTCACTTTTCCTTTTTGGAGCCGTAGACCAGCGGCGACACGAGCCCCACGACTCCGGAGACGAGGGCGAACTCCAGCTTTTTCGAAAACGGCAGCCTCTTCTTCGTGTCGAGAAAGTCCAGGAGGAGGACGATGCGCGGCTTGTCGCCCCGATTCCAGGCCTCATGCGTCTGGGTGTCGTCGAAAATGAGGCACTTGCCTTCCCTCCAGTGCCCCTCCACCCCGTTCACTTTCAGCACACAGGACTCCGGCTGGGGCACCGAAAGCCCCAGATGGCAGCGCAGCACCATCTTCGTGAATCCCTCGTGCGGCTTGATGTGCGTGCCGGGAAGGAGGCAGGAGAAGCCCGCGGTCTTGAGGCCGGGGATGCGTTCGAGGACTTTCACGGTTTCCGGGCAGGCTGCGCAGTTTTCCTTCAGCTTGTTGCCCATCGCGTAGAGGCCGTAGACGAGCCAGAGGTTCGTGTACAGGTCTTTCTCGTACCACTCCTTGAACCGGCCGAGCGGAAGGCTTTCCATCTCGCGCCGGATGACGGGATACGCGGCCTCAAGATCCCCGGTGAACGGATAATCGGCGAGGTCGATGAACGTGTCGACGGCCATTGGGCTCCCCCTTCTTTCGGGGAATTATTTTAACCATGACCCGGCGTCTTTTTCAAAATTTTTCTTTCGGCGGGCCCGAGCTCCCTCCAGGCCCCCGGCGCGAGCGTCCCGAGCGCGATCCCCCCGACCGCCGCGCGGACGAGCCTCAGCGTCGGAAATCCGGCCGCCGCGGTCATCCGCCTCACCTGGCGGTTCCGTCCTTCGACGAGTTTGAGCTCGACCCAGCTGGTCGGCACGGAAAGGCGGAAACGGATCGGCGTGCTCCGCGCGGGATAACCCGGCTCGGCGATCAGCCGGGCGCCGCAGGGCAGCGTTTTGCGCCCCTGGAGGATCACCCCTTTTCGGAGCCGGCCCATTGCCTCTTCCGTCGCGATCCCCTCCACCTGGGCGTGATAGGTGCGCTCGTGCGCGTGACGGGGGTTCAGGAGGAGGTCGTTCCACTCCTTTTCGTCGCTCAAGAGGAGGAGCCCCTCGCTGTCGTGGTCGAGGCGGCCGATCGGATAGACGTGCTTCGGGAAGCCGAACTCCGCCAGCGTGCGGTGCCCGGCCTTCGGGGTGAACTGCGAGAGGACGCCGTACGGTTTGTGAAACGCCAGGAGCACGCCGTCAGGCCTTCCCCGTCTGCAATTCGGCGATTTTCTTTTCCAGGACCCGCTTCAGCGCGGCTTCCTCCCGGTGGCGGTAAAAGGACAGCGCCTCTTTGTAAAAAATGAGCGCGCGTTCCGGCCTTCCGGCCGCCCGGTACGCCTCGGCCAGCTGGTAACGGACCCGGATCGGATCGAAAGGAAACTTCTCCTGCGCTTTCGACAGCTTCCGAAGCGCGGACCGGAAATAAAACGCGGCCTGCGCGGCGTCTTTCTTCTTCTCGAAATAAATCCGGCCCAGCTCGTTGTCGATCTCCCAGGAATCCGGGTTGTCGCCGCGCCCGCTCTTCAGGATCTCGAGCGCCCGGCCGGTGTCGCGGTATCGGTCGTGAAACCAGTAGCTCGCCGTCAGCACCGCGGCCCGGTTGTGCGGGTTGAGCCGCGTGGAGATGTCCAGCAAAGGGAGCATCTCGTCGGATTCGTCCAGGTCCAGATGGTGCTCCGAGGAAACGTTGACCGCGGCGTAGACCCGCCCGATCCAGTCCCGGGAAATGAGCCGGCTCATCGTGTCCTGGCGCACGCCCCTCGTCGCCGCCTGGTCGTCCTCGAGAGCCGCCTTGAGGAGGTCCGGCCTCAGCCCCTTGTGGAAATAGGAATCCGCCCGCATGAAGACGAGGTCGCCCAGGGCCGCCTTCGCGCTGCCGAGCATTTTGAAGAGCGGGTCGCCCGCCGAGGAACGCTCCGGCAGGTCCGGCGCCCGCTGGATCACGAAAGAGAGCGCCCCGAGGGCGAAGATCGCCGCCAGCACGCCGGCTTTGACGCTCAGGTCTTTCATGAAATGTTCTTTTTCCGGAAGAGGAGCCATCCGATCGCCAGAAAGACCGCCGAATACGCCGAGGCGTACACGCAGAGGAGGGCCGCCAGTTTCCAGGAAATCGGGTCCCAGCCGTGGATCAGCCGCTGCCGCATGTCGAAGAAGCCGAAATGCGGGATCAGCAGGTTGACGGCCAGGAGGACGGGACGCAGGACGCCTTCCTGCTTTTCGGCGGCCTGCCGGAGCGTGACGCCGTAGAGGCTGATCATGAGATAGAGCGTCAGGGAAACCGTCGCGTTCGCCGCGGGAGTCATGACGAAGCCCAGCGCGGTGCAGAGCGCCGTGAGAAGCATGAGCCCCATGCAGAAGAGAACGTAGGCCTGGGCGGCGGCCGCGAAGGACACCTGGTGGGTCTTCGTCAGCGTGAAAAGGAGGAGGACGCCGAAGAAGAGGAGGTAGCAGGACGCCCCCGCCGCGAAGGAACCCAGGAACTTGCCGGCGACGTACTCCCGGCGGGAGACGGCTTTGGAGAGGAGCACGTGACAGGTGCGGCCCTGCATCTCCGCGGGAAACTGCCTCGCCGCGAGCGTCGCCGTCAGGAGGGCCGCGAACGACATCCCCAGGCCCAGGCCGATGTCCATGAGATAGCGGTAGGTGTTCCCGACGTCGTAAAACCGCAGGCGCGCCGCGTAAAAAAGCACGATCCCCGTGAAGACGAACGCGACGTAGAAGTCCTTCTTCCGGAAAATTTCTTTGACCACCACTCCGGCGATCGCCGCCACGTTCCTCACGCTTCCTCTCCCTTCACGAGCCGGATGAAAAGCTTCTCGAGGTTCTGGTCCCCGGCGCCGACGACCTTTCCGATCGGCCCGGACAGGACGACCTTGCCCGCCTTGATGATGGAGATGGCGTCGCACAGGAGCGCCACTTCGGAAAGCTCGTGCGAGGAGAAGAAAATGGTCTTGCCCCGCTCGGCCAGCGTCTTGAGCAGGTCCCGCAGCACGCTTTTCGCGATGGGGTCGAGCCCGGAGGTGGGCTCGTCCAGGATCAGCGTCTCCGGATCGTGGAGCAGCGCCTGGGCGAGGCTGATCTTCTGGGCCATTCCCTTGGAGAAGGTGCCGACCTGTTTGTTCCGGAATTCGGCCATGCCGACGAGCTCGAGGAGCTCGCCCGAGCGGCGCTTGAGGGAGGCGCCGTCCATGCCCGACACGCTTCCGTAGAAGCGGAGGATCTCGAGCGGCGTGAGAAAGCGGTAGTAGCTCGCCTCTTCCGGCAGGTAACCGATCTTCCGGCGCATCGCGGGATCGGCCGGGTCCATGCCGTGGATGCGGATCGTGCCGGATTCCGGGAAGAGCAGGCCGATCATCGCCTTGATCGTCGTGCTCTTGCCGGCGCCGTTGGGGCCGATGAAGCCGAACACCTCGCCCTTTTTGACGCTGAAGGACACGCCGGACAGGACTTCCCGGTGCTTGTACCGGAACCGCAGGTCCTTGATCTCGATGACTTCGCCGGCCATCAACCCTCCCCGAATCGCGGGTCTATTTCTCGACCTTGTCCAGCGCCGCCCCGTCCGCCGAGAGGTCGGCCGTGTCGAACGCCTCCGTCTCCGGCAGGCGCATGCTGAATCCGGGACTCGCGTCGAGCGACGCGTCGACCCGATCCGTCGTCAACTCGAGGACGTGGCCCCCCGCCGTCTTGTCGGCGGTGATGAAATGAAAATGGTAGCCGGGCACGTTCACGCCCCGCATGTAGTCGGGGAAACGGAAGCCGACGAGCGTGCCTTTGACGTTTTTGAATTCGAAGACCGGCTGGGTCTTCACGACCTCTGCGAGCTTGGGATAGGGTTTGGACTGGCGGGGCACGCTGCGGGTCTTCACGAACTCGAACGTCCCTTCGACGCGGACGGCATACGGCACGTTCTTCGTCGGGAGCTTGCCGTCGAGGTAGGCGAGAAAGGCCGGGTAGTCCAGCTTCCCGGGCACCGAAAACGCGAAGTCCCGGTCGAAATACGTCACGGACGCGAACGGCGTCTTGAGGGAGGGTTCGACCGGATAAGCGTGCCCGTCGGATTTGATCTGGTAGAACGCCCCGTCCACCGCGAGCATCTCGCCGTCCAGGTCGCCGAAAGTCCCGATGCCGAAGTCGCCCCGGGCCTCGACCACGAAGTAGGGCGTCTGCCCCTCGAGGACGCCCTGCAGGAGCGCGTTGAGGGTCGAGACCTGATAAATGACGTCGCGCCTTTCTTCCGCGCGGGCCGCGCCGCAGACGAGGATGAGCGCGGCGACGATCGCCGCCAGACGGCCGGCGGATCGGGGCATGGTCAGATCTTCTCGACCTGCCACCGGTCGTTGACCCAGAGCCCCTGGATTTCGAAGCCGGGCGAGAGCCCCCTCAGGCGGGCGACCGCGTCCTTGATGTCTTGCCGGTGGGCGGCCGGGTCCACGGGGTTGCCGCGGCAGTCGTAATGGCCGACGATGAAGAGGCGCTGGGATTTGTTCAGCTCGACGGAAACGCGGATGCTGCGCCGGATCTCGGAGATGTCCTCCTGCCGCGCGAGGACGCGGTCCATCCCCGCCTCCGTGATCACGTCCACGAAGTCGACGGGATACATCTCCTTGATCCAGTTGATGACCGGAAGCTGAACTCTTCCGTCCATGCAGTTGAGGCAGGTCGCTCGGGTGTCCATGCGAGGATTTTACCACGCCAGGCCCAAAAACTCCTCCCCGGCGAAGTCACGAACCGGTCTTGCCCGCCTTTTTTCCGAAGACCGTCCGAAGGAGAAAAAAGACGAAAACGACCGCCCCGGCCGCGAAGATCGTGTCTCCGGGAATCCGCATCCAGCGCAAAAACTGGATGGGCGACCCCTGGAGAAATTCGGCGCTCCGGGCATACCAGTAGCCGTGTTCGACGGAGGCCCAGGTCTGCAACAGGCCCACGGGCAGAAGGCTGAACACGCACATGGAAAAAAGGCCGATGTTCATCGCCCAGAAGGCGAATCGGATGGGGCCGTCTTTCCAGATTTCGTGGGGCCTGTGAACGCGCAGACAAAAGAGCATCAGCCCGATGCCCAGCATCCCGTACACGCCGAAAAGCGCCGCGTGGCCGTGCACCGCCGTCGTGTTGAGGCCCTGCATGTAATAAAGCGCGATCGGCGGATTGATCATGAAACCGAACAGCCCCGCCCCGACCATGTTCCAGAACGCCACGGCCACGAAAAAATAGATCGGCCATTTATACTGCCCCACCCAGCGCAAATCCCTGGCGCGGTGAACGTTTTCCCAGGCCTCGAAACCGACGAGCACCAGCGGCACCACTTCCAGCGCGCTGAAGACGGCGCCCAGGGCCAGCGCGGAAACCGGCGTCCCCGCGAAATAAAGATGGTGCAGGGTCCCGATGATGCCGCCCGACAGATAGACGGTGGACGTAAAAAGCGCGGCCTTGGCCGCCCGCTCCGTCTGCACGAGCCCCATTTTGGCGAAGAGAAACGCGATGGACACCGTCGCGAAGACCTCGAAGAACCCTTCCACCCAGAGGTGCACCACCCACCAGCGCCAATATTCCGCCACGGTGACGCTGGAGTGCTCCCCGTAAAAAAATCCGGCCCCGTAAAAGAGGCTGATCGCCACGAGCGACACGGTAAAAAGCCCGAGGAGGGACTTGTTGTCTCCCGGGCTTCGCAGAATCGGCCAGACCGACCGCACCACCATGAAAAGCCAGAGCAGGAGCCCGCCGAAAAGAAGCCACTGCCAGATCCGGCCCAGGTCCAGGTATTCGTAGCCCTGGTGCCCCCAGTAGAACCAGTTGTCTCCGCCGAATTTCTGGAAAATACTGAGCCACTGCCCCGCGAGCGATCCGACCACGATCCCGACGAGCGCGGCCAGGAGCGTCCAGACCAGGAACGCCTGGCCCTTCGCGTCCTTGCCGGCGATCACCGGCGCGATGAAAAGTCCCGTCGCCAGCCACGCCGTCGCGATCCAGAAGAGCCCGATCTGCAGATGCCAGGTGCGGGTGACGCTGTACGGGATCCATTTCGACAGGGGAATGCCGTAAAACCCGTTTCCCTCCACTCCGTAATGAGCCGTGATCACCCCCATCATCACCTGGACCAGCATCAAGAGGGCCGCCGTCACGAAATAATAAATGACGGCGTTCTGGCTCGGGGTCGGCTTCCACGCGCGGAAAGGATCGTCTTTGGGAACGGGATTCGCCGGGCCTCCGCCGTATCCGCTGCCGTAAACCCAGACCATCGCGCCGATGCCGCCCAGAAGCATGATGATGCTGACCCCGGTCCAGACGATCAGGCCTCCGGTCGGACGGTTGTCGATCCAGTCCTCATGGGGCCAGTTGCTGGTATAGGTGAATTCGGCTCCCGGCCGGTTGGTCGAGCACACCCAGGAACCCCAAAAAATGAACGACGCCAGCTGCCTGAGCTTCACCGGGTCCGTCAAGGCGCCCTGGGGGATGGCATAGGCGGAGCGGCCCTTCGAAAAAACGTCCGCGTAATAAGCCGCGTTCGACTCGAAGGCATCCTTCACCGTCCGATCCACGACGATGCGCCCCGTCGACGGATCGTAGGTGTTGGTCCGGACCGTTTTCTTCAGGCGCGACAGAAGCCTCGCCTGATCTTCCGGCGCGGCCGAGGCGAAATCTTTCCCGAAGTCCTTTTGGGCCCACGCGTCCAAAATGAAGGCCAGCTCCCGGTGCAGCCAGTCCGCGGTCCAGTCGGGGGCCACGTAACTGCCGTGCCCCCAGAACGAGCCCACCTCCATGCCGCCGATGGACTGCCAGACATTCTGGCCTGCGGCGATCTCCTCGCCGGAGACGACGGGCGACCCGTCCGTCGTGACGATCTCTTTCGGGATCGGCGGGGCGTTGTGATAGATCTCCATTCCCTGCCAGCCCAAAACGGAAAAAGAAAGCACGATCACCGCCGCGAACGCCCACCAGTACTTTTTCATGGCACGACCTCCTTTAACAAGAATCCTCTCCCGTTTCCGCGCGGCGCGTCAGTCTCGGCGCGACCAACCCGAGCCAGCAAACTCCCGCCATGAGCCAAAACGCGGCGGCGACCCCCAAAACCGTGAAATAATCGGCCGGAAAAAACACGGCCGCCACCCGGAACGCCAGGGCGATCCATAACCCGGTGGCGGCGATCCGGAGCGTCCAGGACGGGCCTCTGAGCTTCTCCGATTCGCCCGCGTGGTTCAAGATCACCATGGTCGCCACGGCCAGGATCATCAGGCTGAACCCGCCGATGAAAACCAGGTGCAGCAGCGCCTTGATCTGCCCCGGCCACACCGCGCAGGCCCAATAGCCGAGCACCACCATCCAGAGCGCGTGCCACAAAATCCGGGCGAAGACCTCGGCTGCCGCCGGGAACCGGTAAATCGAAGCGGTCCACAGGATTTCGCCGCTGACGAGAAGCGCCCGGAGACCGTACGCGGCCCGCGGCGATCCCGATCCCTCGAGAGCGAAGCTCGCGATCAGCCCCAGCGCCGCCGCCAGATGGATGAGGACCCTCCTCCGGCGCCGCTTCTGTCCCTCGGCGGCCGAGCGGATTTTCGAGGGGTCGAGCAGTCCGGGAAATCCCATCAGCCGGGGGCCCAGGAATCCCCCGATTCCCAGGACCACGAAAAGAACGAATCCCTGCTCCTTCATCCCCTTGCCCGCGGCGAGAACCTGCTGGGAGACCCAGCCGGCCCGCGCCGCGATCGAAAGCGCCGCGCCGGCGAAACCGCAGAGGATTCCGGCCGGCACCCAGACGAATTCGGCGGGCGGACGATACCCGCTCTTTCGGATCCGGCGAACGAGAAACAAAAAAAGATTCAGGAGCAGCAGACAGAAGATCGCGTCCGAAAGCATCCAGGCGTGAAACGCGAGGCCGAGAAACAGGGCCGAGAAAAGAAACAGGAAGACCCCCGTTTCCCTCGGCGTCGCCGGCGGCGCGCCCGCGAAGCGGGGAGCCGCCGTCGTCAGGAAGCCGAAGATAAAGAGACTGACGTAGAGCTGGGTTTGAACCGACGAATGATACACGGCCGAATACTCGGGCACGAGCCCCAGCGCGTACAAAAGCCAGTGACTGACGCCGAACATGCCGGCCACGACCCCGATCGGGAAGAAGACCCGGTACGGCTCCCGGCAAACCGCCTTCCAGCGCGCCGCCCGGTTCGCGATTATCGGTTCTCCTTCAGAACGAAGGCGGTCTCGTTCGAGCCTTCCTTGATCTCGACCGTCCGCGTGCTCTTGCCCAGCCATTCCTGCCAGACCTCGGCCTCGTAGCGGCCGGCGGGGAGGTTTTCGATGGTGAAATTTCCGTTCGCGTCGGTCACCGCGAACGGCTCGTCCGACACGACGACGTACGCGCTCATCCACGTGTGCCCCGCGTCGCAGCGCAGTTTCAGGACGCCCGGTTTATCGAGCTTCCTCTTCACCTCCGCCCCGGGGATCGGGACGGCGACGTTGAAGACGGTGCCCTTCGCTTCGTTGAACGCGTGCGTGTTGTGGAGCACGGAATCGCTGCTGGTGATGACGAGCGTCGATCCGGTCGGCAGCGCCTGCACGTGAGGGACGAACTCGCAGTGCACCTGATCGAGATCGCCCTTCGCGGGAGCGGCCGTTCCCTTGAGCCCCAGGATCCGGACGACGGCGTTGGCCACGCCGCCCTTCTCTCCGAGGATGATCTTGGGGACTGCCTTGTGCTCGCCGCAGACCGCCGAATCGAGCTTCACGTCGGTCGTTTCGACGGCCGGCGCCGCGCCCTCAAACGTGACGCGGCCGCTCAGGGTTCCCTGGGCGCGCGCGGCGGGGACGAGTGCGGCCAGAAAAAGCACCGCCAGAAATCCGGTCTTCATGGTCTTCATTTATTCTCCTCCCTGGATCTGGTTCAGGATGTCGGGCCGCTCGGGGCCTTCGACGTGGATCTGGCCCGTCGCGCCCTTGTTGATGCGGAAGATGCTGTGGTCCACCATCGTGTAGTCGCCGGGCACGAGGGCCTTGAATTCGACGGTGCTCGCGCTGCCGGAGGGGATCAGCGTGGTCTGGATGTTTTCGCCGGGATTGGTGAGCGACCCTTCGCGGTACACCTTGTCGAACACCATCCCGATAACGTGGAAGGAGGAGGCGAGGTTCGGCCCGATGTTTCCGACGTAGAGGCGGATCGTCTCGCCGGTTTTCGCCTGCAGGGCGTTCTCGTCCATCAGCGCGCCCACCCTGCCGTTGAAGACGACGTACGTCGGCCGCTCGTCCAGCCCTTTCTGGGAGGAAAAAGTCGCCAGGCCCTTGGTCCCGATCGGCTGCTCCGTGTAGAACTCGCTCTGCATCACGTAGTATTCGTGATCGACCTTCGGGAGGCCCTTTGCCGGCTGGACGAGGATGAGCCCGTAAAGGCCGTTCGAGATGTGCACGGGGATCGGCTGAGCGCCGCAGTGATACACGAAAAGCCCCGGGCTGACCGCTTTGGCGGACACGATGGCTTCCTTCCCGGGCTCCGTGGACAGGACGCACGCCGCGCCGCAGGGGCCCGTCATGGAATGGAAATCGATGGTGTGCGTGTTCTTGGAGTCCGCGGAGTTCTTGAAATGAAACTCGATCGTGTCCCCTTCCCGCACGCGCACGAAAGGACCGGGCACCTGTTTGTTGTAGCCCCAATAGTCGTACTGCACGCCCCGGGACAGATCCCCGCGGAACTCGTCCGAGGACAGGCGCACGATCACCCTGGCCGCGAAATCGCGTTCGATGGGCGCGGGCACGCTGGGAGCCGCCGTCAGCTCGGCCTCCACGACCGGAAGAAGCTCCCCGGATTTCACCGCTTCTTCCGCCGCGAGCGCCGGCCGGGACGAAAAGAACGGCGCCGACAGTAAAACGACGACCAAAAATCCCACCACCCCGGTACGCGTCTTCATTCGCGGTCTCCTTTCGCTGTGCCGTATCCGAACACCTTCTGCATCCGCCTGGATAAGACCGTTCTCCCCGTTTCGCTCCGGTACGCGCGGGCCGTCGCCTTGCCGGCCTCGAGGATCGTCACCTTCGCGAGCTTCTTTTTCATCTCGGCCGCCGCCTTCACCCAAACCGTGTGCAGGCAGCAGGGGTTCCTGTCGCTGCATTCCGCCTGGCCCATCACGCAGTTGGACAGCGGCGATTCGGAGACGTCGTCGAGCGCGTCGACAACCCGGAGCAGGGTCAGTTTCGCCGGGTCGACGCGGAGCGCGTACCCCCCGTTGGGCCCGCTCTTGGAGGCGACGATCTTCGCGCGGGTCAGGCACTGGAAAATTTTGGCGACGTACGCCTGGGGCACGCCGGTCTTCGCGTGGACCTCGCCGACCGTCGCGGGCTTCTTCGTCTCCAGCGTCGCGAGGTAATTCAGCGCCCGGATCGCGTATTGGCAGGTTTTGGAATAAATCAAGGTTCCTCCTTAATTCTGGATAATGATATCCTGAATTAGGTCCCTTGTCAAGCGCTCGGTTTCAAACGGAATCGGCGCGAAAAAAGCCCCGGACGCCGCTTACGCGTTGGCGAGCGCGGCCTTGACCTTCTCCGGGATCCGCATCCGGTAAAAGGATCTCCAGACGAAGAAGAGGCCCGACAGGAAGAAGGCGGCCCCGCAGACGCGCGTCGTGCCCGGATCCATCTTGATCGCGATCTCGACGGCGAGCATGCCGAAGAGGGTCGAGAACTTGATGATGGGGTTAAGGGCGACGGATGTCGTGTCCTTGAAGGGGTCACCCACCGTATCGCCTACGACCGTCGCCGCGTGCAGTGGCGTTCCCT
>DATJEK010000182.1:0-2969 GCA_035496715.1 Candidatus Eiseniibacteriota bacterium | reverse complement strand
CGCCGCGGCCTCACGCGCATCGGTCAAAGCCCGCTGTTCAAGATGTTCCTCAAGGAAGAGCGCCTCGTGGAGGACGTGGTGAAGGCGGTCGTCGAGATGTCGCGGGCCAAAACGGGCGCGCTGATCGCGATCGAGCGCCAGGTCACGCTCAAACCTTACGCCGAGAGCGGCACGCCGCTGGACGCGATCCTGAGCTCGGAGCTTCTGCTCGCGATTTTCATGCCCAACGCGCCGTTCCATGACGGCGGCACGATCATCGAGGGCGGCCGGGTCGCCGCCGCGTCCTGCCTTTTTCCGCTCTCCCAGAGCCAGAGCCTGTCGAAAGCGCTGGGCACGCGCCACCGGGCGGCGCTCGGACTCTCCGAGGAGACCGACGCGTTCGTCGTGGTCGTGTCCGAGGAGACCGGTACCATCTCGGTGATGAACGGAGGCAAGATCGTCCGGGGCGTCGACGAGGACGGCCTGCGCGGCCATCTGGCGGAACTGCAGCAGTCGCAGAAAAACGCGCGCGCCGCGAAGAAGCTGGCGGTCGCCGGAAAGGTGAGCTGATGAAACTGCTCCGCGGACCGTTTGTGTTGAAGGCGCTGGCGCTGGCTTCGGCCGTGCTGACCTACTACTACATCCACAACGAAATGTACCAGATCAAGGAGACGTCCTCGGATCCTTCGTACCGGCTGATCAAGCTGACCGCCAAGAAGCTGCCGCTGAAGGTCCGGCTGGCCACGGAGCCCCCGGAGGGGTACGCGATGGACGAGTCCAAGGTCGCGGCCAATCCCGCGCAGGTCATCGTGATCGGGCCCGAGGCCCTGCTGGACGACGCGTTCTCGGCCGAGACGTCGCTGGTGGACGTGGGCGAGAGCACCAAGAGCGTCGTCAAGCGCATCCCGGTGGAGAGCGTCGCGGGGATCCATCTTTCGGGCGAGCCCTATTACGTGGACGTGACGGTCCCGATCCACAAAGTCGAACCCGAAAAGCCCGCGGCCTGAAGGCGCCCGGGAGCCGCATGCTGAAACTCGGCGTCAATATCGATCACGTCGCGACGGTGCGCCAGGCGCGGGGCGGCAGCGAACCCGATCCCGTGCGCGCCGCGCGGATCTGCCAGAAGGCCGGCGCTCATTCGATCGTCATGCACCTGCGCGAAGACCGCCGCCACATCCAGGACGCCGATCTCTTCCGCGTCCGTGACGCGGTCCGCCTCAAGATCAACCTCGAAATGTCCATCGCTCCGAGCGTCCTGAAGACCGCCGCGCGCCTGCGGCCCCCGCAGGTGACGCTGGTCCCCGAGAGGCGCATGGAGCGCACCACCGAAGGCGGCCTCGACGCCGCCGGCGGCGGGGCTCGTCTCCGGCGGGCGCTCGACCTTTTCCGCTCCAAAAAAATCGGCGTGAGCCTCTTCATCGACCCCGACCCCCGGCAGGTGGACGCCGCGCGGGACCTGGGCGTCGACGCCGTGGAGTTTCATACCGGCGACTACGCCAACCGTTCGACGCGTCCGGGGCGCCTGAAGGAGCTCCGCCGGCTGGAGCGCGCCGCCGGCCTCGCGAACGAGGCGGGCCTGCTGGCCCACGCGGGACACGGCCTCGACTACGACAACGTGCTTCCTCTCAAAAAAATCGAAGGCCTCCGCGAGCTCAACATCGGCTATTCCATCGTGGTGCGGGCGCTGTGGGTCGGGCTAGACCGCGCCGTGCGCGAGATGGCGGATCTCATCCGGTGAAGGCCTCTCCGAACGCGATCGGGATCGACATCGTGGAGATCAAGCGACTCGAGAAGGCGTCGAAACGCTGGGGGAAAAGCTTTCTGAGCAAAGTTTACACCGACCGCGAGCTGGCGTACGCGAAATCCAAGCGCTTCCCGGCCCAGCACCTGGCCGCCCGCTTCGCCGCGAAAGAGGCGATTTTCAAGGCCCTGGGCGAAGTGGAGACCGACTTCGTGGGCTGGAAGAACGTCGAGATCCTGAACGACCGATGGGGGAAGCCGGTCGTCTACTGGCACGGGGCGGCCGAAAGGACGAGAAAGAAGAGGGGGCTCCGCGGCGCCGTCGTGAGCCTCTCCCATACGGAAAATTACGCGGTCGCCAGCGCGATGCTCGTTTTCGGGAAGGGGAAGGCGTGAAGGGGAAGTTCCCCCTCCTGCCGAGAAGGAAAAACACGGACAAGTCCGCCTACGGGCACGCCCTCGTCGTGGGCGGTTCCGACGAGATGCCGGGGGCCGCGATCCTGGCTTCGCGCGCGGCCCTCGTCTCGGGCGCCGGTCTGGTGACGCTCGCCTCGACGGCCCGTGTGACGACGCTCGCCGCTCCGCGCAACCCCGAACTCCTCCTGAAGCCCCTGGCCTCTCGCGCGGGCTCGCTCCTCGCTTCCTCGGCCGGCGGGATCCTTCGCTACGCCGAAAAAAGACGCGTGAATGCCGCCGTGGTCGGCCCCGGACTCTCGACGCGGGGCGACGCGGTGCGGCTGGCGCGCAACCTCGCGCGGAATTTCGCGGTCCCATTCGTTTTGGACGCGGACGGCCTCAACGCCTTCCGCGGCCGCGCCGCCGATCTCAAAAAAAGAATGTCTCCGGCCGTGCTCACCCCGCACGCCCGCGAATTCGAGCGGGTGTTCGGCGAGCCCGCGCCCGAAGCGCCGCCCGCCCGGCGCCGCCTTGTCAAACGTCTGGCGGCGGCCTATGATATCGTCCTGGTTTTGAAGGGGCACCGCACGCTCGTTTCCGACGGCCGCCGCGTGTACGAGAACCGCACCGGCGGCCCGGCTCTCGCCAAAGGGGGGAGCGGGGACGTGCTCGCGGGAATGGCCGCGGCGTTCCTGGCTCAGAAGCTCAAACCGTTCGAGGCGGCCTGCTGGGCGGTCTATCTGCACGGCAAAGCCGGCGACCGGGCCGCGCGCCGTTCGAGCGAACTCTCGGTGACCGCGACCATGCTCCTGGTCGAATTGCCCGGAGCCCTTCGGTCCGCCTAAATTTTCGCT
>DATJEK010000181.1:0-10526 GCA_035496715.1 Candidatus Eiseniibacteriota bacterium | reverse complement strand
TTTCTTGAACTCCCGCGAGACGAACTTGTACGGCTTCTGGATCGGCATCACGCTGTCGACGCCCGGAAAAGCCTCAAACGGCTGGAGGCGCGCCTTGTCCTCCTCGCCGATGACGCCGATGATCGTGCGCTCCTTGCCGATCGAGAGCATGGGCTTCAGTCCGAGCTCGCGGATCTTCTCCTCGATGTGGGCGATCTGCTTCTTCGTGGCTTCGGGCTTCAAAACGATGATCATCGGGCTTTCACTCCTTCGTTCAGGGTTTCCTTGAGCGCTTCCACGAAACGCTTGTTCTCCGCGCGCTTTCCGATCGTCACGCGGATGAAATTCTTCATCCCCCAGGCGTTCATCGCGCGGACGATCACTCCTTTGCGAAGGAGCGCCTCGTACACGCCCTGCGCGTCACGCCGCAGGTCGGCCAGGATGAAATTGGTCGCCGTGTCCACCGTCGGGATGGCGAGCTTTTTGAATTCGGCCGCGAGATAGAGGCGGCCTTCCTCCACCATGCGGAGCGTGCGCCGCAGGTGCTTCCGGTCGTCTAGCGCGGCCTCCGCGGCGACCTGCGCGAGCAGGTTCACGTTGAAAGGCTCCCGGACCTTGTTCAGCGCCGCCGCCACCGGTCCGCGCGCGACCGCGTAGCCGATGCGCAGGCCCGACAGGCCGTAGGCCTTCGAAAACGTCCTCGTCACGACGAGATTCTCATGGGACTTGAGAAGCCTCAGCGAATCCGGATAACCGGGCTTCGACGCCGCGAACTCGTAATAGGCCTCGTCCAGGACCACGACGACGCGGCGCGGCACTTCCTTCAGGAACGCGGAGAGCTCCCCCGCCTGCACGTAGGTTCCGACCGGGTTGTCCGGGTTGGCGATGAAGACAATCTTCGTGCGGGGTCCGATCTTTTTTTTCATGGCCTCGAGGTCGTAGCGGAAATACCGCATCGGGACCTTGACGACCGACGCGTTCTCGACCTGCGTCGCGATTTCGTAGATGAGGAACGTCGGGTCCGCGATCACGACCTCGTCCCCCTCTTTCACGAACGCGCGCACGGCCATCACGAGGAGCTCGTCCGAACCGTTGCCGAAGACGAGCTCTTCGGGCGCGACGCGCAGCCGCGCGGAGAGCTTTTTCCGGAGATAGAAGCACCCGCCGTCCGGGTAGCGGTGAAGCGACTTGAGCCGCGCGCGCACCGCCTTCAGCGCCTTCGGCGAGGGTCCGAGCGCGTTCTCGTTCGACGCCATCTTGACGGCGTTTTTTATGCCGTACTCGCGCTCGAGCTCTTCGAGCGGCTTGCCCGGCTGGTAGGTCTTGACCCTGGAAAGGTTCTCCCTTGCGGAGGCGAAAAGCTCCATCGCGTTAAGCGTCCGCTTTCGGGTAGGACCCCAGGATTTTGAGGAAGGTGCAGCTCTTCTCGAGGGCCTCGAGGGCCTTCTTGATGTGAGGAAGCGTGTGGTGGCCCTCGAAATCGACGAAAAAGTAGTAGCTCCAGGCCTTTTTCTTGGAAGGCCGGGACTCGATCTTGGTGAGGTTGATCTTGGCCTTCTGGAAAGGCACGAGAATGTCGTGGAGCGCACCGACGCGGTCCTTCACGGAGAAGACGATCGACGTGCGGTCCTTGCCGGTCGGCGCGGAGTCGTTGCGCGCGATCAGGATGAAGCGCGTCGTGTTGTTGGGGCCGTCCTCGATGTCGTGGGCCATGACGCGGAGATTGTAGGCCTTCGCGGCCAGGAGGCTCGCCACGCAGGCGATCTCGTTCTTGAACTGGGGGTGCTCCGCGACGAATTTGGCGGCGGCCGTGGTCGAGGAGGTCGGCATGAGCTTGGCCCCCGGCAGATTCGACTCGAGCCACAGGCGGCACTGGGCGAGCGCCTCGGGCTTGGAATAGACCTGGTTGATGCCCTTGAGCGTGGCCGCGTTGGAGATCAGGTGCTGGCTGATCGGCAGGTAGAGCTCGGCGCAGATCTTGAGCGGCGAGTCGATGAACATGTCGAGCGTGTAATTGACGGCGCCTTCCGTCGAGTTTTCCACGGGGATGACGCCGTAATCGCTGCGGCCCTTCTCGACCTCGGCGAACACGTCCGAGATGTTGGTGCAGGAGAAGTACTCGACCGAAGCCCCGAACTTTTTCTGCGCCGCCTGGTGCGTGAACGTGAACTCGGGCCCCAGAAAGGCGATCCGCACGGGCTTCTCGAGCGAGATCGAGCTGGACATGATCTCGCGATAGATCGCCTCGATCGCGGACGGCGTGAGCGGTCCCCCGTTGGCGGACTTCAGGCGGTCGAGCACTTCCTTCTCGCGGTGGGGGGCGTAGATCCCCTGCCCCGCCTTCACCTTGATCCGGCCGATCTTCTGCGACGCCGCGGCGCGCTCGTTCAAAAGCTTCAGGATCTTCCCGTCGAGGGAATCGATCTCCTTGCGGTATTTGTCGACGTTCATTTCGCGTCCTCGTCCTTCGGTTCTTCTTCGGGCTCGTTCGCGCAGCCGACCGGCTTCTGCTCCCCATCCGCCTCGGTCGGGTCCCCGGTATCCGCCTGCGTCTCCGCTCCGGGTTCCGCGGCCGCTTCGGGCCGCTTCATCTCGGGCGGCAGGAGGCTCGGATCCAGGTCCTTTTCCGTGTACTGGTTGAGCGCCGGCAGGTCTTTCACCGAATTCAGCCCGAAGTGCTCGAGAAACGCCGGCGTCGTGGCGTACAGGAGCGGCCGCCCCGGCACCTCTTTTTTACCGGCGATCTTGATGAGGCCCTTCTCGAGCAGCGTCTTCACGGCGCCGTCGACGTTGACGCCGCGGATGAATTCGATGTCCGCGCGCGTCACCGGCTGCCGGTAGGCGACGATGGAGAGCGTCTCGAGCGTCGCCTGCGACAGCTTTTTCTTCATGCGGGCCGCGTAAAACTTTTTCAGGTAACCCTCGAAACGCGGGTCCGTGACGAGCTGATAGCCTCCGGCGATCTCGAAGAGACGGAAACCGCGGCCCTGGGCCTCGTATTCGGCCCTGAGCTCGGCGAGGCTCTTTTTCACGTCTTCGGCCGAAAGCGCTTCCTCGAAGGCTTCGCGGATTTCTTCGATCTGGAGCGGCCGCTCGCTGGCGAAAAGAAGCGCCTCGATCGCGTGTTTCAGCTCATCCGCCATGCTGCCCCTCCAGCGCCGGCGACTGCGGTTCCGGCGTTTCGCCGCCGGCGGGTCCGCGGACGTTTCGGCTGATGAGAATGTCCTCGAAATGCGCTTCCTGGGCGATCGTCACTTCCTTCAGGCGGATCAGTTCCAGCAGCGCCAGGAACGTCGTGATCGCCTCGATCTTGTTTTTGGCCTCGCGGAAAAGCGAGCTGAAGCGGATCGACGGCTGATTGACGAGCCGGTGGAAGATCTCGTGGACCTTTTCGGCCACCGTGAATTCGTCCTTCATCACCGAGTGAAACATTTCTTTCGGGATGAATTTGAGCACCTTGGAAAACGCGGAGATGAGCTCGAACAGCGACACCTCGAAGAACGGGCTGTCGCCTCCGTCGAGCTCGGGCTCCACGTCGGTGCGCGTGAAAAGCCCGCCGCGCTTCCCCTCAAAATCGCGCAGGCGCTCGGCCGCTTCCTTGAAGGCCTTGTATTCGAGGAGCCGGCGCACGAGTTCGGCGCGGGGATCCTCCTGGTCGGTCTCCACCCCCTCGGGGTCCGGGGGCAGAAGCATCCGCGACTTGATCTGCATCAGCGTGGCCGCCATGACGAGGAATTCGCCCGCCACGTCGAGATCCAGGAGCTCCATCAGATTGAGATGCTCCAGGTACTGCTCGGTGATCCGCGTGATCGGAATGTCGTAAATGTTCAACTCCTCCTTCTTGATAAGATAAAGAAGAAGGTCCAACGGTCCCTCGAAAATATCGAGCCTGATCTTGTAGCTCATAACCCCACCAGATCCTTCACTTCAGACAGCGTCCGCTTGGCGATTTCACTCGCTCTAGCGTACCCGTCTTTGAGGACTTTTTCCACTTCCGCGGGATCGGCCGCGAGGCGGGCCCTTTTCTCTCGCATCGGCTTGAGCCGCTCGAGGAGGACGTCGGCCAGGATCCCCTTGGTGTCGTGGCAGCCCTTTTCGCCGCGCAGGCACCACTGGTCGGTCTTCTGGACCAGGTCCGCGTCCGCGAAAATCCGCAGATAGTAATGCACGAAGCATTCGTCCGGGTGGCCCGGATCGGTCTTGCGGGCACGCTGCGTGTCGGAGACCATCGAAAGCACCTTCTGCCGCACCGTATCCTCGGAATCGGAAAGCTGGATCGCGTTGCCGTAGCTCTTGGACATCTTCCGCTTGTCCAGACCGAGGATGCGGGCTTCCTTCGTCAGCATCGGCTGGGGTTCCGGGAAGACGTCTTTCTTGTAAAAATGCTTGAAGCGCCGGACGATCTCGCGCGAGAGTTCCAGGTGAGCCAGCTGGTCTTCTCCCACGGGGACGCGGTTGGCCTTGTACAGGAGGATGTCCGCGGCCTGAAGGACCGGATAGCCGAGGAAACCGTAGGTCGTCAGATCGCGGCCCTCGATCTCCCGCAGCTGCTCCTTGTAGGTGGGGTTCCGCTCGAGCCAGCCGAGGGGCGTCATCATGCCGAGGATGAGCGCCAGTTCGGCGTGTTCCGGGATCTGGGATTGGATGAAGACCGCGCTCTTCTTGGGGTCGATGCCGCACGCCAGCCAGTCGACGACCATTTCGCGGGAGTTCCTGCGGATACCGGCGGGATTTTCGTACTCGCCCATGAGGGCGTGGAGGTCGGCGACCATGAAGAAACACTCATGGTTTTCCTGGAGGCGGACCCAATTTTCGAGGGCGCCCAGGAGGTGCCCCAGGTGCAGGGGTCCGGTCGGGCGCATGCCGGATAAAACCCGGTCCACTATTCGAGCTTCCTGGCCTTTTGCTGGATCTCGTAGACCTCGATGCGGTCGCCGACGAGGATGTCGTCGAAGTTCGACACGCCGATGCCGCACTCGAATCCTTCGAGGACTTCGCGGGCGTCGTCTTTGAAGCGCTTCAGGCTCTCGATCTTGCCGTCGCTGACCTTCTTTCCGTCGCGCATGACGCGGCAGGAGAAGTTGCGGACGATCTTCCCCTTCTGGACCGAGCAGCCGGCGATCGTGCCCTTTTTGGAGACCTTGAACACCTGGCGCACTTCGGCCACGCCGACGAACACTTCCTTGAGCTCGGGCTCGAGCAGGCCTTCCATGGCCTTCTCGATGGCGGTCTTGACCTCGTAGATGATCTGGTAGAAACGGACGTCGACGCCTTCGCGCTCGGCGATGTCCCGCGCGGTGCCGACGATGTCGACGTGGAAGCCGATGACGACGGCTTCGGACGCGGCGGCGAGCATGACGTCGGACTCGGTGATGTCTCCGATGCCGGTGTGGATCATGCTGAGGCGGACGTTCGTGGATTTGATCTGGCCCAGCGTCGAGCGCAGCGCCTCGACCGAACCCTGCACGTCCGACTTGATGATGAGCTTGAGCTCCTCGACCTTACCCGACTTCACGTCCTCGAAAATGTGCTCCAGCGAAACATGCGAGGCGACGGACGGCCGCTCGATCTTAAATTTCTCCGTGATCTCCTTGGCCGCGCGCTCGTCCTTGACGACGCGGAAGCGGTCGCCCGCTTTCGGGACGCCGGGCAGGCCCAGGATTTCGACGGGCATCGACGGCGGGGCCTCTTTGATGCGCTGGCCGCGGTCGTTGATCATCGCGCGAACCTTGCAGTAGAACGTCCCCACGACGACGGTGTCGCCGACGCGCAGAGTGCCTTCCTGGACGAGCACGGTCGCCAAAACGCCGCTCTCCTTGGAAAGCTCGGCTTCGACGACGACGCCGCAGGCGGGCGCGTCCGGATCGGCCTTGAGCTCGAGGAGTTCGGATTCGAGCGCGAGCATCTCGAGGAGCTCGTCGATGCCCTGGCCGGTCTTCGCCGAGACGCCCAGCATGACGGTCTTGCCGCCCCAGTCTTCGGGCAGGAGGCCGTGCTCGGAAAGCGATTTTTTCGCGCGGTCGGGATTGGCCGACGGCAGGTCGATCTTGTTGATGGCGACGATGATGGGGACGTTCGCCGCCTTGGCGTGGTCGATGGCTTCGATGGTCTGAGGCATCACTCCGTCGTCGGCCGCGACGACGTGCACGACCACGTCGGTGGCCTTGGCGCCGCGGGCGCGCATGGCGGTGAAAGCCTCATGGCCCGGCGTGTCGAGGAACGTGACCGCGCCCTTCGGCAGGAAAACCTCGTAGGCGCCGATATGCTGAGTGATGCCGCCGGCTTCTCCGGCCGCGACCTTGGTCTTGCGGATCGCATCCAGAAGCGAGGTCTTGCCGTGGTCGACGTGGCCCATGAACGTCACGATCGGCGCGCGGGGCTTGAGGCGCGTCTTGTCCGTGACCGTGGCCTTCACGTCCTCTTCCTGTTTTTCGACGGCGGGCTTTTCCACCTCGAACCCGGCCTCGGAGGCGATCTTCGAGGCGACTTCAAAATTGACGGTCTGGTTGATGCTCGCGAAAATGTTCTGCTTGATCAGGCGCTGGATCACGTCGCTCGGCTTCAGCCCGAGCTTGGCGGCGAGATCCTTCACGACCATGGCCCCGGCGAGCTCGACGCTTTTCATGCGGCGCACTTCGACGGGAGGCGCGGCCGGAGCCGCCTGCGGCGCGGCGGCCGACGGTTCGGACACGGCCGTCTGGACGGGCCTTCTCACGTCGGGCGCGGGCCTCATAGGCACGGCGGAGGGCCGCTTCACGGCCGGAGGGGTGTTGACCGAAGGCGAAGACTGGATCGGGCGCTTGACGGGCGGCGGAGCGGCGGCCTGAGCCGCCTTCACGCTGCCGCGCTGGAGCATGAGCTCCTTTTTGGCATTTTCGATGGAGGACGCCGCGGGCGAAGAACCCTTGGCCGGCTGCGCGGCCGCGGCCGGCGGAGCCGCGGGAGGCGCCGCTTCGCGCTTGGCAGCGGGAGCGGGCGCGGCGGGAGCCGCGGATTTCGCCGGCGACTTGACGAGGCGCACCTGCTCTTCCGTCAGCACGCTCATGTGGCTCTTCGCATCGATCTTGAGCGCTTTCAGCTTGTCGATGAGCTCCTTGGACGAGAGTTTCAATTCTTTGGCGAGCTCGTGGACTCGAAGGGTCATTCTTCCTTTCCTCCCTCTTCGGCGCCTTCTTCGGCGGCGGGCTCGGCGGCTTCCGCCGGCGCCTTGCCGAGAGCGGTCATGATCTTCTCGAGCGTCTTTTTGCCGAGGCCCTTGACCTTGAGCAGGTCTTCCTCGGCGGCGGCCTGAAGGTCTCCGGCGGTCTTGTAGCCGGCGGCGGCAAGCGATTCCGCCAGCTTGGGTCCGACTCCCGGCAACGATTCGATGGAGGCGTCCGAAGAGACGGTCTCGGCGTCCGGCGCGTCGGCGGTTTCACCGCCGCCCCCGCCCAGCGCCTCTTCCAGTTTTTCCTTGGCCATGTCTTTTTTGGATCGGATGTCGATGGACCAGCCGGTCAGCTTGGAGGCCAGCCGCACGTTCTGTCCGTTCTTGCCGATCGCCAGCGACAGCTGATCGTCACCGACGACGACTTCGACCTTCTTCTCCTCGCGGCTCAGGATTTTGACCGAAGCGACTTCGGCCGGCGAAAGCGCGGCCTTCACGAACTCCTCGATGTCTTCCGACCAGCGGACGATGTCGATCTTCTCTCCCTGCAGCTCTTTCACGACGCCCTTCACCCGCGAACCGCGGATGCCCACGCAGGCGCCGACGCAGTCGACCTTGTCGTTCTTGGACCAGACGGCGATCTTGGTGCGGTCGCCCGGCTCGCGGGAGACGGAACGGATCTCGACCATCCCCTCGGCGACCTCGGGGACCTCGAGCTCGAACAGGCATTTGACGAATCCGGGATGATTGCGCGAAAGAACGATCTGGGGGCCCTTCACGGTCTTGTTGACCTCGAGGATGTACGCGCGGATCGAGTCGCCCTGGCGGTAGCTGTCGCGGGGGGACATTTCACGCTTGGGAAGCACGCCTTCGGTCTTGCCGAGGTCGACGAGGAGCGCGCCTTTCTCGAAGCGATAGACGGTGCCGCTGGTGATCGAATCGGCCTTGCCGTTGAATTCGTTGAAAATCACGTCGCGCTCGGCCTCGCGAATCTTCTGGAAGATCACCTGCTTGGCGGTCTGCGCGGCGATGCGGCCGAATTCGCTCGAGACGATCTCCTTCCCGTCCGACAGGATGCGGATCTTGCCGGTCTCGACGTCGATTTTGACGGTGACGTCCTTGTCCTTGTCGTGCAGCACCTTCTTGGCCGCGGACACGAGCGCCGCCTCGACCGACTCGATGAGGACCTGTCGGCTGATGCCTTTCTCGCGCTCGATGTTTTCGAGGACCGTCAACAACTCTGTGCTCATTTGCCCGCCTATTTTTTGAATTTGATCTCGCGCACGGCCTTGACGATCGAGCCGAGCTCGAGAACCACCGGCACGTCGGCGCCGCCTTCAAAACGGACCGTAATCCTGCCGTCATCCACCGCGATCACGTCCCCGGCGCCGGTGAAGACCCGGTTTTCGGCTCCGCGCCAGGAAAACCGCAGCGTCTGGCCCAGCGCGCGCCGGAAATCCCGCTCCGTCTTGAGCGGACGGTCGAGGCCCGGGCTGTTCACTTCGAGAAAATACGAACCTTTCAGGAAGTCCGTCCCGCCCGCCGCGTACTGCGCCGAAAGCTCATCCAGCCAGGCGCTTACGCTGTGGTTGATCCGCACACAGTCTTCGAGCGTCACCCCGCTCTCCTTGTCCACGATGAGCGTGATCACGCTGCGGTGCCCCGCGTGATGAAACGAAATGTCGACAAGCTCCGCGCCGAACTTCTCGACCTCGGAGCGGATCTCGTCGCGTCTTTGTTCGATTTCAAAGGGCAGTGACATAGTCAGTAAAACTACAAAAAATTTTGGACACTGGATACCAATAAAAAAAGTGGGTCTTCACCCACTTTCTTGGAACAGAACGGTTGAGCTAGTTATTTAAACTAACAAAATCATGCTAAACTGTCAAGTTGTTTAACGGTCTCATTTAACAACTCCCCCACGTCCACCAGAACGGCCTGCCCGGTCTTCCGAATCTTGATTTCCGCCTTGCCGTTTTTGAGGTTCTTGGGACCCAGAATCACCCTGAGGGGGATCCCGATCAGGTCCGCGTCGTTGAATTTGACACCGGCGGACTCCGCCCGGTCGTCGACCAGAACGTCTATCCCCTTTGTTTCCAATCCCTTTTCGAGCTCGTCCGCGATCTGCCTGGACGGCTCGTCCTTGGGGTCGATCAGGATGACCTGGACCTCGTAAGGGCTGATCGCGCGAGGCCAGACGATGCCCTTGTCGTCGGCGTGCTGCTCGATCGCCGCCGCCAGGATGCGGTTCACCCCGATCCCGTAGCAGCCCATGAGGAGGGGGTTTTTCTTGCCGTGTTCGTCGAGGAAACTCGCGTCGAGTGGCTGGGAATAGCGGAGGTTGAGCTTGAAGATATGTCCCAGCTCGATGGCGGTGCGGAACTTGAGCTGATTTCCGTCGGCCGAAAGGTCGCCCTCGACGACCTGGCGAAAATCCCCCACGACCACCGCCCGATTTCTTTCGTCCCCAGACAAGAAGAGAACGTCTTCCCAATTCATGCCGACGTAATGCTGGTCGCGTTCGTTGGCGCCGACCACGAAAGCCTTCATCTCGACCAGATCTTCGTCGACATAGAACTTCATGTCTTTCAGGCCGAGCGGACCGGTGAAGCCGAAAGCGGATATCTGGTCGATTGTTTCACGGGAGGCGAGAAACGCTCCGGGCTCGGCCTTTTTGAGCTTAAACTCGCTGACCTCATGGTCCCCCCTCACGAGCACCGCGAAGAGCTCGTTCTTCGCGTTCTGGTAAATCATCGTCTTCACGATTTTCTTAATACTCGTCTTGAGCGTCGCCGCGACCGATTCCGCGCTGCTATGCCCGGGCGTTTCGAGTTTTTTGTAATTCCGCACCGGCTGTCCATCGGCGGGAAGCGAAAGGCCTTTCAGCCTACGCCCGGCCATCTCGACGCTCATCACGGTGTCCGAATCTCCTACCTGGACCATCCGGTCCTCCCCCGCGTCGGAAAAAAGAACGAACTCCTGCGAACCCGACCCGCCCATCGCCCCGGGGTCGGCCTGCACGACGTAGAACTCGAGGCCGCAGCGCGTGAAGATCTTCTTGTACGTCTCGCGCATATGCACGTACATCCGGTCGAGGCAGGCCTCGTCCGGGTGGAAGCTGTACGCGTCCTTCATAATGAACTCTCGGCTGCGGATCACGCCCGAGCGCGGCCGCATTTCATCGCGGAATTTGGTCTGAATCTGGTAAAGGTTGACCGGGAGCTGCTTGTACGAGTGGATCTCGCGCCGCGCGAGGTCGGTGATGATCTCCTCGTGCGTGGGCCCGAGCACGTTCCATTTGCCGTGACGGTCCTTGAAGTGGATCATGTCGTCGCCCATGATTTCGTACCGGCCGGTCTCCTTCCAGATCTCGGCCGGGTGCAGGGCGGGCAACAGGACT
>DATJEK010000180.1:0-2301 GCA_035496715.1 Candidatus Eiseniibacteriota bacterium | reverse complement strand
GTCGTGCAGATCTTGTCGAAGAAACCTTTGGCGGCCTCGAGATTGTGGTTGTTGCGGTAAAGCCCCGCCTCTTTCAGGCGCGCCATCTGCTCGCCGGTGAGGAATCCGAGCGACGCGTCGACGAAAAGGCCGGTCTCCGCCTTGATGCGGCGCACCGCTTCGACGACCGTCTCGAATTCCTTCTCGTTCGTGGCGCCCCATCCGCTCGAGACCATGCAGAACTCGGTGGCGCCCATCTTCTCGGCGGCCTTCGCCTGGGAAACGATCTCCTCGACGGAAACCTGAGGATACACGGGGCTGTCGGTTTTGTAGTGGCCGGACTGCGCGCAGAACTTGCAGTCTTCGCTGCAGTTTCCGCTCTTGATGTTGGAGAGCGCGCACGACTCGATCGCGTTCCCGACGAAGCGCTCGCGCACTTCATTGGCCGCCGCCGCCAGGTACGGGACGTAGACTTCAGGTAGCGCGGCGAGCGACAGCGCGTCTTCCCGGGAAAGCGTCTTGCCGGCAAGGACGTCCGCGCGGGCCTTGAGGATGAGTTCGAGCATGCGTCCAGTATAAACGCCGGACGAATTCATTGTCAACCGCCCGCGGCGATGGGGTTTACAATCAGGAGGACGGGCCGCGGAAGCGGCGAAGGGATCAGTTCTGGCTGGGAGCCGGAGGGACCGCGCCGTCCGAGGGAACGGTCTTCTTTTTCTTCTCGCGGTAGACGCGCATGTATTCGCGCATGTACTGCCGGTACTCTTCGCTGTGCGCGCTCCGGTAGGAGCGGACCTTGTCGGGATTTTTTTCGCGCCAGAGCTTCGAGCGCTTCCGCTGGGTTTCCAGCCAGACGGCGCCCTTGGATTCGTCGTACTTGAAGTAGTTCGGATTGCGCTGGCGCCACAGCTTCATGCTCTCGAGCTGGCGGCGCTTCTGGCAGTCGGGGCCCGAGCAAATCTGCTGGCGGGGCGAGTATTTGTTCGGCGTGAACGCGGTCTTGCAGTAAACGCAGGTTCTCTGCTCCATGACGGTACTCACACGCTGATGAAGTAATTCTGGGCGACGAGCGCGGCTGCGCCCAGCGGGACGCCGTTTTCTCCGAGCTGCGACGGGATGATGCGGAGCTTCTCCGTCGCCTCCTGCACCGACGACTGCTTCACCGTGTCGCGGAGGGCGTCCAGGAGAAGCGCGCCGCCCAGCTCGATGCCGCCGCCGATGATGAGGATTTCGGGATTGAACAGGTTGACGAGAAACGCCGCTTTGCGCCCGAGGCGCGCGCCCGCTTCCTTGAGCAGTTTGATCGCGAACGGATCCCCCATCTCCGAGGCCTTGACCACGGTCAGGAGCGTGATCCGCTTCACGTCGTCCTTGACGATCTCGTAGATCTTGGACTTGGCGTTCTCCGCCTGCTGGGTTTGCGCGCGGAGCGCGATGCCCAGATCCATGCTCCAACTGCCGGACTTGTAGGATTCGACGAGCGCCGGCAGCGGGTTGTCTTCGGCGATATCGAAGAGCCACTCCCCGGCGCAGCCGTTGGCCCCGCGGTAAATCTGGCCGTTGATCATGAATCCGCAGCCGTTTCCCGAATACAGGTAAATCGCGTGCTGGACACCGAGTCCCCGGCCGTACCATTCCTCGCCGAACACCGCGGCGTTGGCGTCGTTGTCGACGAAGGTCGGGATGCCGAATTTCTCCTCGAACAAGCCGTGGATCGAAACCGTGATGGAGAGGTCGCCCTCGAGGAGCCCGACCGGCCAGCGGACGGTGCTCGTGTCACGGTTGAAAATGCCGGGGATCCCGATGCCGATGCCGTGGACCTTGGTCGTGTCCACCTTGGATTTTTCGATGAGCTCCTGCACGAGCGTCGTCATCGACTGCACGAGCGCTTCGCCTGCCTTGAGCGGGCGCTCCTTCTTCACGCTGACGAGGATCTCCCCCTTCAGGTTGCACAGCACGGCGATCATGTCGACGACGTTGAGACCGACGCCGATGAGGTAGATCGCCGAGGGATTCAGGTCCACGAGCGTGGGCTTGCGGCCGCCGGAGGAGACGTCGATGCCGACCTCTTTGATGACGCCCTTCTTGATGTACTGGTCGATGTAGCTCGTGACGGTCACGATGTTGAGGCCGATCAGGCGAGAGATCTCCGCCCGGGCGATCGGGCCCTTCTTGCGGATCGTGTCGAGGATCTGGAGGTTTTTCTTTTCGTGGTCGTTCAGCTCGATTTGGTCGAGAAGACGTCGTTTGGTCACGAGCGCCATCGGTCTATACCTCCGCGAAGAGTTCCTGGGTGACGAGACAGACGGCGCCGTAGGCGAC
>DATJEK010000179.1:0-13703 GCA_035496715.1 Candidatus Eiseniibacteriota bacterium | reverse complement strand
GGTCGCAGAGGCCCCCGATGCCGTAGGCGCAGCCGGAGCGGATGCTCTCGACGGTATCCCGCCCTACCACGTGCCGGGGGTGGGCCAGGCGGGTCCTGGGCAGGAGCGCGGTCTTCCGGAACAGGGCCTCCAGGCTGATCTCGATGCCCGGAGCGATCACGCCGCCCAGGTACTCCCCTTTCGGCGAGACGACGTCGAAGGTGACGGCCGTGCCGAAGTCGATGACGACGGCGGGGCGGCGGTATTTTTCCCAGGCCGCCAGCGCGTTCAAGAGCCGGTCGGCGCCGACCTGCCGGGGATTGCGGTAGCGGTTGGCGATCGGGACAGGGAGGTCTTTTCCGATCAAATAGGCCTTCGCGCCGGTCGCCGCGGGCAGGATCTGCTTCAAGGAAAGACCCGCCTGCGGCACCACGCTGCCGATCACCGCCGCTTCCGGACGCGCGGCGGCGAAATGCTTTTTGAAGAAAGCCTTCCCCTTCGTCCGGACGTCGGCCGTCGCCAGCCGGGCGCGGCGGACGATGCGTCCGTCCTTGAAGAGCGCGCAAGTCACGCTCGTGTTGCCGACGTCGAGGGCCAGGAGCTTCACGCGCGCACCCCGTCCAGATGCTGGACGTCCCCGGCGAGGACGCGCTCCTGTAGGCCATTGTCGCGGCGGATCCAGAGCGCACCGTCCGAGTCGATGCCGACGGCCTGTCCCTGTATTTTCCTCCCGAAGACGGTCGCCGTCACGCGCTTTCCAGAAGTCGCGGAGTGGTCCTCCCAGTCGCGCACGATCTCCTCGAACCGGCCGTCCTTCAGCCTCAGGTAGTCGGCTTCCATCTCGGTCAGAAGATCCCGCGCGAAGTCCTGCCGGGAGACCGCGCGTCCGGCCGCTTCCCTCAGGGAGGTCGAGCCGGGCGGGAGGTCTTTGGCGGAGGCGTTCACGTTCACGCCGATCCCGACGACCACGAATTTCACCCGGTCGAGCTCCGCGCTCATCTCGGTGAGGATTCCGCAGACTTTTTTCCCGCCGTACAGGAGGTCGTTCGGCCATTTGATGCCGGGCGCCTTGCCGACGTGCTTTTTCATCGCGCGCGCCGCGGACACCGCGGTCATGAGCGTCACGCGCGCCGCCTCGGCCGGCGACAGCTTCGGCCTAAGAAGGACGGAGAGAAGGACGCCCTTTCCCTTCGGAGACAGCCAGCTACGGCCCATCCGGCCTCTCCCCTTTTTCTGATGCTCGGCGAACACGCAGGCGCCCTCGGGGAGGCCCTCTTCGCCGAGACGCCAGGCGGCGTCGTTGGTGGAGTCCAGGTCCTCGTAGGAAAAAATCTTTTTGCCGATCATGCGCGTCTTGAGTCCGTACGCGATCTCGTCGGCGAACATCTTGTCGGGGATGCCGGTGAGCCGGTAGCCCTGTCCCGCGCGGGACTCCACCTCGTAGCCGAGCCGGCGCAGGACCTCGATCCCCTTCCAGACGGCGGCGCGCGAGACCTTGAGACGGCGGGACATCTCCTCGCCGGAAACGTAGCCGTCTTTCTTCTCCCTCAGAAAATCGAGCACCGGGTCGTCGTTCACGAGCGGGGAGCCTTTTCTTTTTCCATGCGGTTCTGGAGGGCGCGGATCTGGTCCCTGAGCTGGATCGCCCGCTCGAACTGGAGGTTCCGCGCGGCTTCCTCCATCTCCTTCTCGATGTCGGAAATCGCCTGGTAGGTGTCCTCCAGCTCTTCAGGCAGGCCGGCGGCCTCCTGCACGATCTCCCTCGCCTTCTTGATGGCCTCGATGCCCTCGCGGATCTCCTTCTTGATCGAGGTCGGGGTGATGCCGTGCTCGGTGTTGTACTGCAGCTGGAGCTTGCGGCGCCGGGTGGTCTCGGAGATCGTGTGGCGCATCGAGTCCGTGATCCGGTCCGCGTACATGATGACCTGGCCGTTCACGTGGCGCGCGGCGCGGCCCGCGACCTGGATCAGCGAAGTCTGGCTGCGGAGAAAACCCTCCTTGTCGGCGTCGAGCACGGCCACCAGCGACACCTCGGGCAGGTCGATCCCCTCGCGCAGAAGGTTGATGCCGACGAGACAGTCGAACTTCGCCAGGCGCAGGTCGCGCAGGATCTCGACGCGCTCGATCGCGTCGATCTCGGAATGGAGGTAACGCACCAGGACGCCGGCTTTCTCGAGGTACTTCGCGAGGTCCTCGGCCATCCGCTTCGTGAGGGTCGTCACGAGCACGCGCTCCTTGACGGCGGTCCGCTTCGTGATCTCCTCGAGGAGGTCGTCGATCTGCCCCTTCGTGGGCCGCACGTCGATCGGCGGGTCGAGGAGGCCGGTCGGGCGGATCACCTGCTCGACGATGCGCGTGGATTTTTGCACCTCGTACTCGGCGGGCGTCGCGGAAACGAAGAGCGTCTGCCCGGTCACCGCCTCGAACTCCTCGAACTTGAGCGGCCGGTTGTCGAGCGCCGACGGCAGGCGGAAGCCGTACTCGACGAGCGTCTCCTTGCGCGCGCGGTCGCCGAAGTACATGCCCCGGATCTGCGGCATCGAGATGTGCGACTCGTCGATGACGAGGAGGAAGTCCTTGGGGAAATAATCGATCAGGCAGTACGGCCTGGAGCCCGCCGGCCGGCCGGTGATGATGCGGGAATAATTCTCGATGCCCGAGCAGAAGCCCAGCTCCTTCATCATCTCCATGTCGTAGCGGGTGCGCTGTTCGAGGCGCTGGGCCTCGACGAGCTTGTTCTGGGAGTTCAGCTCCTTCAGGCGGCTGTTCAGCTCCTCTTCGATCTCGAGGATCGCGCGCTCGAGGCGCGGCTGGGTCGTGACGAAGTGCTTGGCCGGATAGACGGCGAGCGCGTCGAGCGTATGGATCACGTCGCCGGTCACCGGGTGGATGCGCGAGAGGCGCTTCACCTCGTCCCACTCGAACTCGACGCGCAGCGCGGTCTCCTCGTACGCAAGAAAGACCTCCACGGTGTCGCCGCGGGCGCGGAAGGTGCCGCGCTTGAAGTCGACGTCGTTGCGCTGGTACTGGATGTCGACGAGGCGCTTCAGCATCTCGTCGCGCGAGAGCCGGTCGCCCACCTTCAGCATGACGAGCATTTCCGCGTACTCGGCCGGCGAGCCCAGGCCGTAGATCGCGGACACCGAGGCGACGACGATCGTGTCGCGCCTCGACAGGAGCGAGCTCGTCGCCCGCAGGCGCAGGCGGTCGATGTCCTCGTTGATCGAGGAGTCCTTCTCGATGTAGGTGTCGGTGTGCGGGATGTACGCCTCGGGCTGGTAGTAGTCGTAGTAGCTGACGAAGTACTCGACGGCGTTCTCGGGGAAAATGTCCCGGAATTCGCTGTAGAGCTGGGCGGCGAGGGTTTTGTTGTGGGAAAGGACCAGGGTCGGCCGCTCCAGGGCCTGGATCACGTGCGCGGCCGTGAACGTCTTGCCGCTTCCGGTGACGCCGAGAAGCGTCTGGTAGCGGTCTCCGGCCTTCACGCCCTTGATGAGCTTCTCGATGGCTTGCGGCTGGTCCCCTTTCGGGGTCATGGAGGATTGGATCTTAAATTTCATGAGTTTATTTTATCACTTAGCAGGCGGCTCGGCTTGTTCTTCCGAGGACCCGCGAGGCCGCCCGTCTAACCGACGATGTCGAGCGAAACGTCGACGGAGCGGGCGGAATGGGTCAGGGCGCCGACCGAGATGCGCTCGATGCCGGTTTCGGCGTAGGCGCGAACATTGTCGAGATTGATCCCGCCGGAGACTTCGAGCGGGATGGCGGGGGCCTCGGTGCGGCGCAGCTCGACGGCTTTCTTGACCGTCTCGAGGTCCATGTTGTCGAGGAGGACGTAGTCGGCCTTCGACTTCAGCGCCTCTTTCAGCTCGGCGAGGTTTTTGACCTCGAGGCCGACGACGGTGGTCTTGAGGACGCTGCGCTTCACGGCCGCGACGACGTCGATGATCGAGTCCTTGCGGAGGATGCGAAGATGATTGTCCTTGATGAGCGCCTGGTCGTAAAGGCCGAAGCGGTGGTTCGACCCGCCGCCCATCAGGACCGCGTACTTCTCGAGCACGCGGAAATTGGGGATGGTCTTCCGGGTGTCGAGGATCTTGGCGTTGGTCCCCTTCACCTTGTCGACGAACTCCCGCGTCAGCGTCGAGATGCCCGAGAGCCGGCCGAGGAAATTGAGCGCCGTGCGCTCCGCGATCAGGATGGAGAGCGCCGAGCCCTCGATGTAGGCGGCCTCGCGGCCTTCTTCGGCGACCTCGCCGTCCTTGGCGACCGGCAGGAACCGGATGTCCTCGTCGACGATGCGGAACACGCGCTCGGCGATGCCGATGCCGGAGACGACGGCCCTCTCCTTGAACACGATCGCCGCCTTGATGTGGAGGTTCCGCGGGATGATGGCCGTCGAGGTGATGTCCTTGCCCCCCACGTCCTCCCGGAGGGCCAGGCGGATGATGAGGTCGATGATGTTTGTTTTTGTCTTGAGCATCGGGGTCGCGCCGTTTCTAGGCGAGCGTGCGGAGGTTTTCTTCGAGACGTCTCTTGCGGTTGTCGAGCTCTTCGGCCCTGCGGCGCTCCTTCTCGACGATCTCCTTGGGGGCCTTCTTCACGAATTCCTCGTTCTTCAGGCGCCCCTCGAGCGCGCGCATCATCTTCTCGACCTCCTCGAGCGCCGCCTCGATCCGCTGGCGCTCCACGGCGACGTCGATGAGCCCCGAGAGGACGACGTAGGTCTCGACGCGGCCGATGTTGGCGACGGCCGACTCCTTGGGTCGGGTGACGTGCTTGCCGATCTGGAGCGACGAGACCTTCGCCATCTGGACGACGTAGGTCGAATATTTCTGCAGGACCTTGAGCTCCCGGTCGCGCGAGGCCTTGACCGCCACGGTGACGGACTCCTTGGGGTTGATCTGCCAGGCCGAGCGGACGTTGCGGATCGCCTGGATCTCGCCGAGGATGAGCTCGAGCTCGGCCTCCACCTTGCGGTCGATCTGGCGCTTGTTGACCTTGGGCCAGGGCGCGACCATGATCGACTCGCCCTCGTGCGGGACCTTCTGCCAGATCTCCTCGGTGACGAACGGCATGAAGGGATGCATGAGCTTGAGCGTGTTGTCGAGCACCGTCGCCAGCACCCACTGCGTCTCCTTGGACTGGATGTTGGGCTTCGTCAGCTCGAGGTACCAGTCGCAGAACTGGTGCCAGAAGAAATCGTAGAGGACCTGGAGCGCCTCGTTGAAGCGGCTGCGGTCGAGACAGCCGGTGATGTCCTCGATCGTGCGGTTCATGCGCGACAGGATCCAGCGGTCCACCGGCGAGAGCGAGGACAGCCTCGGCGCCTTCTTCAGGTTGATCGACTTGGTGTCGAGGTTCATGAGGACGAACCGGGCGGCGTTCCAGATCTTGTTGGCGAAATTGCGGCCGACCTCGAATTTTTCCTTGGACGCGTAGACGTCCTGCCCCTCGGCGGTGATCGAGATGATGCCGTAGCGCAGCGCGTCCGCGCCGTACTCGTCGATGATGTCGATCGGATCGACCGCGTTGCCGAGCGACTTCGACATCTTGGCGCCGGTCTCGTCGCGCACGATGCCGTGGATGTACACCTGCTTGAACGGCTCCTTGCCCATGAACTCGATCCCCGCCATCATCATGCGGGCGACCCAGAAGAAGATGATCTCGTACCCGGTGACGAGCGTCGAGGTCGGATAGAAAAACTTGAGGTCCGGGTTCTTGTCGGGCCAGCCGAGCGTCGAAAACGGCCACAGCCACGAGGAAAACCAGGTGTCCAGCACGTCCTCGTCCTGGATCAGGTCCTTGTTGCCGCAGTCGGGGCACCGGGTCGGCGCCTCACGGGCGACGATCATGCCGGGCTCCGTGTAGCGCGTGCCGGGGACGTATTTCTTCCCGTCCGGGACGGGGCTTTTCGCGCGGCACGGCGGGCAGTACCAGACGGGGATGCGGTGGCCCCACCAGATCTGGCGGGACACGCACCAGTCCTTGATGTTGGTCATCCAGTCGAGGTAGACCTTGGTCCAGCGCTTGGGGACGAACTCGGTGCGTCCGTCCTTCACGGCCGCGATCGCGGGCTTCGCGAGCGGCTTCATGTGGACGAACCACTGCGGCGAGAGATACGGCTCGATCACGGTCTGGCAGCGGTAGCAGTGGCCGACCGAATGCAGGTGCTCCTTGGTCTCGAGGAGGATGCGGCGGTCCTCGAGCTCGGCGATGATCTTCTTGCGCGCCTCGAAGCGGTCGAGCCCCTTGTAGGGGCCGGCGTTCTCGTTCAGCGTGGCGTCGGGATTCATGATGTTCACGAAATCCAGGCCGTGCTTCTGCGCCAGCTGGAAATCGACCGGGTCGTGCGCGGGCGTGATCTTGAGCGCGCCCGTGCCGAACTTGGGATCGATCGTCTCGTCCTGGATGATGCGGAGGCGGCGGTTGAGGAGCGGCAGGATCGCGGTCTTGCCCGCCAGATGCTTGTAGCGGTCGTCCGACGGGTGGAACCCGATCGCCGTGTCGCCGAGCATCGTTTCCGGGCGCGTCGTCGCGATCGTCACGTGCTCGTCGGTCCCCTCGATCATGTATTTCAAATGGTAGAGGTGGCCCGTGATCTCTTTGTGCTGGGCCTCCTCGTCGGACAGCGCCGTCTGGCAGCGGGGGCACCAGTTGATGATGTACTTGCCTCGGTAGATCAGGCCCTTCTCGTAGAGGCGCACGAAGACCTCGCGGACGGCGCGCGAGAGGCCCTCGTCCATCGTGAAGCGCGTGCGGTCCCAGTCGCAGGAGGAGCCGAGGCGGTGGAGCTGGCGGATGATGGTGTTGCCGTATTTCTCGCGCCATTTCCAGACGCGCTCGACGAATTTCTCGCGGCCGAGCGAGTGGCGCGTGAGCCCTTCCTCGCGCAGCGACTTCTCGACGACGTTCTGCGTCGCGATGCCCGCGTGGTCGGTGCCCGGCATCCAGAGCGTCTCGTAGCCCTGCATCCGCTTGAAGCGGGTCAGGATGTCCTGGAGCGTGTTGTTGAGGCCGTGGCCCATGTGCAGGATCCCGGTGACGTTCGGCGGCGGAATCACGATGGTGTACGGCTTCTTGCGTGATTTCGAGGAGGCCTTGAAATAACCCTTCTTCAGCCAGAACTGGTACCAGGTCTTCTCGACCAGCTTCGGGTTGTAGACCTTCGAGATCTCGTCCTGGGACGGCGCGGGGGCCGGCGGGACCGGGGGCTGGGCGCTCATTTGGAAAGTTTGTACCGGTACGCGTCGACGAGCGCCTGCCAGCTGGCCTCGATGATGTTGGTCGAGACGCCGACCGTCGACCAGATGCGGTGCTTGTCGTGGAACTCGATGACGACGCGGACCTTGGCGGCGATGCCGGCCTTGGAGTTGACGATGCGGACCTTGTAGTCGTCGAGCTCGACCTCGCGGACCTGGGGATAAAATTTCGCGAGCGCGTCCTGCAGCGCCAGCCCGAGCGCGTCCACGGGGCCGTCGCCGGTCTTCTGGACCTTCTCCTTCTTGCCGTTCAGCTCAACCGTCACGACCGCCTCGACGTTGGGGTCCTGGTCGCCGATCCGCTCGTTCTTGATCTCGGCGGTGGCCTGGAAAAACTTCTTCGTCCCGCCGGTCACGTTGCGGATGAGGAGCTCGACGCTGGCGTCGGCCCCCTCGAACTGCCACCCCTCGTTCTCGAGGCGCTGGACCTCCTGCAGGATTTTCTTCGTCTCCGGCGCGTCCTTCTTGAGCTCGATGCCGAACTCCTGCGCCTTGAGCATGATGTTGGTCCGCCCGCCGACCTCGGAGACGAGATGGTGGCGGAGGTTCCCGACGACCGCCGGGTCGACGTGCTCGTAGGTCTGGGGATTTTTCTTCACCGCGTCGATGTGCACGCCGCCCTTGTGGGCGAACGCGCTCTGCCCGACGTAGGGCTGGTTCTTCGCCGGGACCATGTTCGCGACCTCGTTGACGTAGCGTGCGGCGGCCGTGAAATCCTTGAGCTTCTGCGGCGGCACGCAGGCGTAGCCGAGCTTGACCTGGAGGTTCGCGGCGGCGACGAGGATGTCGGCGTTGCCGGTGCGCTCGCCGAAGCCGTTCATGCAGCCCTGCACGTGCGTGGCGCCCGCCTCGACGGCCGCGACGGCGTTGGCGACGGCCATGCCGCAGTCGTTGTGCGTGTGGATGCCGACCGGCGTCTTCAGTTTTTTGCGCACGTCCGCCACGGCCCGCGAGAGCTTCGACGGCATCGTGCCGCCGTTGGTGTCGCAGAGGACGAGCACCGACGCCCCGGCGTCGGCGGCGGCCTTCAGCGTCTTGAGCGCGTAGGCGGGGTTGGCGAAATAGCCGTCGAAGAAGTGCTCGGCGTCGTAGATCACCTCTTTGCCCCTGGACTTCAAAAATTTAACGGAATCCGAGATCATCCGCAGGTTCTCGTCGAGCTCGACCTTGAAGACCTCGCGCACGTGCATGTCCCAGCTCTTGCCGAAGATCGTGATGACCGAGGTGCCGGCCTCGACCAGGCCGCGGAGATTCGAGTCGTCGGCGGCCCTGGTGTGGGCCTTGCGCGTCGAGCCGAACGCGACGAGCTTCGCGTTCTTCAGGGAAAGCTTCTTCGCCTCCTCGAAGAACTGGACGTCCTTCGGGTTCGCGCCCGGCCAGCCGCCCTCGATGAAGTGGAGCCCGAGGTCGTCGAGCCGCCGGGCGATCAGGAGCTTGTCCTGGACGGAGAACGAGATGTCCTCGCCCTGGGAGCCGTCCCGGAGGGTCGTGTCGTAGAGTTGGACGGATTTCTTAGCGGCCATTTTTCCTCTTGTTGAGGTCGAACTCGCGGTGCAGGAGCTTCACGGCCTTCTCGGCGTCGGTCTTCTTCACGACGCAGGAGATCTTGATCTCCGAGGTGGAGATCATCTCGATGTTGATGCGGTTCTTGCCCAGCACGTCGAACATGGCCGCCGCGACGCCCGCGTGGCTTCTCATGCCGATGCCGACGACCGAGACCTTCGCGACGTTCGCGTCCTGTGAGAGCCCCTTGAAGCCGACCCGCGGCGCGATCTTCCGGAGGCAGGCCAGCGCCGGCTCCACGTCGCCCTTGGGCACCGTGAACGAGATGTCCGTGTCCGCGGACTTCCCGATGTTCTGGATGATCATGTCGACGTTGATCCCCGTGTCGGCGAGCGTCTTGAAGATCGCCGCGGCGACGCCGGGCTTGTTGGGGACACCGCTCACCGTGAGCTTCGCCTCGTTTTTCGAGAGCGAGACGCCGCGAATCAATACGTTTTCCATCGACTTGTCCTCCTTGACGATCCATGTGCCTTCTTTGTCTGAGAAACTGCTCCGCACGTGCAACGGGATGTCGAACTTCCCGGCCACCTCGATCGAGCGCGACTGCATGACCTGAGCGCCCGAGGCCGCCAGCTCGAGCATTTCTTCATAGCTGATCCGGTCGATCTTCTGCGCGTCCTTCACCAGCCGCGGGTCCGTCGTGTAGATCCCCTCGACGTCGGTGTAGATCTCGCAGGTGTCGGCGTCGAGCGCCTTGGCGAGCGCGACCGCCGTGAGGTCCGAACCGCCGCGGCCGAGCGTCGTGATCTCGAGCTCGGGGTTGATCCCCTGGAAACCGGCCACGATGACGACCTCCCCCGCCTTCAGGTGCTTCTCGATGCGCTCGGTCGAGATCTCGAGGATGCGCGCCTTCGTGTGCGAGGTGTCGGTCAGGATGCCGACCTGGGCGCCGGTGAACGAGATCGCCGGGACGCCGAGCTCGTGCAGCGCCATCGCCAGGAGCGCGACCGAGACCTGCTCGCCGGTGGACATCAGCATGTCGAGCTCGCGGCGCGAGGGGTTTTTCGTGATCTCGCCGGAGAGCTCCAGGAGCTCGTCGGTCGTGTCGCCCAGGGCGCTCACGACGACGACGAGACGGTGGCGCTTGGCGTAGTAGCGCTCGACCCGCTCGGCCACGCGCTTGATGCGTTCGGGATTGGCGACGGACGAACCGCCGTATTTCTGGACGATTAGACCCATGGTGTTATTTTCCTAAAAATTGACCCATCAGTTTGTGACCCTCTTCCACGACGAACCGGCTCTGCGAGGCGATCTTCTCGCTGAACGCCGCCCCCTCGCCCGCCTCGATCCCCGAGCCCTGGAAAACGAACGGCACGCGCTCATGGATCTTCGCTTTCCTCGCGGACGATTCCGCGCAGGTCGTCGTGACGCAGACGCGGAACGCCCCCGCGGACTCCGCCGCCTTCACCGCCGGACCGACCACGGCCGAGTCGAACTCCTCGATGTGCCGCACGCGGTCCTTCAGCGCGGGCTCGGCCTCCCCGCCCGGGAACGGGACGTACACGAAAACGAACGGGTGGTCGCCGAACGACCCCGCGAGGCTCTTCGGCGCGCGGATCCCGCCGTCCTTGAGGCCCAGGATCCGGCCCAGGCCGCGCACGAAATCGGCCTCGGAGAAGACGGCGCCGTCGACGCCGTAGCGCTCCCGGAAACCCGGAAGCGGAGGGCGCTTGCCCTGGCCCCAGGGCCAGACCATGTTCGCCGGGTTCTCCCCCAGGTCGATGCGCACGCGGTTGATCTCGTTGTTGTCGAGGATCTCCTTCGAGGCGTCCATGAAGTCGGTCAGGATCTTCCCGCCTTTCCCCTTCGGCAACCCCTTCGCGAAGCTCTGCCCGACGAGCCGGCCCGGCGGCGTGCACTCGAGGTCGTCGAGGGCGTCCGCGAGCTCCGCGTCGTCGATCATCAGAATGTTTTTGTACCCCTCGCCCGGATAAAGCCTCATCCGCTTGTCGGCGAGCCTGCGGCCGAGCTCCTCGATGAGGAGGCGCGACTCCTTCGGCACGATGGATCCAGCGCTCGCGTCGACGAGCACGTCGTCGAACACGGTCACCAGGTCCAGCCGGAACGCGACCTCGCGGTCCTTCTGCGGCAGGCCGAACGCGGCCGCCTCGAGCGGCGCGATGCCGGTGTAGAACTCCTGCGGGTCGAACCCGAGCGCCGCCATGCAGGCGACGTCCTCGCTCGGCGCCAGCGCGCGCGGCACGAAGAGCGTCGACCCGACGCGGCCCTTTTTGGCGAGCGCGTCGAGGTTGGGGGTCTTGGCGATCTCGAGCGGCGTGCGCCCGTCGAGCTCCGGCACCGGGTCGTCGCAGAGTCCCTCGGCCAGGAGGAACACGTGCTTCATCTAGCGGATCTCCTTGAGGATCGCGTTCAGTTTCGCGGGGACGGTCTTGGGCGTCTTCACCGAGGCGATCGCGCGGTCGGGATCCTTGAGGCCGTGGCCGGTCAGGATGCAGACGAGTTTCGATTTTTTGTCCGCCTTGCGGAAATACCCCTTTTGCGCGAGCTTGAACACGCCGGCCACGCTCGCCGCGCTCGCGGGCTCCACGAAGACGCCTTCCTTTTCCGCGAGAAACCGGTACGCCGCGAGGATCTCGGCGTCCGTGACCATGCCGATCAGGCCGCCCGATTCGTCGCGGGCGCTCTCGGCGAGTTCCCAGCTGGCGGGATTGCCGATGCGGATCGCCGTCGCGATCGTCTTCGGGTTCTTCACGATCCGCCGCCTCACGATGGGGGCCGCGCCCGCGGCCTGGAAGCCGAGCATCCGCGGCTTCGCGCGCGTGACCTTCTTCTGAAAATATTCCGTGTAGCCCTTCCAGTAGGCCGAAATGTTGCCGGCGTTGCCGACCGGGATCGCGTGATAGGCCGGCGCTTCGCCGAGCTGGTCGCAGATCTCGAAGGCGCCCGTCTTCTGCCCCTCGAGGCGGTAGGGGTTCACCGAGTTCACGAGCGTGATCGGGCGCGTGGCCGCGATCTCGCGAACCATGTTGAGCGCCTGGTCGAAGTTGCCGTCGATCGCGAGCACCTGCGCGCGGTGGATCAGGGCCTGCGAGAGCTTGCCGAGCGCGATCGCCCCCTTCGGGATCAGGACGACGCAGCGCAGTCCCGCGCGGGCCGCGTAGGCGGCCGCCGAGGCGGACGTGTTGCCCGTGGAGGCGCAGATGACGACGCGCGCGCCCTCCTCCTTGGCCTTCGAGATCGCCATCGTCATGCCGCGGTCCTTGAACGAGCCGGTCGGGTTCAGACCTTCGTATTTGAGGTAGACCCGCAGGCCGATCCGCTCGGAAAGACGCGGAGCCGGAACGAGCGGCGTGTTGCCCTCGTTCAGCGAAACGACCGGCGTCTCGTCCGTGACCGGGAGGTACTCGCGGTATTTTTCGATGAGGCCGCGCCAGCGCATGCCGCCGTCGGGGATCATTTCTCGACCCTCATGACGACGGTCTTCTGGCTGATCCACTTCTGGGAGTCGATTTCCTTCAGCGCCTTGCGGAGATTGGCCTCCTGGGCTTCGTAAGTGAGGATCACGACCGGCACCGAAGTCGGGCCGTGCGATTCCTTCTGGTGGACGCTCAGGATCGAGATGTTGTTCTTGCCCAGGGTCTGCGCGATCCGGCCGAGGACGCCCGGTTTGTCGGCGACCTGGAAGCGAAGGTAGTACTTGGAAACGATCGTGCCGATCGGGAGGACGCTGGCCTTCGCGGCCTCGAGCGGCATGGCCCCGGAGCCGAACGGCTCGTTCTGCATCCTCTTGGCGATGTCGAGGACGTCGCTCATGACCGCGGAGGCGGTCGGCATCATGCCCGCGCCGCGCCCGTAAAAAAGGAGGTCGCCGGCCTGGTCCGAATGGACGAAGACCGCGTTGTAGACGCCGCGCACGTTGGAAAGCGGATGGTCGAACGGCAGCATCGTGGGATGCACGCGGAGCTCGAGGCCGCTGTCGAGCTTCTTGCCGATCGCCAGGAGCTTGATCACGTAGCCGAGCTCCTTCGCGTAGGCGATGTCGAGCGCGGAGAGCTTCGAGATGCCCTCGACGTGAATCCGCTTGAACGGGACTTCGGCGCGGAACGCGAGCCTCGCGAGCACCGCGAGCTTGTGCGCCGAGTCGATCCCCTCGATGTCGAACCGCGGGTCGCGCTCGGCGTAGCCGCGCTTCTGGGCGTCGGCGAGCGCCGTCTTGAAATCGAGGCCCTTCGTCGACATCCCGGTGAGGATGAAGTTGCAGGTGCCGTTCACGATGCCGAAGAAGCTGGAGACGTTGTTGGAGGCGAGCCCCTCTTTGAGCGACTTGATGATCGGGATGCCGCCGCAAACCGAAGCCTCGAAGCCCAGGCGCTTGCCGTATTTCCCGGCCGCCGCGAACACGGCCTTGCCCTCTTCGGCGAGGAGCGCCTTGTTGGCCGTGACGACGTGCTTGCCCTCGGCGAACGCCTTCATGACGATCTCCTTGGCGGGATGAAGCCCGCCGATCAGCTCGACGATGATGTCGATGGAAGGGTCCTTGAGGATCTTCGCGGCGTCGGTCGTGAAGACGGAGCGCGCCACCTTCACCGGCCGCTTCTTGGCCTGCGATTTCACGCACACCCGTTTCAGCACGAGACGGATGCCCGTTTTTTTCTCCAGGCGCTTCGCTTCGCTCTGCAGGATCTTCACGACCCCGGAGCCGACGGTGCCGAGGCCGAAGAGGCCGAGGGTCACGGTTTTCGTTAAGGGTTTACGCATCGTATCCGACCTTGATGAAAATTGGTCGGGGCGGGCAGATTTGAACTGCCGATCTCCTGCACCCCAAGCAGGCGCTCTGGACCAAGCTGAGCCACGCCCCGTAATCTTTTCTCGGTTACTCTGAGGTTGAGCCGCCGTCGGGCGCCTTAGGGCGCCCATAAAATTTTTTCTTCCACTTAA
>DATJEK010000178.1:0-8960 GCA_035496715.1 Candidatus Eiseniibacteriota bacterium | reverse complement strand
CAGGAGGAGCGCCGCGAGCGTGAAAAGCCCGCCCAGCAGGTCGCCGCGGCTGGCGATGTACGTGACGGCCTCGGTGTGCAGCGTGTGCACCGCGTAGAGAAACGCCGGCACGAACGCGATGAAGGGGTCCTTGAAAACCTTGATGAGAAATTGAAACAGGAGGACCGCCACCGCGGCGTGCAGGAGCGTGTTGGTGAGGTTGTATCCCAGGGGATTGACTTTCCAGACGCTGTAGTCGAGCGCGAACGTGATCGCCGTGAGCGGTCGGTAGTATTGTTCCCAGATCACGCCGATGCCCTTGCCCTGCTGGAAAAAGCCGGAAAGGAAGAACTGGGGCAGCCGGGAGAGGTCGCGCATCATCGGATTGAGCAGGATGATGTCGTCCTCGTCGAAGAGGAAATTGTGGCCGAGCGAGACGCTGTACAGGCACAGAACCGCCGCCGTCAGCACGAACGCGCCGACGGCCCGGGGATGGCGAAAACGGACGGGATGGCCGAAGAGATTCATCGGATAAGCAGAACCCCCGCCGCCGGAAGGCGACGGGGGTCCGAGGTGCTTAGCCAGTCAGAGCTTCAATCCAACCGGTGGCTCTTCGGCGTCATGCCCGAAGCGGAGCCGGCCAGCGCGCAGGTCGGAAACACGCCGACGGCGTTGGTCGTGTAGGCCGTGCTCGTGCCCGGGCAGACCGGGAACGCGTTGTTCTTCAGATACGGCGTGCAGTCCGTCGAGGTCGTGGCGGTGCCGCTGGCGATGTTGTTCTCGATCGCGTACTGCTCCTTCGCCGAGTCGATCAGGCGGAGGTTGTTGATGCAGGTGCTCGAGCGGGCCGAGTTGCGGGCCTGGACGAAGTTCGGCACCGCGATGGCGGCCAGGAGGCCGATGATCGCGACGACGATCATGATTTCAACGAGCGTGAAACCCTTGCTGTTTCTGCGAATGAACATAGGATGACTCCTTTTAGGCGGTTCGATCCGACGGGCGCTGCCGGGTTACGGCATCAACCGCATGATCGGAAACGAGATCGCTCTTGATCGAGCCCAAGTGGCGGGAGATTTAGGAGTAGGATTGCGGATTCCCTGCCAGTACCACTTTAGTATCTCTTATCAAGAGTCTCAACTTCTAAGCAAAGTATCGCATAGGCAAATATTATTGTCAATGAGCGGATTTAAGCAAAAAAGAACATCTGTTAATCGACGAAAGAACTAATTCACCAGGGTCGATATCTTGAAGATCGGCAAAAACATGCAGATGACGATGCCGCCGATGACGATACCCAGGAACGCGATGACCAGGGGCTCGATGAGACTCGTGATGCCCGACACCGCGGCATCGACCTGGTCGTCGTAGAAATCGGCGATCTTGGTGAGCATCTTCTCGAGCTCGCCGGTCTGCTCGCCGACCGAGATCATGCGCACGACCAGCGGCGGAAAGACTTTCGCCTTCATCAGCGGATCCGTGATGTTTTCGCCCTCACGGATCGAGACGCGAACCTTCGCGACCGCGTTTTCGATCACCTTGTTGCCGGCCGTCTTGCCGACGATTTCCAGCGCGCCCAGGATCGGGACGCCGCTCTTGATGAGCGTGGCGAGCGTGCGGGTGAACTTGCTGACCGAGACCTTGCGGATAAGGACGCCGAAGATCGGCATGTTGAGCTTGAACGTGTCGAGCGCGAGAGTCCCCTTCTCCGTCTTGGCCCAGCGCACGAGCAGGAAACCCGCGATGATCACCGCGGCCACCCAGAAGACGAACCCGTGGATCAGGGCGTCGCTGATGTTGATGAGGATCTGAGTCGGCAGCGGGAGCTCTCCGCCGAAGTCCTGGAACATCGACTTGAAAACCGGCACGACCTTGATCATCAGCACGAGCGTGATGAGGACGGCCATCGAGCTGACGACCGCCGGGTACACGAGCGCGGATTTGACCTTGCGGATCAGGTGGTCGGTCTTCTCGAGGTATCCCGCCAGGCGCTCCATGATGTCGTCGAGGGCGCCGCTGGATTCGCCGGCCTTGACCATGTGGATGAAGAGCGGCGAGAACGCGTTGGGGTGCTTGGCGAGCGCCTCGTAGAGACTGAGGCCGTTGGAGACGCCGTCCTTGACCTCCAGGAGCACGGCCCGGAAGCCCTTGTGCTCGGTCTGCTCGGCCAGGATCTCGAGCGCCTGCATCAGCGGGATGCCGCTGTCGATCATGGTCGCGAGCTGCCGGGAGAACAGGACGAGCTCCCCGAGCCCGATCTTGCCGCCGCTTTTGGCGACCTTCTTGCCCGCGGCCGTCTTTTCCTTTCCGGCGGGCGCGACCGAAATCGGGATCATCCCCTGCCGCTTGAGCGTGTCGAGGACGGCTTTCTCGTCGGCGGACTCGAGCACGGCGGTGACCGAGCGGCCGTTCGGATCTTTGGCGGTGTATCGAAAATTCGGCATTTCGCTATTCCTCCGCGGTGACTCTCAGGATTTCGTCGAGCGTCGTCATGCCGGCGCAGAACTTCCGGATCGCGTCCTCGCGCAGCGTGATCATGCCTCTCTGGACCGCGTGCTCCTTGATGAGATGCGCCGACGCCCGCTTCATGATCAGGTCTCGGATCGGGTCGTCGATCAACAGCAGCTCCAAGATCGCCATGCGGCCCGAGTAGCCGGTTTTGTTGCAATAGATGCAGCCCTTGCCCTTGTAGAAGACGTGCTCCTGCCCGCCCGGGAAGTATTTGCCGACGTCGATCTTGAGACGCTCGAACACCTCGGCCGGGACGGGAGACTTTTCCTTGCAGTGCCCGCAGATCTTGCGCGCGAGGCGCTGGGCGGCGACGAGCACCACGCTCGAGGCGATCAGGAAGGGCTCGACCTTCATGTCGATGAGGCGGGACATCGCGCCCGGGGCGTCGTTGGTGTGCAGCGTCGAGAGCACGACCTGGCCCGTCAGCGACGCCTTGACCGCGATGTCGGCGGTCTCGCCGTCTCGGATTTCGCCGACCATCACGATGTCCGGGCTCTGGCGCAGGATCGCGCGCAGGCCGCTGGCGAAATCGAAGCCGATCTCCGAGCGCGCCTGGATCTGCGTGATGCCCTTGACCTGGTACTCGATCGGGTCCTCGATCGTGATGATGTTTTTTTCCGGCGTGTTGAGCTGGTTCAGGATGGAGTAGAGGGTCGTGGATTTGCCGCTGCCGGTCGGGCCCGTGATCAGGATCATGCCGAACGGCGCGGCGATGCCCTCTTTCATGACGCCCAGCGTGTCCGGCAGGAAGCCGAGCTTTTCGAGGCCCAGGGACAGCGAGGTCTTGTCGAGGATACGCATGACGACCTTCGACCCGTGGCTGACCGGAAGGATCGACACGCGGAAGTCGACTTCCTTGTTGTTCTGCATCTTGATCTTGAAGCGGCCGTCCTGCGGGATCCGGTTTTCGGTGATGTTGATGCGCGACATGATCTTGAGTCGCGTAAGGACCGCGTTCTGGCTGGCCTTGGGGATCGGCGGCTGCTCTTCCAGGCAGCCGTCGATGCGCAGCCGCACGCGCGCCTCTTTCTCGAACGGCTCGATGTGGATGTCGCTGGCGCGCTTTTTCATCGCGTCCCGAAGGAGCGCGTCCACGATCTTGACGATCGGCGCGTCGGACGCCTCCTCGGCGCCGAGCGTGAACGAGCCCTGGTCGTCGGAGTCGTCGAGCACCACCTTGGGGCGCGGGGCGCCCGGGGCGGCGGGCGCTTCGGCCGGGGCCTCCTGGCCGGCGTCCTGCGGCGTGTAGAGACGGTCGAGCGCGTTCTTGATCTCCTTTTCGGTGGAGATGACGCAGTCGACCTTGTGCTTGGTGAACGCCGCGATGTCATCGATGGCCAGGATGTTGAACGGGTCGCGCACGGCCAGCGTCAGCGTCTTCCCCATCTTGGAGATCGGGACGATCTGGTACTTGCGGGCGAGCTTCTCGGGGACCATCTGGCCCAGGTCGGGGTCGAGCTTGTATTTGGCGAGGTTGAGGAACGGCATGTTGAGCTCGTCGCCGAGAATGGAGATGAGCTCGTTCTCGCTGATGAGCTCCATGCGCACGAGGACGTCGGCGAGCTTGCCGCCGCCTTCCTTCGCGTAGACGGCGAGCGCCTTCTGGATGTCGGCCTCGCTGATGCGGTTGGATTTTTTGAGCGCCTCGATGATGCGCTCGGAGATGTTCTTCACGCCTAGTCCTTGACCGTCACGCGCATCACTTCGTCGGGGGTGGTGACGCCGCGCAGGATCTTGGCGATGCCGTCCTCGCGCATCGTCTGCATGCCTTCCTTCCGCCCCAGTTGCTTGATCTCGTACTCCTGCGCGCCGCGCAGGATGAGCTCCTTGACGGGCTGGGTCAGCGTGAGCGTCTCCAGAAGGACCGCGCGGCCGTGATAGCCCCTTTTCTGGCAGGTGTCGCAGCCCTTGCCCCGCGAAAAGACGGGTTTTTCCTTGAGGGTCTTCTTGTCGATGCCGAGCTCTTCAAGGAGCTCCGGGCTGGGCTCGTACGTCTCCCGGCACTTGTCGCAGACCTTCCGGACGAGACGCTGGGAGCCCGCCACGAGGACGCTCGAGGTGATGAGGAAGGGCTCGATCCCGATGTTGACCAGACGGGTGATCGTGCCGACGGCGGTGGTCGCGTGCAGGGTCGACAGCACCATGTGGCCCGTGAGCGCGGCCTTGATCGCGACGTCGGCGGTTTCGAAATCGCGGATCTCGCCGACCATGATGACGTCGGGGTCCTGCCGCAGGATCGAACGCAGCGCCGCGGCGAACGTGAGCTTCACCTCGGGGCGGATCGCGACCTGGTTGATGCCGTGGATGCGGAATTCGACCGGGTCCTCGACGGTGATGATGTTGATCTGGGGCTTGTCGAGGAGCTTGAGCACGGAATAAAGGGTCGTCGTTTTGCCGGCGCCGGTCGGCCCGCAGACCAGGATCATCCCGTGCGGGTGCTCGGCGGCCTTTTTCAGAGAGTTCAGGGAAACCTCCTCGAACCCCAGCTTGTCCAGGTCGAGGAGCGCGTTCCCCTTGTCGAGCACGCGCAGACAGATCTTCTCGCCGAAATACGTGGGCAGGATCGACACGCGGAAGTCGACCTCCTTTTCCGCGATCTTCAGGCGGAAGCGCCCGTCCTGGGGGACGCGGTGCTCGGCGATGTCGAGGTTCGCCATGACCTTGATGCGGGAGATGACGCCGCCGTGGAGCGCCTGGGTCGTGACGCCGCCCTCCTGAAGCAGGCCGTCGATGCGATAACGGATGCGGATGTTCTTTTCCTCCGGCTCGATGAAAATATCGCTCGAGCGGCGGCGCACCCCCTCGTACAGGACGGTGTTGGCGTATTTGACGACCGGATCTTCGGGAGCGTCCACGAGGCTCCTCCCCCTTATTTGTAGTTGTCCGCGATGGCCTTGTTGATGTCGGTCACGGTGGAAACGAATATCTGCATCGAAAGCTTGGTGATCATCTCGATGTCCTCGACCGCCTGGCTGTTCAGCGGGTTGGACATCACGATCGTCAGGATGTTTCCGACGCGGTCGACGGCGATGAGGCCGTACTGGCGCGCGACCTGCTCGGGGATCACCTTCACGACGACCGGATCGATCTCGTAGCTGGTCAGCGGCAGGTACGGAAATCCGTACTGGGCCGTCAGCGCCTGCGCGATCGCCTCCTCGGACGTGTACTTCAGCGCCACGAGGATCTGGCCGATCAGCCCGCCCTTTTCCTTCTGGACCTGCAGCGCGTGCTCCAGGTTCTCACGCGTGATGAGCTTGCCTTCGATCAGCAGCTCGCCCAGTTGCTTTTGGATCAGTTTCTTCATGAGTCCGTATGTTCATCCTTTCCGGAGTTCTCCGGCTCCGGTCACCGGTAGACGGGCTTCTTCTGCGCGCCGGCCGCGTCGCCGAGCAGGCGCTCGAGCTCCTGGACGTCGGACGAACGGCTGATCGCGGCCTCGCGCGTGATCTTGCCGGTCATCGTCAGCTCCGCGAGGCTCATGTTCAGCGTGCGCATGCCCTCTTTCTGCCCCATCTGGATCGTCGAATAGATCTGGTGCGACTTCGAATCGCGGATCAGCGTCCGGATCGCATGGTTGGCCAGCAGGATCTCGGAGGCCAGCGCCAGCCCGCCGCCGACGCGCTGGATCAGCTGCTGCGAGATGACCGCCTGCAGCACGAACGACACCTGCACGCGGACCTGCTGCTGCTGATGCGCCGGGAACACGTCGATGATACGGTTGATCGACTGCACCGCGTCCGGCGTGTGGAGCGTCGCGAAGACCAGATGCCCCGTTTCGGCCACGGTCAGCGCGATCTCGATCGTTTCCAGGTCGCGCATTTCTCCGATGAGGATGACGTCCGGGTCCTGGCGCAGCACGTGCTTCAGCGCCTGGTTGAACGAAAGCGTGTCGGAACCGACCTCGCGCTGGTTGATCATGGACTTTTTGTTGCGGAAGACGAATTCGATCGGGTCCTCGACGGTGACGATATGGACGTTCTGGTGCTCGTTGATGTAGTCGATCATCGAGGCCAGCGTCGTCGTCTTTCCGCTGCCGGTGGCTCCCGTGACGAGGACGAGGCCGCTCGGCTTCTCGGTGAGCGTCGTCGCCACGTGCGACGGGAACCCGATGTGGTCGAAGTTCATCGGGTCCACGGGCAGCGCGCGGATCGCGGCGCCGATCGAGGAGCGCTGATAAAAGAGGTTCACGCGGAAACGGCCGAGCCCCGCGATGCCGAACGAATAGTCCAGCTCCCGCTCCCGCTCGAAGATCTTGTAACGCTCCTCCGAGAGGTGCTCCAGGATGAGCTTTTTCACCTGGTCGTGCGTGAACGGCGTCGACGACATCGCGACCAGGTCGCCGTCACAGCGCATCTGGGGGGTCACCCCGTCCCCGATGTGCAGATCGGAGGCCTTTTTGGAAATCGCTAACGTCAACAGCTCCGCGAGACTCTGGCTCATCATTCACCTCTTGGGTTATCGGTTGGAAAAATCATTCGAAGGCCTCGATGTGGTTGCCGCCTTTGGCGCGGGCGGAGACGGCCCGCTCCTGCGCCTTGGCGAAAAGCTCCTGCCCGCTCGTCCCGTCCAGCGGATTCTCGCTGATGCCGATGGAGACCGGCGGGGCCCCCTCGCCGAGCGACGCCTTGATCTTGAGCACGGCCTCGATGGTCTTCTTCTTGTTCTTGTCCGGGAAAATCAGGGCGAATTCGTTGCGCTTGATGCGCGCCGCCCGGTCGAACTGCGTCAGATGCGCGCCGAGCACCTCGGCGACGGCCTTCAGCGTTTCCTCGCTGACGGCGCCGCCCTCCGGAGAGCCGAGGATGAAGTACGCGAACGAGCACGGGCGCTGGAAATGGACCGCGCGCTGGATCTCTTCCTGAAGGCGCTCCCGGATGTAGGAGGCGTTGTACAGGCCGGTCAGCTTGTCCCTCTGGGAGAGCTTTTCCACCCGTTCCAGAAGCTCTTTGGCGTTCGTGGAAATGGTCTTGAGGCTCTCGGAGAGCTCCTCGATCTCGTCCGCGCCCTTGGCCTCAGGCGCGGGGGCGTCGAGGAGTCCGCTGGCGATGTTTTTGGCCGTGGCCGCGACGCCGATGATGGGTTCGATCATCTGGCGGGTGATCTGGTATCCGAGAAGAGCGAAAAAGACGCTCGTGCCCATGACGATGCTGATCGTGGCGAGATTGCCGACATTGGCCTCGAAAGGAAAATGGATGAAAAGGGACGCGACGTAGACGCCGACCAGAATGGGCAGCACTGACATTAAGGAAAACGCGATGATCAGCTTATAGCGTAGCTTGCTCGGCATCAGCTGGATGCTGGCTAATTTGGGCATGGCAATGTCCTTTGTTGATTAAAATAATATACTAAATGTTAAATATAGTCAATAGTGATTAAAATAATCTAGAAGAGGGGTCGGCGCATCTTGATATTGAGCAAGAGGCCGATGCAAACCATTGTCATGACTAGGGATGTACCCCCATAACTCACCAGGGGCAAGGGGACACCAACCACAGGCAGGATGCCCATGGTCATGCCCAGGTTGGTGACGGCCTGGACCGTCAGGAGGGTGGTCAGTCCGCAGGCGATCTGGCTGCCGAAGCGGTCCGGGGTCTGGCCGGCGATCGTATAGCCTTTTTTGGCGATCAGCGCGAAGAGGATGACGATGGCCGCCGAGGCGGCGAATCCCCCCTCTTCCCCGATCACGCCGAAGATGAAATCGGTGTGCCTCTCGGGCAGAAAATTGAGCGTATTCTGCGTGCCGCTCATGAATCCTTTCCCCCAGAAGCCGCCGGATCCGATGGCGATCTTCGACTGGATGATCGTGTAGCCCGCGCCCAGCGGATCGGCGTTGGGGTTCACGAACACTAGGAGCCTCGCCTTCTGGTAGTCCTTGAGGAAAAAGAACAAAATGGGGCTCAGCACGGCCGCGGCGACCACCATCCAAAAGAGGTACTTCCGCCGGAAACCCCAGACGTACAGCATCGCGAAGAGGACGGGAATCAACAGGAGCCCGGTCCCCAGATCGGGCTCCTTCAGGATGAGGAGAAACGGCACCCCCGTCACGGCGAACGGGACCAGAAGGCTCCGCCGCGAGAGGTATTCGGGTTTCTGGTTGGCGAAGATCCGGGCCAGCACGAGGATCACCGACAGCTTCGCCAGCTCCGACGGCTGCAGGTTGAAGCTCGCGACGCCGATCCAGCGGTGCGCGCCCAGGCGGGCCGGCATGAAGAGGACCAGCACCAGGAGCGCGAGACTCAGGAAATAGAGCGGCCAGGCCAGGTCCTGGAGGCGGAAATAGTCCGTCCGCACCACGAGGAAGACGATGCCGATCGCGAACGCCATCCACAGCACCTGCTTCATCGCCAGCATTTCGTCGATCGGCTGGTGCGACTTGAACGAGGCGCTGTAGATGCTGAGGAGGCCGATCGCGAAAATGAGGATCGGCGTGACGAACAGGGTCTTGTCGAAGTCGCGGAAAAGGCCGGGCTTTT
>DATJEK010000177.1:0-8879 GCA_035496715.1 Candidatus Eiseniibacteriota bacterium | reverse complement strand
GCGGAACGGGACGTTCTTCGTGAGCGTGCAGATGTGCAGGTCGGGATTGATTACCTCGACGGTGTCGTCGGTGATGATGTCCTTGGCCGTGATCGCGCGCTTCTCGTCGACTTCGATGCGCAGCGTCTTGGCGGAGCGCGTGTGCGAGCGCAGGACGAGGTTCTTGATGTTGAGCACGATCTCGGTGACGTCCTCGACGACGCCCGGCAGCGTGCCGAACTCGTGCGAGACGCCGTCGATCTTGATCGAGGTCACGGCCGCGCCCTCGAGCGAGGACAGGAGCACCCGCCGGAGCGAGTTGCCGATCGTCACTCCGTAGCCCCTCTCAAAGGGCTCGGCGACGAATTTGCCGTAGGACAGCGTCAGCGACTCCTCGTCGCATTCCAGTTTTTTGGGGATTTCGAACGATCTTAATGCAATGCCCATTTTTTTCTCCTCATGGTTGAAACCGGCTACGCATCCGGTATTCATCACGCCCCGGGCGCCGGTCTACCGACCGGCCCTCCCCGGACGCTTCGTGCTTACTTCGAATAGAGTTCGACGATCAACTGCTCCTGGATCGGCATCTGGATGTCCGAGCGCTCGGGGGCCTTCTTGACGACGGCCTTGAGTCCGGCGGCGTCCACGTCCAGCCATTCGACTTTGCGCTGGTCCCGCGTCTGCTCGAGAACCGTCTTGAAGCGCTCGGTCAGCTTCTCGGAGCCCTTGAGCAGGATCACGTCGCCGGGCGAAACCTGGTACGAAGGGATGTTCACCTGACGGTTGTTCACCAGCACATGCCCGTGCCGGACGACCTGGCGCGCTTCCGAACGCGAGGCCGACACGCCCATGCGGTAGACCACGTTGTCGAGGCGTGTTTCCAGCATCGACAGGAGCGCCGATCCGGTCACGCCCTTGGAACGGCTGGCGGTCTTGAAGTAGAACTTGAACTGCCGCTCGAGGACCCCGTAGATCCTCTTCACCTTCTGCTTTTCGCGGAGCTGGACGCCGTAGTCGGACAGCTTCTGGCGGCCCTGGCCGTGCATGCCCGGCACGTACTCGCGCTTTTCGACGGCGCACTTGGGCGTATAGCAGCGGGTGCCTTTCAAAAAGAGCTTCATCTTCTCCCGGCGGCAAAGCCGGCAGACCGATCCGGTGTAGCGGCCCATGTCAGACCCTCCTCCGTTTGGGCGCGCGGCAGCCGTTGTGGGGAATCGGCGTCACGTCGCGGATCACGCTGATGCCGAGGCCGGCCGCCTGGAGAGCGCGGATCGCGGATTCGCGTCCCGATCCGGGGCCCTTGACGAAAACCTCGACCGTTTTCATGCCGTGCTCGATGGCCTTCTTGGCCGTCGCCTCGGCCGTCACCTGCGCCGCGAACGGGGTCGACTTCTTGGAACCGGAGAAGCCGCTCGAACCGCAGCTGCCCCAGACCACGACGTTCCCCGAACGGTCGGTGATCGTGACGATGGTGTTGTTGAACGTCGCGAGGATGTGAACGATCCCCTCGGTGACGTTCCGGACGATCTTCTTTCTTGATTTGAACTTTTTGGACTTGACCACGCTTGCTCTAGCCTCCCTGTTGCCGGATTATTTCGCCGCGGCGGCCGGCTTGGCGGCGGCCGCTTCTTTTTTCTTCTGGGCGCCGATCGTCTTTCTCGGGCCCTTTCTGGTTCTGGCGTTCGTGCGCGTCCTCTGCCCGTGCACCGGCAATCCCCGCTTGTGACGGAGGCCCCGGTAGGATTGGATGTCCATGAGGCGCTTGATGTTCACGCCGAGTTCCCGGCGCAGGTTTCCTTCGGTCTTGTATTCTTTGCCGATGATGGCGGTGATGCGCGAGATCTCGTCTTCGGTCAGGTCCTTGGCGCGCACGTCGGGGCTGATCCCCGCCTGCTTCAGGATCTTGACGGCCGACGACTGGCCGAGGCCGTAAATGTAGCCCAGCGAGACGTAAATTTTCTTTTCCTTGGGGATGTCGACCCCGACGATTCTCGGCATGATTTATCCTTGTCTTTGTTTGTGTTTCGGGTTCGCGCAAATCACCCGTACGATCCGCTTGCGGCGGACCACCTTGCAGTTGTCGCAGATCTTTTTAACGCTGGAACGGACCTTCACGTCGGGCTCCTTCTCGTTTTATTTGACGCGGTAGATGATGCGGCCGCGCGTCAGGTCGTAAGGCGAAAGCTCGAGCATCACTTTGTCTCCGGGCAGGATTCGGATGAAATTCATCCTCATCTTTCCCGATACGTGCGCCAGCACCAAGTGCTGGTTCTGCAGCTCGACGCGGAACATGGCGTTGGGCAGAGATTCAACCACCGTCCCCTCGACTTGGACCGCTTCTTCTTTAGGCATCTTTCTCCGTCACGATTTCGGGTTCGGTTTCACCGACGAAAACGGTCTGCTCAAAGTGACCGGAACGTTTCCGGTCTCTCGTCACGACCGTCCACCCGTCTTTCAAAATTTCGACTTCGTGCGTACCGGCGTTGAGCATCGGCTCGATCGCCAGCGCCATCCCGATCACGAGCTCCGGCCCCTGCCCCGGCTTGCCGTAATTGGGGACCTGCGGCTCTTCGTGGAGGCTTCTCCCGATCCCGTGTCCCACGAACTGCCGGACCACCGAAAACCCCTGCTGCTCGGCGTAGCTCTGGACGGCCCAGGAGATGTCCGACAGCCGGTTTCCCCGGACCGCCTTCTGAATCCCCCGCTGCATCGCCTCCCGAGTCACCTCGATGAGCCTGCGGCTTCTCTCGTCCACCGCACCGATCGCGAACGTGCGCGCCGCGTCCGAATAAAACCCTTCGAGCTTCACTCCCACGTCGACGCCGATGATGTCGCCGTCCTTCAGCACCCGCGAACCGGGAATGCCGTGAACGACTTCCTCATTCACCGACGCGCAGATGCAGGCCGGATACCCGTAGTACCCTTTGAACGCGGGTTCCGTCCCCTGCGAGCGGATGTACGCCTCGGCAATCTCGTCGAGCCGCTTGGTGCTGACTCCCGCCTTCGCCTCTCGCTCCATCAGCTTCAAAAGGCCGGCGACGACTCGCCCGGCCCTGCGCATGATTTCGAGCTCGGCCTTGGACTTCAGCAGGATTCCGCCCATCTTAACGGCGGACCGGCTGGCCCTGTTTGCGGCTGAACAAATCTTTCAGGATGACCCTCAGCGGATCCACGTCCAGGTCACCGTCGACTTCCGCGAGCACTTTCCTCTTCCCGTAGTACTCGATCAGAGGAGCCGTCTGCTTCTCGTACACGCGCAAACGGTTTTCAATCGCGTCTTCGTGGTCGTCCGGCCTTTGAACGAGGGAGCCCTGACAAGCGTCGCAGACGCCCTCTTTCTTCGGCCTGAAATTCGTCATGTGATACGTCTTGCCGCACTGCCCGCAGACGCGGCGCCCCGACAACCGGCGGATCACCATCGCCAGGGTCGTCTTAAAGTAGATCACGTGATCGAGCGGCATCTTCAGCGCCTCGAGGCACCGGTCCAGGCTTTCGGCCTGATCGACCGTCCTGGGGAATCCGTCCAGGATGAAGCCCGTCTTCGCGTCGTCCTTGCGGAGGCGCTCTTCGACGAGCCCAATCACGACCTCATCCGGGACGAGCGCGCCCCGGTCCATAAATTCTTTGGCCTTCAAACCCAGCGGCCTGCCCTCACGCACCGCCTCTCGCAGCATGTCGCCGGTCGAGATGTGCGGCGCCGAAAGGTCTCGCGCCAGGAGCACCGCGTGCGTCCCCTTCCCCGCCCCCGGAGGGCCCAAGAGCACGAGTCTCAAGGGCGGCTAGTAGGCTCGCTGCTGCCGGCCGCGGATCCGGCCGCGCTTCATGAAGCCCTCGTAATGGCGCATCAGAAGCTGCGACTCGATCTGCTTGATCGTGTCGAGACTCACACCGACGACGATCAGCAGTGCCGTGCCGCCGAAGAAATCGGCGACCTGGTGCGGCACGTTCAGCCAGCGACCCAGAAGATCGGGCGCCACCGCGATGCCGGCCAGAAAAATGCCTCCCGGCAGCGTGATGCGGTTGATGATGTAATCAAAATATTCCGCCGTCGGAGCGCCGGGCCGCACGCCGGGGATGAAACCGCCGTACTTCTTCATGTTGTCGGCGACGTCCACCGGGTTGAAAGCGATGGCCGTGTAAAAATAGCTGAAAAACACGATCAGGAACATCGTCAGGAACGTGTAACCGAGCGTGCCCGAAGAAAGGGCGCTCGAGACCTGCTGGATCATCCGGTTTGGGACGAAAATGCCGATCGTCGCCGGAAACAGGATGATCGACTGCGCGAAGATGATCGGCATGACGCCGCCCTGGTTCACCTTGAACGGGATGAACGTCGACTGACCGCCGAACACCTTACGGCCGACGACGCGCTTGGCGTATTGAACGGGGATCTTGCGTTCGCCCTGCGTGATCATGATGACGGCGACGATCGCGGCCACCATGATGAAGAGCATGAAGACCGCCGTGAGCGGATCCATCTGCCCGCGCGAAGAGCTGCGCGGGTTGACCAGGTTGATGATCTGGAAAAGAGCCGTCGGGACGCGCGACAGGATGCCCGCCGAGATGATGAGCGACATGCCGTTGCCGATCCCCTTCTCCTGGATCTGCTCGCCGAGCCACATGATGAACGTGGAGCCGGTGGTCAGCGTCAGCACCGTGAGAAGCCTGAACGCCCAGCCGGGGAACTCGACGATCTCGAGACCTCCGAAGTGGGAGGGGTTTTCAAGCCACAGGGAGATGAAAAATGACTGGATCACCGACAGGACGATCGTGCCGTAGCGCGTGTACTGGTTGATGAGCTTACGGCCGACCTCGCCTTCCTTGGCGAGCTTCTCCAGCTGGGGGATGACGACCGTCAAGAGCTGCATGATGATCGAGCTCGAGATGTAGGGCATGATGCCCAGCGCGAAGATGGTCAGGCGGTGGATGGCGCCGCCCGAGAACAGGTTCATCACGCCGAAGAGCGTGCCGCCCTGGGTCCTCGCGAGGTTTTCAAAGAACAGAGACAGATTCGCGCCGTTAATGCCGGGGGTCGGAATGAACGTCCCCAGGCGGTAGACGGCGATGATCCCGAACGTGATCAGGAGCCTCTTTCGGAGGTCCGGGATCTTGAAGGTATTCGCGAATGCCTGAAGCATCAGGACCCTTCGGCCGCGCCGTGGGGGGCGTGCTTGATCTCCTCGACCTTCCCGCCCGCCTTCTTGATCTTATCCGCGGCGGATTTGGAGAACGCGTGCGCCTTGACCGTCAGGGCGTGCTTGAGCTCGCCGTCACCGAGGATCTTGACGCGGGGATTCGCGCGGTTGACGATCCGCGCTTCCTTCATCGTCTTGGGCGAAACCACCGCGCCGGCGGCGAAAACATTCAGACGCTCGATCGCGACCACTTCATATTTCGCTTTCGGCGTGAACGTGAATCCCCGCTTGGGGACGCGGCGGATGAGCGGCATCTGGCCGCCTTCGAAGCCGGGACGCGTGCCTCCCGAGGCGCGGGCATTCGCACCCTTGTGACCCTTGCCGGACGTTTTGCCGTGGCCTGAGCCGCGGCCGCGGCCGACGATCTTGCGGCGGTGCTTCGCGCCATGGGGGCGCTTTAAACGGTTAAGCACCGGAGGCATCCCCCATCAGCTTTCGCAGGCCTTCGGAAGTGGCGCGCACGACGTTGATGGCGTTGTCAGAACCCAGAGATTTCGTGAGAATGTCCTTGATGCCGGCGGACTCGCAGATCGCGCGGACCGCTCCGCCGGAGATGACGCCCGTTCCGGGCATCGCCGGCTTCATGAGCACGCGGGCGGCGCCAAAATGACCGATGACCTCGTGCGGAATCGTCGTGCCCTTGAGCGGCACGCGGAACAGGTTCTTCTTGGCCTGGAAGATGCCCTTCTTGATGGCGTCCTGGACTTCGTTGGCCTTGCCGAGAGCGAAACCGACCCGGCCCTTCAGGTCGCCGACGACGACGAGCGCGCTGAACGAAAAGCGCTTGCCGCCCTTGACGACCTTGGCCACGCGGTTGACCGCGACGACTTTTTCGACGAATTCCTGGCTTCCCTCTTCGCGCTTGAACGACTTGCGCGGACGGCCGCCCTGGCCGCCCTGGCGCTGGCGCGGCCTCTCGGTCGCGACGACTTCCTCCGTGACGGCGGCGACGGCGGCCTGATTCAGCGGCACGGCGGCGGCGTCCGGGACTTTGGGATTCGACGTTTTCGGCTTAAATTCTTTTTTGTCCACTTTCGGCTAGGCCCTTTGCTTTTCCCGGTTTAAAATGACAGGCCCTGTTCGCGCGCGGCGTCGGCGAAGGCCTTGATGCGGCCGTGGTAGAGAAAGCCGCCGCGGTCGAACACCACCTTGTTGATTCCCTTTTCCTTGGCCTTCGAGGCGACGTATTTGCCGAAACTGACGGCGGCTTTCACGTTGCCGCCCACCTTCAGGCCGCTGTCCTTCTGAAAATCCTTGCTCTTGGTGGTCGCGCCGAACAGCGTCTTCTGTTCGAAATCGTCGATGATCTGGGCCTCGAGATGCTGCAGGCTCGGATACACCGAAAGACGCGGGCGCTCGGCGGTGCCGGAAACGCTCTTGCGGATGCGGAAATGGCGGATGATTCGGTTGGATTTGACCAGGTTTTTGCGTTTCATTATTTGGTTACCGTCTTTCCGGCCTTCCTCCGGACAACCTCGCCGGCGTAGCGGACACCCTTGCCCTTGTACGGTTCGGCGGGATACATTTTGCGGATCTTCGCGGCGAAATCGCCGACCTTGACCTTGTCGGTGCCCTTGATGAGGATCGTCACCGGCTTGGGAACTTCGACGGTCAGCCCCTCGGGCACGTCGAACAGGACCGGATGCGTGAATCCGAGCGAAAGGTTCAGTTGCTTACCCTGCAACGCGGCCTTGAAGCCGACGCCTTCGATTCCGAGCTCCTTGACGAATCCGTCGGTCACGCCCTTGATCATGTTGTTGATCACGCTGCGGGTCGTGCCCTGAAGCGCGCGGTCGGTCTTGAGTTCGCTTAGCGCCTTCACCGTCAGGACGTTGTCCTTCAGCTGGGCGGTGACCCGGGGGCTCAGATTGAAGCGGAGCTTGCCCTTCGGACCCTCGACGTTCACCGAACCGTCGGCGATCGCGAGCTTCACGCCCTTGGGCAGCTCAATGGGGAGTTTACCGACGCGTGACATGGCTCACCAGACCTTACAGATGACTTCGCCGCCGACGCCGCGCTTCTTGGCTTCGGTGCCCGTCATCACGCCCTGGGGCGTGGACAGGATGCAGATCCCCAGGCCGTTCAGGACGGTCGGAATCTCGTTCTTGCCCGTGTACGCGCGCAGACCCGGCTTCGAGACGCGCACGATACGCGAAATGCGTCGGGTGGGTTCGCTCTGCTTGGAGAGATAGACGCGCAGGATCCCCTGCTTCTTGTCCTCGATGAGCCGGTAATCGAAAATGTAGCGCTCCTGGCGCAACACTTTCAGGATCTCCGTGATCACGCGCGAAGCGCGCAGGTCAACCCGTTCTTTTTTCACGCGGTTCGCGTTGCGGATAACCGTCAACGCGTCGGCGATCGGATCAGTCAAAGCCATTTCGTGTTTTCCTTTTTACCAGCTAGCCTTGATCATGCCCGGGATCTCGCCCTTGGAGGCGAGCTCGCGGAGACAGATCCGGCAGAGCTTGAATTTGCGGTAGTAGCCGCGCGTGCGGCCGCAGTTAATGCAGCGGTTGTATGCCTGCGTTTTGAACTTCGGCGGCCTCTGCTGCTTCAACATCAACGACAGTTTTGCCATGGTTTCCTCTTTAGCCTTGGGCTTCGACGGGCTCGGCCGCCGGCTTGGGCGTCGCGGAGACCTTTTCCATCTTGGTGCGGAACGGAACTCCAAAAAGCGTCAGGAGCTCGTACGACTCATCGCGGGTGTCCGCGCCCTTGATCACGAACGTGATGTCCATGCCCTGCGGATGCGTGACCCGGTCGGTCTCGACCTCCGGAAAGATGTTCTGCTCGCTCAGGCCGAACGTGTAATTGCCGCCCTGGTCGAATCCGCGCGGGGACAGACCGCGGAAATCGCGCACGCGCGGCAGCGCGACGCGCAGGAGACGCTCCATGAACTCATACATGATCCGCTTGCGCAGCGTGACGCGGCAGCCGACCGGCGAGTTCTCGCGGATCTTGAAATTCGAAATGGCTTTCTTCGCGCGCGTGATGACCGCGTGCTGGCCCGTGATCTGGCTGAGCTCGGCCTGCGCGGCCTCGACAACCTTCACGTCCTCGGCGCCTTTGCCCACGCCCATGTTCACCGAAATTTTGACGAGACGCGGGACCTGGTGGCCGTTTTTGTAGCCGAATTTCTTCATCATCGCGGGGACGATGACTTTTTCGTACTGTTCCTGAAGCGTCGGTTTTTTCTTTTCCATGTTAAGCCAATACCGCCTTTTCCTTGGCGGAGATCCTTTGTTTGGAGCCGTCTTCGGCGACGGTCGTCTTGAGGCGCGTCGTCTTCCCGCTGACCGGGCTCAACAGCGCCAGGTTCGACAGGTGAATCGGCATCTCCTGGTCCAGAATCGCTCCGCTCGGATACTTCTGGCTCCTTCTGACGAATTTCTTCGCGAGGTTGACCCCCTCGACGAGAGCGCGGCCGTTCTTCGGGTAGACGAACAGAACCTTGCCGGTCTTTCCCTTGTCCTTGCCCGCGAGCACTTTGACCTTGTCGCCCTTCCGGATACGCAGGCTCATGTCAGATGACCTCCGGAGCGAGCGAAATGATCTTCATGAAACCCTTGTCGCGCAGTTCGCGCGGAACGGGCCCGAAGATGCGGGTGCCCTTGGGATTCTTCTGGGCGTCGATGATCACGAGCGCGTTCGTGTCGAAGCGCAGCGACGTGCCGTCCGAGCGGCGGATCTTGTTCTTCGTCCGCA
>DATJEK010000176.1:0-32043 GCA_035496715.1 Candidatus Eiseniibacteriota bacterium | reverse complement strand
GAGGTATTGCGGATCGTGGTTCAGGTCCGAGCCTTTTTTTATTTCCACGAGAAGAGTCCTTTTTTCCAGGCGTACAGGATCGCGAAGGATAGGAGCGCGAGAAAGAGCGTCACTTCGACGAACGCGGCAAACCCGACGACCTCCTGGTACACGACGAGCACCGGGAAGAGAAACGCCGCTTCGACGTCGAAAGCCAGGAAGATCAGCGCGAAGAGGTAGTAATTGATGTCGAACTGGACCCAGGCGTTGCCGAACGGCACCTCGCCGCTTTCGTACGGATCCGAGGCCCGGGCCCCCCGGCTGCGCGGGCTGATCAGGAGGGGGAGGAGCGTGTTGACGACCACAAATCCGATGCCGATGACGAGAAAACCGAGGACGTACGAGTAATCCAGAAGCAAAGACATGAAAAGTGGGCTCCAAACGTTTAAGGGGTCAGTATACAAAAAAGAAAAATCCAAGTCAACGAGGCTTTTCGGCGGGTTCCGGCCCGGAAGAAAAACACCAGGATCTCTATAAGCCTATATTTTATAAATACTTATAAATATTGATTTGACTCCTCCGGATTTGTATTCGTTCATGCGGGTTGTGTATACTTTTAGTCGAATTCGTATAAACCAAGTGGGATCGTATACTTATATATAAGTCTATGACTAGAAGGCACTCTTCGGTCGTGAGAGCTTTGTCTGCCGTCCTGGTTCTCACGTTCCTTTTATCCGACCTTTCCTATGCCGCGCCGATCGAGGCCGCGGCGCGGCCGACCGCGCTCGAAACACTGGCGCAGGATCCGACGCGCTTCGAGGTTCCCGCGGAATTCGCGGCGTTGAAAGAAATCCACCAGGGCCCCGCCGGCACGTTCATCATCCACATCCAGGACGCGCACTCGAACCTCTCCGGCCAGCAGAGCCTCGCCGGCGCGCTGGACGACATCATGCGCCGTTACGAGGTGTCGCTCGTCCTCGTCGAAGGCGGCACGCGCGACGACACGCTGACTCCCATCAAGAGCGTGGCCTCTCCCAAGGTCTGGCGGCGCGTGGCCAAGAGTTTTCTTTTCGAAGGCAAGATCTCGGGAGACGAGTACCTCAATCTCATCTCGGACCATCCGATGAAGATCATGGGGATCGAGGACCGGGAGCTCTACATGAAGAGCGTCCGTGAATACGGCCGCCTGGCCGCCGAACGGGAAGAGATCCTGGAGTATCTCAAAAAAATCCAGGCCGTGGTTTCGAAATTGAAAGTCCGGAGTTATCCCCGCCAGCTCCTGGACTACGAGGCGAGGCGCGAGCCGGCGCGCGCGGCCGGCGAGACGGCCTATAAAGAGATCATCGGGCTCGCCGAGTCGGCGGGCGTCGATTTCACGAAGTACCCGAACCTCGCGCGGCTTTCGGCGCTCGACCAGAAAGAAAAATCGATCGATTTCGAGGCGGCCAACCTGGAGCACGCGGCGCTGCTTGAGGCGGTCGCGGCGCGAGGCGGGAAGTCCGAGCTGGCGGCGGGACTCGGGGCCTCGGGCATGAAGGAGCGGAAAGTCTCTCAGTATACCTACTTTCAAAACACTTTTCATATCGCGAAAAAAAAGCACGTCGACGTTTCCGCCTATCCGAACCTTTCGGCCTACGTCGCGTATCTGAAAGATTTCACGGAAATCGACCTGGACTCGGCCCTCGAGGAGATCGTTCGCGCGGAGGACGAGGTCTATCTGCGCCTGCTGGAACGCGACGACCAGAAAGTGCTTCGCGCGATCGACCGCTATGTCCGGCTCCTCTTCACCGCGTACAACATCCAGATGAGCACGCGGGATTTCCAGCTTTTCCAGGCGAACGAAAAAGATTTCGCGACGGCCAGGGAGCTCGCGTTCCTGAACCGCCGCCTCGCCGAGGCCGGATGCTTCGAAGACCTGCTGCCGTACCGGGACACGCTGGAGAAGGGGCGGGAGGCTCTGGCGTCGTTTTATGAATCGGTGAACCAGAGGGATTTCGCGTTCCTCCGCAACGCCGACCGGATCCTGAAGGAAGAAAAGCAGAAGGTCGCGGTCCTGATCTCGGGCGGGTATCACACGCCGCACCTCAAATCGCTTTTCCGCGAAAAAGGATTTTCGTTCGCGGTCCTGACGCCGGTGGTCACCACGCAGACCAACCAGGCCCGGTACGAGCGGCTTCTCCTGGCCCCGGTGCGCAAGGAGCCGGTTTCCGGCCGCGCGGAAGAACCGGAGAAAGCGGGGAAGCTCAGCGCGCTCGAAGAGGATCTTCTTTCCGCGAAGAAAAAGTCGGACGGCGTGAGCGTCCAGAAGACGGGCGAGCCGGACAGCGGCGCGCGGCTCGCCGAGCTCGTGGCCGCGGCGGCGAAACTCGAGACGTCGGATCCCGAGGAGGCCGAAGAGCTCGCGGCAAAGGCGACGCTCGGTTTTTATTCCCGCGGCCGCCGCGCGGAGGCCCCCGCGGCGCCCGTTCGGCGGCCGGACGGCGGCTCATCCGACGGCGCGCGTCTCGCCGGCGTCGTGGACGCGCTGAGCGGACCGCTGAAAGACTGGAATTCATTCATGGCCTCACCCCGGCTGCGATCGGCCGATTACGCGGCCCGCAAAGCGAGGCTCCTTGCGGCGTTCGACGCCTGGCCGGTGCCGTCCGAACGCGCGCCTCTGAAGGAAGCGGTCGACGGAGTGCTGGCCGAGCTCGAAAAAAACGATCACGCGGCCGCCAGGCGTTCGAGGCTGCTGAACTACGAACTCAATGAGAAGTTTTTCCTGCCGAAGGGATTTTTCCTGGAGGCCCATCTTTACGCGCCGATCGTCGACGGTCGCTCCGGTCTTCCCGACATGATCCGATTCAACCTGATGCGTGTCTCGGAGGAGAGAACCCACCGCGTGCCCTTCGTTGACCGGGAAGGCGTCCGGCGGGAGAAAGAAGCGATTTCCCGAGTCCTTCGGGCCGTCGACGGGTCGTGGCGCGTGCCCGACACGAACGCGTATATCATCGAGGAAAAAGGGTGGATCTTTGTCTACGAAGACGCGGTCAAGCGCCAACTGAAGGCGTTCGAGGATCTGGCGGAGGGAAAATCCTTCCTTCAGGATTCCTATCTCGCTTTCGTCCGCTCCCCGCAGAATGCGCCGGCGGGGACGCCTCCGCAGGAAAAATACAACCGCGAGCTGTCCAGGCTCGACGTCGTCGAAATGGAACGCCGGGCGCTTCAGCGGGACGGTATCCTGGCGCCGAAGGGACTGTCTTTTTCATGGAGAACCGGGATCCGTTACCGGACATCCTGGGGTTTCGCCGTTTCGAAGGAAGAAGTCGCCGAAAGGATCCTGCGGCGTTACGAGGATCACGAAGTGTCGCATTGGGTCGACCTCAGCGAGTTGAAACTCTTCGGCGGTGACTATGCGCGGCCTTTCGACCGCACGGCCGCGACAGAGGCGCCGGCCCATCTCGAGATCGTGCGGGGGCGCAACGCCGACGGCTATCTCGTCCATCAGGGGCTTTTCAAGACGTTCTATCTTTTCGCGACGCATCTGGTATCGGGCTCCCCCAACCCTCATTGGAACGCGGACCGGGAGATGCTCGCGGCGCTCGTCGAATCGGCCGGACACGGCCCGCTCGCCGGGGAAATCCGGCGTCTCGAGCAGGCCGACAGGCGGCCGGAGTCGATGGAAGCGAAGACCGCCTCGCTCCCGATCATTCTGCGCGCCTATAAGATCCTCTCTTCGATGACGACGCCGGATCTCCGGCGCACCGCCGCCGCCGCGCGGACACGGCTCGCCGGAGAATGGGGCCAGACGGGCCTTTCAGACGTCGCGATCGTCGCGGCGCGCAAGCTCGGGGCGGCCGAAACCGGCGCCCGTCTGGCGGAAGGAGGGCGGGTCCGCGCAAACCGCTATTTGCCGGAGGCGGACGAAGAGACCGAGCGTTATGACCGAGCCGCGGAGACCGACGAAGTCCGCGCGCGCGCGGCGGGTCCGGAAATCCTCTCGACAAATCCGGACGCCCTGTCCGAAAAGATCCTCTCCGCGGCCGGCGCGCGTCTCGCCGAGCTGGATCCCGCGTTGACGCAGGAGCGCCTCAAGGAGATACGGCGATACACGCGTTTCGACGTCGACGCCGCGACGCTGCAGCGGCTCGCGGATTTCTGGACGTCGGAGAGCGCGCGCGATCTCGTCGGCGCGGTGCGCTTTTTCGTGTCGGTCGCGGGGCCGCAGCACGTCAACGACGCGCTCGCCGTGATGTCGCTCGTGCGGGCCTACGTGGCGCGCGATTCGCTGGAAGAGGTCGTGCGGATGTCGGAAGAATCGTTCGCGCGGGTGAGGGTCGTGCCCCCGGTGCCCAACGTCTCCGACCTTTCGCCCCTCGAAAACCCCTTCACGGACCAGAAGCTCTGGTTCCTCGGCGAAAGCCACTACGACCCGCGGGCGCGCGAGCTGGCCGTCGAGTTCCTGCGCCGTCGCCTGCCGGAGATCACCGTGGCGCCCGAGCGATGGGGCGTGGTCGTCGAGCGCTCGAACTACCGCCGCGCCGTCCCGTTCAACGGAGAGGCGGGGCAGATCGTGGCGGCCGTCGCCGACGCGTTCGGCGTCCTCCTGCCGGAGGCCGTGGTCACGTTCGACGACTGGGATTACATGCAGACGGTTGTGACCGAGTTGGCGCCCCTCATCGGCGCCGAAAGCGTGCTCGGCGGGATCCTGTTCGGATCGGCCGCGACGTACGGGATGGCGTTCGACGAGGCGCTGCGCGACATCGCGGCCCAGTGGGTGGAGCGCGGCGGCGTGAGTCCCGACGATCTGCGCCGCTGGTTCGAGCACTTCGCCTCGCAGCCGGAGACGGAGACCTCGCCCGTCGTCCGCCTTCTGCTTCAGCTGGCCCGGCCCCTGCGCGAAACCCTCGGCCGCCGGCGGCTGTACGAGGTCATGGCCGCGCACCCGGACATCCAGAACTACTTCATCGTCGCGGGCAGGCGTCATGACGAGGTGAAGCGGGCGTTCCTGACTTTCGGGATGGAGAGCTCCGGTCCGGGGGCCCGCCTCGCCGGCGTCCAGAAGGAAGTCGGACAGTTCATCGGCTGGCTCACGCGCGGGCCGCGCACGGACGAGTTCGGCCGGTTCTTCAGGAAAAATTATCCCGACGTGATCCAGCGGTCGGGATCGATCGTCTCGGCCAATCCCCAGCGCATCACCAACACGCTCGCGGTCGACAAGGGCCCCTATCTGGTCTCGCTGATCGTCGCGGGCGTCGGGCCGAACGGCTTTTTCGAGGCGTACATCAAAAACCGGCGGGCCCCGCTGTCGCCCGAGGAGATCAAGACGTTCGAGTCGTTCCGTTTTTTCCTGACCGACCCGGTCGCCGGCCGCGGCGGCGCCTCGGTCGCCGCCTTCGTCGACGACGCCGGTTACATGAAGATCTCGCTCCCCGTCGACGACCGCTGGTTCCGCCGCACGACGTCGCCCCATCTGGATTTCGAGGCCGCGCCCGCCGCTCCCGCCGAGGAGGCCAATCCCGAGCTGTCGCGGTTCGCCCAGTACCTCCGCAAGGGCGCGATCGCCGAAAACCCGTTCCGGGAATCGCTCGCCGCCGGGATGAGCGCCCTGCCCGATTCCTGGACGTGGGTCACCAGGCCCGGCGAGCCGGACCTCGAAGGATGGATGATCCGCCGCCGGGGCGGATTCGAGATCCGTTTCAACGCTTCTTCCGGGGCCTGGCGGATCCAGGCCGTGAGAAAGGGCTCCGAATACCCGTCGCTCCGGATGACCTGGGACCGCGCCGAAGGTTTTCTCGTGGATCACGAGGCCGCGGCGGTGCGGCCGCGCGATCTCCAGATCGCGCGGGACAATCCGCTGGCGTCGATCCGCTACGACGCGTCGGAAGACCGGGTCGTGCTCGGCTTCACGGACAAAGGGGAGGCGGCGCTGAAGTCATTTTTCTTCCCGGACTCCAGCCATTTTTCGGCGTGGGAGGGCGACCTCGGCGCCGACGCGGGAAAATGGAGGATCGGCCCCGCCGGCGCCCGCCTGGCCGAGATCCAGGACTGGATCGGCGACGCGCCGGTTCCGCAGGCCTGGACGATATCCACGCTTGAGAGCGCCGTGACGCCCGCGCGGTTCGACGAGGTGCGCCCCCCGATCGCGGCGGAGCCTGACGTTCTCCTCATCGGCCCCTCGATCCCCGACATCCGGTTTCTCGCCGGACGCTATCCCAAGGCGCGCCTGCACGTCGTGGACATGAACCGCGAGATCCTCGAAAAGAGAAAGAAGATCGTCGACGCCGACCCCGCTCTCGCCGCGCGCGTGCGCTTCTCTCGCGCGGACGCGTCGAAGCTCTCGTCCTACCGGGACAAGGACGGGCACGCCGCGTTTCCGGACGCCTCCTATGACCTCGTTTACGCCGTGGGCGTGAACGTCACCGCGTACGACGACGAGGCGCTCGGCCGCTCCGCGCTGGCCGCGATGGCCGAGGAAGAAGTCAGGCTCCTGCGCGACGGCGGCGTGATCTACCATCCGCAGGACGCGCGAAACTACGAGAGGGCGGAGTCCGAGGGCCGCCTCGCGCGGCTGGACCGGGTGATCCCTTATTTCTACCGGAAGACCGCTCCCTCGGCGGCGGCCTCCCTCGGCGCCCGGCTTCCCGTTTTCCTGAAGCATCCGGTTCTTTTCCTGGCCGCGACGTTCGGGCGCGCGTTCCTCGGCCGGTCCCCGCTTTCCTACGTCGTGACGCCGGCGGTTCGGCGCTTTTTCGCGGAAGCGCCGTTCCGGCTGGCGGCGATCCGGCGGGCGGGAGACGCGCTGAGGTTCTCGGCCGTCTCGCGCGACGTCCTCTTCCGGCACGACGCGACGCTCCAGCCGGCGGAGTTCGGCGTCGAGCCGGCCTCGATCTCGATGTCGAAGAGCCCCGAATTCCGCAAGCCTCGCGTCGCCGAGGACGGCACGATCCTCGTCGGCGAGCAGAGTGCCGTGTTTGTCCCCGCCGAACGCATGACTCCGGGCCGGACGATGCTCACGAGCCATCTCAAGGATTGCAGCGGGGCGGTCGCGGTCCTCACGACGCCGGACGGCCGCACGATCTACATGCTCTCGCATCAGGCTCCCTACTCTTTCGACAGGATCACCGGCCGCGTTCTCGAGGACCTCTTCCGGAGGAAGCTGATCCGCAAGGCCGAGCTCTTCACCCGGTCGCTGCAGGACGGCCCCGAGATCCGTCAGGCGGTCGAGCGGCTGAGCGCGGCGGCGTCCGCGATCTCGCCCGAAAACGTCGTGACGCACCAGGAAGGCCGGCACAAGTTCGGCGTGGCGGTCACCGTCTCCGTCGACCGCGACGCCTCCGGCTCGCCGGTGCTGAGCGCCCGCCAATGGAGCTTCATGCACCTGTTTCCCATGGACTACTTCACCGTCGATTTCAGCAAGGCCCGTCCGTCGCTCATCGTCGAGCGTCCCGCGGCGGGGGCGCGCCTGGCCGCGACGCCGGCCGCGGAGTTCGCGGACGTCCTGGCGCTCGATCGCGCCGCGGTCGTCTCCAAGGTCTGGTTCGACGAGGCGGCCGGAATTTCGCTCACGACCGTCGAAGACCCGTCGTTCGACGCCGTGTCGCTGATCCCCGCGGGGACCGGCATCCTGCGCGAGCTCGTCGATTCCGACGCGTGGGGCGGCCTCGCGGGACGCCCGACGCGCTACCAGGTGCTCCGGCGGGAAGCCCCGACGGACGACGGGCCCGCGGGCGTCCTGGCCGTTTTCCCCGCCGGGGAGCTGGCGACGGAGAAGAACTTTTATTTCGATTTCTCCGATTATCTGATTTCAAACGAGCTGCTGCGCCGCGTCGGCGACCCCGCCGCGCGGGAGGAATGGAAGGCGTTCGCCGGGCGGAGGAACCGCGACCGCGCCGTCATCGAGCGCTACCGGCAGTCGGTCCCGGGCGCGTCCGCCCTCCGCCGGAAATGGAACGCGGAGCACCAGACGCCGTTCGTCTACGTCGAGATCAGCGAAAAGAGCGGCCGGCCGCGCTTTCTGCCGTTCGATCCGGACGCGTTCCTCAGGGATCCCGGCTACGACCACTGGAAGAGCGAGACGTTCGAGCGGATGTTCGATCCCTCGGTCACGGACCCGCGCACGATCCTCGTCATCCTTCCGACGGTCTATTCGCCGGGCTACGAGTTCAACGTGCGCGCGGACTCCTCGTTCAGCAGCGGCGTCTACGAGGCCGCGCGCAAGTACCCGTTCCGGGACGGCGACGCCGTCGGCGACCTGGCGACGGGTTCGGGTTACATCCTGTGGCTCGACTGGGAGGCCACGCACGGGCAGGGGCTGCGGATCGAATACGTCGCCGCCGACATCAACCCGCTGGCCGCGGCGAATGCGCGCATCAACCTGAACGACGTGCTGGGCATCGGCGCCGAGGTCACGGTGCACAACAACCTCGTGGCCCCCGACGGGAGCCGCGCCTTTTCGCGCGCGGTCCAGTTCCTGAGCGTGAACAGCCCCAATTATCCGCTGGGAGTCCAAAAGGACGATATGGCCGCGACCCTGGCGGAGCCGGGCGCGATCCCGCTCGGCGCGTTTCACGACGGAGGAACCCCCGGCGAGATGTTCTGGCCGGCTTTCGTCAAAGCCCTCGCCGACAGCCGCGACCAGCGCATCAAGCCCGTGGTCGACCCGGACCGCGGCGCGGTCGTGACCTGGAACGCGGCGCCGGTCTGGGGCCGGGATCCCGCCGCCCTGATTCTCGAGGCCTACGGATTTCAGTCCGCGAAGATCCACTACGACAGCACGCACGTGGACGCCGGTTACATCGATTACCCCGACTACGGCGGATCCGACGGCGGAAACTACGTCACCTATGAAATCGCGCTCGCGCCCTACGAAAAGAGAGGGGCCCGCCTGGCCTTGCAGACGGCCGCCGGCGCCGGCGAGCGGGTCACGCTGAACGGGCGCGAGTTCACCCTGCACCTGAGCGACTATGACGGCAGGAAGATGATCGAGCTTTGGTCGGACCCGAACGGAAAGGCGATGGACCTGCGCCCCGACCTGATGGCCTACGCGGTGAGGCTCGAGCCGGGCGGCGAGGCGTTCGGAATCCGGGGAGTCTACGTCAAACCGTCGCTGCGCGGCGAAGGCCTCTTCCGCCCGCTGCTCGACCTGTACTTCAAGACGTACCCCGAGGTCCGCGCGACGGCTGCCGACGCGCACAACCTCGTGCTGCTGGACGTCCTGGCGCGCGACTACGGATTCGCGCCGCCCGAAGGGGCCCGTCCCAACGTCTACCTGAAGGACGGCGTCTTCCATCTGGATCCTTCCGCGGCCGCGGAATTCCGCAAGGCGGCGCAGTCCGTCCGCGATTCGATCCGCGTGCAGGCCGAAGACGATCTCGCCGCCTTCCGCGGAGATCCGGCGGCCCGGCCGGTATTCCTGGGGCAGGTGTACCGGCGCCAGGGCGCCCGCCTCGCCTTCCGCAACCTCAGCGTGATGCGGCCGATGGAGAAATTCGCGTACGGCGCCGTCCAGGCCGCTCTTTTCGCGGGAGGATTTTATCTTTTCACGACGGTCGTGGCGCCCCTGGTCTTCGCGAGTCTGGGGCCGGTGGGGCTGGTCCTCGTGTGGGCGATCTACGCGCGCAGCGAGATCGGCCGCGCGCTGTTCGTGTACCGCTTCCTGAACATGAAGCGCGCCGTGCCGGCCGATCCGACGGTGCCGTCGGGTCTGCGCGTGGCGATGGCGACGACCATCGTTCCCTCCAAGGAACCGGTCGAGCTTCTGCGCCGCAAGTTCGAAGGCATGGCGGCCGTGGAGCGCCACGGCAACGCCGTCGACTACTGGGTCCTCGACGAGGGGGACGATCCCCAGGTCAAGGCGCTGGTCGCCGAATTCGAAAGCCGTTTCGGCGGGGAAGGGATCCATTTCCGGCATTTCACCAGAAAGGGCGTCGAGCGTTACAACGAGACGCCCGGCGGCGCGGAGTACAAGCGCTTCCAGAAGAACCAGAAGGCGGGCAACGTCAACGCCTGGCTCGACACCAACCGCTCCGCGGGCCAGTCCTACGACGTCATCACGATCATGGACCTCGATCACGTGCCCCTGCCGCAGTTTTTCGGCAAAGTGCTTCCTTTTTTCCGGGAAGGAGGCGTGGATTTCGTGCAGGGTCCGGAGTCGTTCTCGAACCGCGACGAAAATTTCATCTCCCGCGCGGCGAGCTTCGGCAGCGAGTCCTTCTTCGGCGTCACCGAGCGCGGCTTTTACGGCCTCGACATGCCGTTCATCGTGGGCTCCCACACCACGTTCCGCGGCGGGCTTTTCGACGAGGTCGGGTTTTATCCGGTGCACCCGGCCGAGGATTTCCGATTTTCGCTCGAGCTGAACGCGCTCGGGAAAAAAGGCGTCTTCTTCGACGAGGTCATCGCGCGCGGCGAGGTGCCGGCGACCTGGGAGACCTTCCTGAAACAGCAGATGCGCTGGGCGTCCGGTTCGCTCAGCCTGCTTCTGCGCAACTACCGCCGGCTCCTGCCGAGCTTCGGTCCCCGGCAGGCCGTCCATTATCTTTCTTCGCTGACCCATTACCTCTGGGGCACCGCGTTCGTCGCGGGACAGCTCGTGACGGCCGCGCTGATCCTGACCGACCACTCGCTGCCCGTCACGCGGGACACGGCGGTGTTTTTCGCGGGGCTCGTCCCGCTCGCCGTCCGTCTCTGGTGGGAGACGAAATACTTCATCGAGCCCTCGAACAAGAAGTTCTATCTGCAGACCGCCGCGATGAACCTTTTCATCGCGCCCTACTTCTTCGTCGCATTCGTGAAAGCGCTCTTTCAGCCGAACGCGCCCTTCGTGATCACGTCCAAGAAGCGGGACGGCAGCACGCCGGGGATCCTGCCGCCTTATTTCGTGCCGGCCGCGGCGGCGCTGGGATTGCAGGCGGCCGTCCTGACCGCGGCGCTGATTTTCTACGGCAGCGCGGTCTTCGGGAACCTGCTCGTGTATCCGATCCTCGTGACCGCCGCGGTGAATCTCGTCGTCCTCCTGGCGGGCCGCGCGTTCGAAGGCAGGGAGGCCCCGCCCGCGCCGCAGGCTCCGCCCGAGCCGGCGGTCCCCGCGGGAGCGCGCGTGCCGGGGGCGCGGCTCGCGTCCGCCCGGCTTTCGTTCGAACTGCCGGAAATGCAGGGGTATCTGCGGCTCAAGGCCACGAAAATGATGGTCTTCAGCGAGCTTTCCAGGAGGCTGGCGCCCGTCACCGACCGGCTGGCGGACGAAATCCTGACGCGTTTGGACGCCGGCGGAAACCGAAATGCCGTCGCCAGGACGGATCTCAAGCTGTGGTTCCAGGAGATGCTGATCCCCGCGGTCGAGAACGCGATCGACGCCTACCTGATGAGGAAAAAAGAAGAGGAAGAAAATAACCGCCCGTACGACACCGCGCTCGAGCTGGAGTTTACCGTGAGCCAGGAAAAGAAACGGGTCACCGTCCGGATGGCCGCCAACGGGGCCCCGTATCGGGAGGGCGAGGTGCGGACCGCGCTGAAGCGCGACGACCCGAATCAGCTCGGCGGCCTCGGCAAGGGGCTGGCCGGCATCGCCGGAATGACTCTAAAAATGGGCGGCGGCGTCGGGTGGAAGCTTTTGAACCGCATGGACGAGATCGGGGACAAAGACGGCTCCGTTTTCCGGATCGACGTGGATCTGGACAAGGTTAACCTGAAAAATATCGAGCACATCGAGTTTTACCTTTTCGGCGCGCGTCTCGCCGAGCCCGTCCTGTACTCGCGGTTCCCGCTGCCCGAAGGGATGAAAAAGGTGAACGGGCGTCTTTCGTTTTCGGATCCGCGCGAGATCGCGCCGGGCGTCGAGGTCCGCGCGATCGGCGTGGAGGACGCCTCGGTCCGCGCGCGCGGCGAGGCGACGTTCATCGATCCGGACGGGTACGATTTCGTCCAGCGCCACGACCCGGCCGTGTTCGAAAAGGACATCGTGTTCCCGATGGCCGACCACGATCCCGTCGCCGGCCACACCGTGCAGGACTGGGTCCTCCGCGAGCCCGATCCGTCGCTCGTCGTCGCGGCCTTCAACAAGAGCCAGGGCCACGGCTGGGAGCCCAACACGCTGACGGTGACGGACGGCCGCCTCCTCATGCGACAGGCCGGAAAACGCGGCGTGAACCAGCCCGTCTACGAGCCGCCGCAGGGCGAGTACTGGGTGATCGGCTTCGACGCCGGCAAGCGCAGCGTGTTTCCGCTCACGATCGGTCCCGACGGGAAGGCCGAGGGAGAGCTGCCGGTGCGGAACGGCTTCGCGGGCCCGCTTCTGGTGAAGGACGGCGTGAGCCGCGTCTCCGACATCCGCTTCGGCGCCAAACCGGCTTTCGGCAACGCCATCGGCTGGCCCGCCACGCAGCGCGCTTCGCTGTCCGCCTACGGCTATGACGCCCGCGGCCGTCTGGTGGTCGTCCAGCTTTCCGGTGATCCCAACGACCCCGGGAAAGGGGAGACGACGATCGAGCATCTCGTCGAGGCGCTGCTGGCGCTCGGGGTCCGCGACGCGGTCCTCGGCGGTGGCAGCGGCGACGTCCAGCGCTACTTCGCCGGCCAGACCCCCGAGGTCGTCCGCGCGCAGGGACGCAAAGGCTCTCTTTTCCACCGGGTGGCGGAGACGCTGTTGGACGGGCAGGCGCCCGGCGAGGGCCAGCGCCGCCTCGGTGAAGTTTTCATGGCGGTGCGCCGCGCGCCCGCCGCGGGGGCGCGGTTGGCGGCGAGGTCCTATGCCGACCCGGCCGAGCTGGCTTCGATGCGGGGCCGGGTGCTGAATCTCATGACCGACGGCAAATTCCGCGAAGCCGCCGATCTCATGGCCGCGAACGGCATCGACGACGAGGTCGCCGGGCGGCCCGAGACCGAAACGTGGGTCGACATCCTCTGGATCACGGCCGGGGCGCTGGCCGACGCCGAAGAGAAGAAGCGGGACGTCCCGCGCGACCGGATCGAGAACGCCATCGCCCGGTGGAGGGGTTTCACGCCGACCGCGGCCGTGCGCTACCCGTCTTCCGCGACGCGCCGGCCCTCGGACGACATCGCCGCCGTGATGGCCGAAGGCTCGAAGAAAACGGGCGCGTACATTTCGATGACGCCGAACGTCGACGCGCTCGCCCTCGCGCTCCTGGACGAGGCCCGGCGCAGGGGTCTGACGGTCCTGACGCTGCACCCGGCCCACTTCGGGCAGGTGCCGCATTATCTCGTGGGACGAGACGCCGCGCTCACGCGCGAGCTGGCCCGCCAGTTCGTCCGATACGACCGTGCCCCGCTCGACCCCGACTTCCACTGGGCGATGGGCCGCTTCCTGGGCATCCCCGAGTCCGAGATCCGGCGTTTCGTGTATTCGCCGGGCCGGAATTACGGCCTGGCGGGAGCCAGGCTCAGCGCCGAAAAAGAGGCCGAAGGCCTGATCCGCCGGCTCGACGCGATGTCGGACCTGCGAGTGAGCGCTTCGGCCTCCGACCTCGACCGGGTGCTGCGCGCCGGCGGCCGGACCCTGCCGCGGCACCTCGTGAGGGACGAGCGGGAGGTCGAAAGCGTTTACGGATCTTTCTGGCGTCCGGCGATCGAGGCCGAGAGAGGGCTTTTCGAGCTCGCCGAAGGCTCGCCCCGGGAAGCCGAAGTCGAGCGGTTCGCCGCGGACGTCGAGAACTGGGCGATCCGCGTCGCGGCCGGGTGGAGCGAACGCCCCGAATCATTCTGGCGCGACAAGTGGCACGCGAGCGCGGCGTTCGACGCGCTGACGGAGGCGCTCGGGCAGTTCCGAAGGGTCGATCCGTCCGGAACGGAAACGGCGATGTACTATCGCCGCACGCTTTCCTTCTCGAGGGATCTCGGAGAATTCGCGGCGTCGTCGATCCGCGACGACGTGCCCGCGGCCGCCTCGTCGTGGACGTCGGCCGCGCGGTTCGTGCTTTCCCATGACTCCCAGGTCCGCTCGCTGCCGGAAGAGGCCCGCTCGGCGCTGGCCGTCGCCGTCCGTCACCTGGAGAAGCTTTCGGGCGCCCGCCTCGCCTATCCGGAGATCCCGGACGCGGACCGGGAAAGACGGCTGACTGAGACGCTCGGGGAGACGTCCGAGACGCTCGCCTGGCTCGGTTTCCGGGCGGAAGACCTGGAGGATTATCTTTCCGCCAACATCATGCTCGATTTCGACGCCTCGTTCGGTTTCAAGGTCGACGCCGACGCGGCCCGCCAGCTCGAGCTCCTGAAAAAGGAGTACCGCGCGCTCATCCGCGAACGCATGAACGATCCTTCGCCCGAGGTCACGATCTACGCGCTCGGCCTGGGCGGCGAAAAGCCTCTGGAGGCCGTGCAGGCGGTCGACGCTTTTTACGCGACGCTCGCCGAGGAGGCGGGGAAGGAAGGGGTCGGGCGCTGGCGCGTGAGGGTCGTGGGTCTCGACCGCAAGCCCCAAATCGTGGCGGAGTCGAACGAGGTCTTCCTCGGCGAGATTTCGAGGCATCCGGAAAGGCGGGGCCTCACGTTCGAAGCCGCTTTCGCGGACGCCTCCCGTCCGGACTCGCTCGCGAGGGTCCGGGAAAAGGCCGAGGGGCGACGCGCGGACATCCTGCTGCACCGGCACGTGACGTACGCGAACCTTTTCGCGTCGCGCGATTTCTTCACGGCCAAGGGTCTCCTCGAACCGATGAACCGCACGGCGCTCCTCAACGCCTATCTCCAGACGGTTTCGCTCTTGCGAGCGCTCGGCAAGCCGGGGACCGTTTACGTTTCCGAGAGCCTCCCGGCCGGACCGGCCACGCGCCGGCTCGAGATCCCCGGCGCCGCGGTCATTCCCGACGGCGGGTTCGCCGGCACCGGCCTTTACCGCGTCAGCGATCCCGACGCGATGGTCTCGTTCGGGCAGTTCCTGCGGGGCATCGACCGCTCGGCGGAAAGGACGGCGGCCGAGGGCGCCCGTCTGGCCGAAAAGGCGCCGCGTCCGGTCATCGACAACGCGATCCCTGAGGACGACGCGAAGGCGTGGGTCGAAGCGCAGCCGTACTGGTTCCAGTGGGTCGCCAAGTTCCTCCTCAAGAACGTCACGCGCGTCACCCAGGAAGAATTCGAGAAGGCGATGAAGGAGGCCTCCGCGGAATTCAACAAGGAGGTGACGGGCTCCTACATCCGCGTCGTCGACCGCGTGGACCCTACGTACAAGCGCGGCAAGAGCGCGCCCTGGGCGTACCGGATCGCCGTCGAGAACGGCCTGCGGGAACACGCGCCCGAAGACGTCGTGGAGCTGAACAACCGTTATCAGCCGGTCCGCGACGGGCAGACCTACCTGCTCGCCGAGGACGCCTCCTTCTCGGGCTCGCAGATCTACACGCGCATTCACGAAATGGTCAAACAGCTGCCGGGGAAGAAGACGATCCACGTGATCGCGCCGTACCTCACCGAAAAGGCGCGCAAGACCATCGCGGACTCGTTCCCCGACGTGCGCATCCATTCCGCGCGCAAGATGAAGACGCTCGGCGAGATCGCCGCGGAGCAGGGCTGGTGGACGCGCTTCTGGCTCAAGCGCGCGATCGCCGAGGCGGGGCTCAACCCCGACGTCACGCTGACCTATTTCGCGCACAAGGTGCCGGACTCCTGGTCGTTCCTCGCCCTGCTCGCCGAAGGCGAGGTGCTGGGTACTTCCCACAAGCGGCCGCTCATCCCTGGGTCGTACCCGCCCTACTCGGGGCCCGGCCCCGACGATTTCCCCGGGTATTTCGGCGCGCGGCTCGCGGACGCGCAAAAAAATATCGAAGACTACTTCGCGTGGCTCTTCAAGCCGAACAACGCCGGCATCATCAACGGCGTTCTCCGGTCCGGCCTGCCGATCGTCCAGAGGAAGACGTATCCGGGCGGGCCGCGGCGGGTCGTGGAGGAGTACTGGTTCGAGGGAGAAGGCCAGCGCTACCTGGCGAACGTCGGAATCGCGGCGGAGGCGGGACTTTACGAAGCGGTCTTCTTCATCGCGCGGCAGTCCGCGCTGACGGAAGCCGAAAAGGACGTGCTGTCCCGCTACACGGTCCGTCTGGTCGACGACGAGGCGGGCCCCGCGGGCCGCGCGGTGCCTCTCACCGAGGTCGCCTACCGCATGCAGGCGAACCTGCGCTTCACCGAGGACTGGATGAAAAAAGCGAAGAAGCCGCACCTCGAACTCAGCTACGAGCCGCCGTTTTCCCGCGAAGACCGGGACCGCTTCGCGTGGGGCCTCCGCGGCGGGTTCCTGCGCGAAAATCCGTTCAAGGATCGGCTGGTGGCCGCCATCCGGAACAATCTGTCGTCCGACTGGAAATGGGTGCTCACCCCCGAGCAGGCCGGACGCGGCGAAGGGTGGATCGTCCGGGAGATCCCGGGCGTCCTGCGAATCGACGTGAACGAGCGGAACGGCGCCTGGCGCCTGGGCGCCGGACCCGACCACGAATTCGTCATGGGCTGGGGCGGTGCCAACGGCTTCGAGCAGGCGGACGCGACGTCGGCCGTGAAGCCCGGCTTCACGGAAGTCTCGTCGTTCAACCCGCTCGCCGCGTTCCGCGGCAACGCGGAGGGGATCACGCTCGAATTTTCCGCCGAGACCGCGCGGCCGATCGCGACCTTTCATTTCCGCAACGGCGCTCCGCTGCGGCGAGAGGGCGCAGGCTGGAAGATCGAGGAGCATCCCGACGGCGCGCGGCTCGCGGCCCAAGACGAGCTCACGCCGAGGGTGGAGATCCGCGAGACCCCGGCGCGCGCCGAAGACTTCGAGCGCGTGCACGAGATCGATCCTTCGCTCACCTTCACCGGGACGACCGTCGCCGGGAGCCAGGGGAAAGTCTACGTCGTCCTGACCGCCGACGGAAGAAAGGCGGGGCTCAAGTTTCCGCTGGAAGGCAAGGACGTCACGGCGGAGCTTTCCGGCGCGTCGCCCGCCGACCGGGCCGCCAGCCGCCACGTCGTCCGGGCGCTGGGCGCCTACCGGTATGAGAACGGCGCGTACCGGCTTTTCACGACGGCAGAAATGAACGACCCGAATCCGCCGCACGTGTCGGCGCTTCTCGTGGAATGGGTGGACGGGGAGCGGATCGAGGACGCCGTGACGCGCGGCGTCCTGACGCCCGCGGACGTGACGACGCTCGTGAACGAGGCCCTGGACGACCTCGCGCGGCCCGAGATCAACCTCTATTACACGGACGTGAAGCCCGAGAACGCGCTCCTGCGCGCCCGCGAGGGGGCGGCCGTCTCCGCGCCGGCCGCGGAGCGCTACGAGATCGTGATCGTCGACCGGGGCGGGATGAACAGGATTCCGGCCGGCCTCGACCGGGACATCCTCGTCCGGGAACAGAAACGAAAGTTCGCCCAAAACATCCTGGACATGGCCGTGCTCTCGCAGCGGCCGGTCACGGGACCCGCGTCGGTCTCTCCGGCGAGTCCGCGCGGGGCGCGCCTGTCGCTGGCGGAAGCCGCCGAACGGATCGCCGCGCTCGAATCCGGTCTCGACCAGTCCGTCACGGCGAACCCGCAGGTCGCCCGGACGATGGAGTGGTTCGGGCGGATTTCCCGGACGCGCGCCGGGATCGCGGCCGAGCGCCGGCAGTTGGAGACGGAAGCGGCCGGGCTATCCGCCGAAGCGGACCGGCTGAGAGGGCAGGAAGCGAAAAAGTGGTGGTGGACGCGCCGGTTTTCGGAAGCTTCCAAGAAGGCCGCGGCCGATCTCGCGCGGAACGCCGAGCGGGCCGGGACCGTCGCCGAGCGCCGGACCCAACTCGAGGAATGGGACGCGAGGGAGGCGGAGCGCGCGGCCGAGCTTCGCCGGGACCTGCGAGCCGACGTCGACCAGGCGGCGCGCGAGTCGATCCAGTCGATCCGGACGGCGGTCCGCGCCCTCCGTGAGTCGGCCGCCGCGGACCGCGGATTGATCGGCGAGCTGAACGCGGCTTACCTCGAGGCGGCCGCGCGGCCGCGCCTGGCCGAGCTCGTCGCCTCGAAGGCGCTTTCCGCGGACGCGGCCGAGGCCTATCTGGCCCTGGCGCTCGAATTTTTGAACGAAGGATCGGATTTTCCTCGCGGGCCCACGCTCGAAGAGTACGAGCGCCAGCGCGCCGCGCTCGCGGACCGCCAGCGCCGTTTCGAGGAGCTGACACGCGCCAACGACGCGTTGTACCGGCTCCAGTACGCGTTCGGTTTTCCCGTCCGCGATTCGGCCGAGTACTATGGCCCGGTTTTCGCCGCCCTCGTCGCGCGGACCGAGCGGAGGCTCCTGTCGCGCCTGCGCGCCGGCTTCGAACGGCAGTCCGCCGCGTTTGCCGCGGCCGGTTTGGGCGGAGATCTCCTCGGAAACGCCGCGCTCTCCGCAGAATCCGCCCTGGAATATCTCGACCCCGCGCTGCCGCTTCAGATGGGCCGTCCGGTCCAGGAACGCTGGTCCGTGGTCGCCGCGCATCCGGCGGCGGCGCTCCTCGCCGGCGAGCCCGCTCCGCTCGGCCGGCTCGAATCCGACCTGAAAGAGGCCGCGGTCCGGCGGCTCATGGTCAGCGAAGAGCACCGGGACGAGACGATCGCGCTCGGATACCTTCTCTTCTGGCTGGCCGAGCGGCGGCCCGATTTCCGAGCGGAGCTCGCTCCGATCCTTTTCGCGAACGCCTGGCGGGAGCCCGGCCACTCGGGTGAGAGGCCGTTCCTTCCGACGCCGAACCTTTACCGGGGCGCCGAAGACGAGGCGCCGCTCATGCGCTTCATCGCGTCGCTCGACGCGTCCCAGACCGAGGCGTTGCGCGCGGTGCCCGGACTGACGCAGATCCTCGAGACGCTGAAGGGCGATCCGCAGAACTGGTACTTTCAGGAGATCGAAAAGCCGCAATGGACCGCGTTTCTCCGGAGTCTCGTCGACCAGGGAGTCCGGCCCGTGAGTCCCGATCTGCGTGAGAGCCATCCGCGGACCCGCGCTCAGGCCGCGCTCGAGGAATACCTCGGGCTTCCCGCGGCGGAGCGGGCGGCGTCGCCGAATCACGCGGCGATCGCGCGCGCTTCCGAGGAAAGCGGGTTCCGGCCCGGGGGCCCGGAAGACATTTCATACGACGCCGTGCGGGAGCCGAATCCCGTCTTTTTCGCCGTTCAGGAAGGGCTCACGGCGCTGGCGCTCCATCTTCTGCGCCAGGACGAGACGCGGCAGTCCTACGTCATGGGCCTTTTGGGCATGCTGCCCCAGAACATCCCCCTGCCGGCGAGCGCTTACGACGCGATCGAGGACATCCTGCGCCGGACGGAGAACGAGTCGCTGCGCGCCGAGATCCTCCGCATGGTTCTGCGCCGCTCGGGAACCGGCGAATGGGGGGATTTCCGCGCGACGCTCATCATCCTCGGCGCGGTCGACGCGGTGCCCGAGGAGACGCGGCGCGAAATCCGGGCCTCCGCGCCGAAGCTCCTGACGACGTTTCTCAATCGCGAGGGGATCACCGACGCCCAGTTCGCGACGGCCGGACGCGCGCTCGCGCCGCTCGTCGAGGAGGCGCTGCCGGGCGCCGATCCGGCCGCGGTCGTGAAGGCCATCGTCGCGTTCGAGAACGCGGTGATGCGCCTGCCGAACGCCGAACCGTTCTCGCGCTTCGAGCCGGCCGCGTTCGCCGACTACGCGCGCCTGTCGGCGCGGACCGATGCGCTGCCCTTCATCCGCGCGCTCGCGGAGGAAGGCCGCTACCGGTTTTCGATCGCCCACGGACCGGAGATCCTGAAGCACCTGGACTCGAGGCCCGCCGGCGCGGAGGATCCGATCCTGGCGTCGCTTCGGAGGATCCGCGAGGCGATCCCCGATTTCCGCTACGATCCGCCGTACGATTTCGTCTATCCCGAGGGACGGCGCGAGTCCGTCACCGTCTACGATCTCGATCCCGAACGCGCGCTCCTTTCCCAGATCATGAAGGGCGACACGGCGAAGACGCTCGACGAGCTCGAGGAGCTGCGCGGGCGCGACGAGCCGCTCTTCGAGAGGACCGCGGCCCGTCTCTACGAGCTTCGCCACGGCCGCGCCGACTATCTCGGCGTCGAAAACTCGCCGCACGAGCCCGCGGCCTTCGTCGAGGCGCTCAAGGAATTCCTGCCGGAGCGCGGGCAGGGAGGTTCGGCCGCGCCGTACCGGGCCTGGTTCGGCGGCGACTCGTTCCTGAACCTCATCGTGCGCCATCCCCGGCTGGCGCGCGTGCGCACCGAGCCCGTGAACGTGGTGCGCCTCGCCGAGAGCGTCGACTCCGGGCTCTTCACCGCGCTGATGGGAACGGATCTCTTCGGTCTTCTGCGGACGGGAGAGGATCTGGCGGGCTTCGTCGAGGACCTCGCTTTCTGGAAGGAGCACGCGCCCAATTACGAGGCGCTGATCGACCTCATTTCGCCTTCAAAAAATCACAACCTCTACCGCTCGCCGTTCGGCTACGCCGCGGTGACGGGCCTCGGCCTCGACGTCCTGCACGCGAAAACGCTGAATTACGTCAACACGCTGGAAAACGCGCTCGAGTTCGTCGGCGGGGAAGAGGACGGCGCATTCCGCGCGTTCGTCGCCGACCGCTCGGTCGACCTGCGCGTCCGCATGGACGCGGCGGACGACTACCTGGAGCTCGTGAACATCCGCGGCCTGGCCGCGTCGGACCGGACGGAAAGCCCGCGGCGCGAGGCGCTGACGGCGGCGTTGACGGCGGCGTTCACCGCCGTCAACGGGCTCCTCGGCGAGATCGTCCGCGCGGAAACGAGTTCCCAGAAGCGCAAGCTTCAGGGCCGGATGACGAGAGAGCTCACGGTCGTAAGACGGGAGCTCCTGCGTTACTTCCTCCAGCGTGAAATCGCCGAAGGCGAAGAATCGCTGCTGGCCGACGCCGGCGTGTCGCGCCAGATCTTCACGGTCGTCTCCGTCGTGTCCACGCTCGAGCACGCGAGCGGCTTCGACGAGCCGTCGCTGGCGCGGGAATTTTTCAGGCAGTATCTCGACCGCCTGTTCGCCGCTTACGCGGAGGCCGGCTCGGCCGCCGCGGGTCCCGCGGCCGTGGAAGCGGCCAAGGCCCGGGCGGGCGCCTACGTCAACGGGATCGCGGCGGGCGACGTGAACGCGCTCACTGCGCGGCTCAACGCGGAAGGCCGTCTCGGCTGGCGCGCCGAGCGCGCCCGGTCCAACCGGGAAACGCTCGACGCGCTGATCGCCGCGGGATACGACCCGAAGCTGTGGACGGAGGGCATCGACTTCGCGATCCGGCTGTCCGACGGGATCACGGAAGAGGCCAAGAAGGAGCAGATGTTCCACATGGCGTACGAAATGACCGAGATCGCCGTCTCGCTCGGCGTCGACGAGCTCGACGGGACGCCGGTCGGCATCGCGACGACGCCCGGGCGGCTCGACACGTTCGAGAAGGCCCGCGCTTTTTACGAGTCCCTCCGTCGCGCGCGCCCCGTCCTCTCGGGCGACCAGGAGGACCGCTTCGAGGAAATCCTGAGCAACATGCAGGCCGTCGAGTCCAAGCGCCCCGGCTCGGTCGCGCCGGCGGATTTCCGCGTCACGCTGAAAAAAGATTTTCTGGCCGAGGCGACCGCGGGCCTCAACGTGCCGGGCTGCTTCGCGCCGACCGGCATCCACCGCGAGATGCCCTTCGTCACCGGCGCGGAGACGACCTCGTTCTTCATCCAGATCTACGGCGAGCAGGGACGCCAGGCCGCCAACGCCGTCGTCGTGCTCGGCGAGAACGGCGCGTACGTGTATTCCGGCTACAACGGTTCGGGCTACGACATGAATCTCGCTTATGCCAAGGCCATCATCCGCCTGGCGGCCATGGCCCCCAAGGTCTATCTCACGTCGAACTCGGCGGGCTTCTCGTCTCTGCGGCCGTACGCCGAGGCCGAGCCCGGCGCGGTGACGGTGGTGAAGCCGTCGACTCTTTTCCAGTCGCAGTACTTCGACGCGGGCGCGGTCGCCGACGACGGGACGCTGACGCTGACGTTCGAAGGCGCCTGGTCGGTCACGCGCGCCGCACTGGAGCGAAAGGGCGCTTACGCCGAAGCGCCGAAGGACGGGGCGCCTTCCGCGCCGGCTCCCGAAGCCGAGACGGCGCCGGTCGGACTCAACTGGCAGGACCTGGCGGACACGTTCCGCGGAGACTCCGACCTGAAGCGCTATTTCTTCCTCGTCGGACCGTTCAAGAAGCGCGTCGGGCAGGAAGGGCGCTTCGTCGCCGACGAGGCGTTTTACGACTGGGTGAAGACCGAGATCGACCGCAAGGCGGGCGAGGGCGCGGACACGCCCCGCGAGACGACCGACCGCGTGGCCGACGCGATGCTCGATTTTCTGGAACGACAGAAATGGCCGCTCGAAGTTCAGACGCCGGCGGGGGCCCGCCTCGCCGATTCCCGCGAGGAGAAGATCCAGGAATTCGCCCGCGCGGTCGTCGACGCGCCGACCTTCGAGGAGTCGCTGCCGGCGATCGATCGGCTGAACGATTATCTCGCGTCGCGGGGTCCGCAGGACCTGGAGCCGCTGGATCTCCTCCATCTCTACACCTCTTTCGTCGGCGACCAGGTCCCGGATTTTTCCAAGATGAGCGACCGGGAGATGGCCGAGGCCGTCGCCGAGGGACTGCGCCAGGAGGACACGCCCGAGGTGTCGGCGAAGCTCATCCGGTTGATCGACAGGATCGGGCTCGCGATTCCCGGTCGCAACCTCGACGGGGCGCTGCGGCGGATGCCGGTGCTCGCGATCATCCACACCGACCGGAAAGTCCGCTTCGCGGCCTTGCGCGCGCTGGCGAGCCTGCCGGACCGGGAGCGCCGCGAAGTGTTCGAGGACCTTTTGACCACGCTCCTGGCCAATCCCCGGACCGAGCCGATCATTCTTTTCGGCATCCTGAAATATTTCGCTTCGGAAGACTTCGATTCGGAAAATCTCGCGGATCTCGTGCGGGTGGGCGGCCAGCGGCGGATCATCGCTTCGCAGGCGCTGCAGATCCTGGGGGCGGCGGCCGGGGAGGCGCAGGGGGTCGCGACGAGGCTCCTGATCGAATTCGTGTTCAACATCAACGACAACCGCGTCAGCCGGGAGGCGCTGCGCAATCTCGCGCGGAACGCGCCGATCGAAACGGTCGCTCCGATCCTGACGGTATTGATGACTCAGCCGGGCACGATCCGCGAGGCGGCGGAGGACGTTTTTTACGCGGACTTTTCACCGCGGGTGGACGCGCAGCTCGGGATCGATTCGGAGGGGGCCAGGCAGTTCCGCGAGGAACAAGGGCAGGGCGCGCGCCTGGCGGAGACTGCCGCCGCCGACGAGGCCGTGCGCCGCATGTGGACGCAGTTCTGGGAATCGGGCCGTCCTGCCGGCCGGTACGAGGGGGCGTTCGACAAGTATCCGGCGTTCGTCTATCTCTTCGTGCTGGAATCGCTGCAGGGCGCGTACGGCGACGCCTCGGGCCGGCGTCTCCTCGACATCGGCGCGGGCGCCGACCTCTGGGTTTCGCGGGCGCTGTCGAAGGCGCTGCCGCGGGCCGAGGTCAACGCGCTCGACCTGGTCGACGTCGACCCCTCCAGGATCCCGGGCGCCGAGCGCGTGCGGTACCGCAAGGCCGCCGCGGAGTCGACCGGATTCGGCGACGGCGAGCTGGACGCGGTGTTCTCGACGTTCGGCGTGGACTACGCGGACCGCGACCGGGCGACCGCCGAGATGTTCCGCGTGCTGAGACCCGGCGGCCGCGCGGCGCTGGTCCTTCACGCGCCCGATTCGCCGTTTCACGACGACATCGTCAAACAGCTCGAAGCGAGCCGCCGCTCGGTCGCGTTCATCAACGGGCTGCGCGCCGCGCTCGCGGCCGACGATTTTGCCGCGGCCAACGAGCTCCTCGGCCGCCGCGGGTTCATCCTCCGGGTCGGCCCTGCGCAGAAAGACTCCCTGCTGGCCGAGTCCGCGGAGAAGCTCGAGACCGCCGAAGCGAAAGTCGTCACGTTCGAGCGCGTGCTCGCGAACACATTCGCTTCTCCGGAGGCCGCCCGCGAGTACTACGGGTCCCGCGGTTTCCGCGTCCTGTCGGCCGGCGCCGTGATGTATCCGGACGAGAAGGCGCCCGCGGGCTGGGGGATCACGCTCGAAAAAACCGGGGCCAGGCTCGCAGCGGCGCCCGATCTTTTGGCGGAGGCGAGGGAATTCGCGAAAAGGCTGGCCGCCCTGGATCTCCCCGTCGCGTCGGAAGCGGCCGAGTGGCTGGCGGGCCGGGCCGCCGGGGGGACGGCGGCCGACACCGCCGCCTTCATCGCCGCGATCGGCGAATACAACGAAAAGACGCTCATCCCCCGCGGCTACTTCCTCGAGCGGGGCAGCGGGTATCCCGACGAGGAAAAGGACGCTTTCGAATTCTACCGGATCCTCTCCACGCAGATCCGGCCCACCGCGGCCGGGCCCGTGCGCGTCTTTTTCGCGCAGGGGCTGACGTTCCAGGAAGACGGTTCCTGGCCGACGATCATGGGATGGAACTCCCTGCACAGCGATTACAGCGTCGTGCTTCCGCGCAACGCGGAGCTCCTGGTCGACCGCCGCCTGGCGCCGCTGGTGGCGGGCACGGCGCCGGAGCTCGTGCCGAACGAGGCACTGACTCGGACCGAGCCGGGGCGCGAGGCCGTGCGCACGGGACTCGAGCTGCGCCGCGAGCTGATCCGCCGGGCGTTCACGAATCCCGCCCGCGAAGAGCTTCTCGCCGAAGTCGTCGAAAAAGCGGTCCGGCACGAGCTCGAGCACGAGGCGCGCCGGCGGATCCTCCTTTCTTCGGGCAACGGGCGTCCCTCCGACCTGGACTTCGAGGAGGAAATCGCGTACCTCTCGGGATTCCGCGATCCGGGGCTGAACGTCCGCTACCAGCTTTTCAACGCCGTCTCGAACGCGCTCCGCTGGGATCGGACGTACGACTGGGTGATCCTGGCCGCGCTCGTGGGCTGGCAGCGCCTCCGGCCGAAGACCCGCTTCAGCGACACGGAGAAGCTGGAGATCATGAAACGGGTTACGGGGCTGTCCGCGGAAACCGACGCGACGATCGTCGCGGCGGGGGAGACGGCCTATCGCCGGATCGAAACGATGTGGAAAAGCCTCTACGGCATCTCCGGCGCCAGGCTTGCCGCCAAGCGCCCGGCGAACGTGATCGAGGCCGCGCGCGAATTCCGGAAAAATCTCGCGGCGCTCGCGAAGACGCCCGACGCGCCCGCCGCCGCGGGGGTTTCCGACTGGCTCGAGCGCGAATTGGCGGGCAAGGACGAGTACGACACCTATCCGTTCATCGAAGCCATGCGCGCCTACAGCGACAAGGCGCTCATGCCTTCCGGTTATCTCCTGGAGCTGAATCCCGACTTCGTCCGCAGCGAGCGCGAGCCGCTCGAATTTTTCCGGATCGACGGCGAGGAGACCCGGCCGACGGCGCTGGGTCCGGTGCGCATTCTTTCCGTGCGGAGCCTGACCTCGGACGAGAACGGCCGCGGGCCCACGACGATGGGCTGGAGCTCCGACCACAACGATTTCGTGGCCTTCGTTCCCCTCAATCTGGACCGCCTCGTCGACGAAAGGCTTCTGCCCATGCTCGCGGGCCGGGAGACGCCGATCGAATCCGCGCGGACGCTGATCCAGTCGGAGCCCGGCCGGAAGGCCGCCGCGACCGCGTTGTCGCTCCGCTCCGCGCTTCTGAAGCGGGCGTTTCCGGCGCCGGCGCGCGAGGCGATGCGGGCTTCTTTAAAGGAAATCGTGATCCGGCACGAACTCGAGCATGAGACGCGCCGCAGGACGCTCGAGACCGCGGAAAGCCGCCGCCTGCCGGATCAGGAACTGGAGGAGGAGCTGGCGGAGCTTTCGACGATGCGCGACCCCGAGCTCAACACGGTCTACGTCCTGTTCAACGTCCTTTCGGCGGCCGTTCGGTACGACTCCAGCTGGTACTGGTTCATCCTCGCCCGCCTGAACGGCGTCGGCGGCCTGGCCGGAAAAACGCGTCTGTCGGCCGCCGAGAAGGAGGCCGTGATGACGAAGACGGCGTCGGACCTCGCCGGTCTCGACGCGCCGGCCCTGCGGGAGCGGGCCGGCCGCGCGTACGCCGAGGTCGAGGCGGAGTGGAAGAATTATTACGCCCTGGGCGCCCGGCTGGCCGGCAAAAGCGGGGACGTCGTCGAATTGTCGGCGCCGGGCGCCGCCGCGATCCGCGCGGAAGAGCTTTCCGAGCCGCTGCCCGTCGTGCCGGCCTACGAAGAGGTCTATCCGTCCGACTGGAAGAAGGGCCTGCCGAAACCGGTGTACGCGTTCGGGCTCCCCCGGGAATACAACTACACCGCCTGGGAGATGATCTACAACGCGCAGTCGCACTCCGTCTCGAAGGACAATCCCCGGCCCGTGGCGACGGTTTCGTTCACGACGTTCAAGCGCGAAGGCTCGGCCCGGCCGGTGCTGCAGCTGGAGGTTCTCCAGCCCGCCGTCGGCGACGCCGACTGGGCCCTTTTGCAAAACGAATCCAAGCGGTTCGCCGAGGAAGGCATTTCGTATCTCCTCGACACGAACCAGCGCCGGAACGCGGGCGCGATCGGCGGGCTCGGATTCATGAATCTCGGCAATCTCATGAAGCGCCTGCCGGCGACCGTCCGGTACGCGCGCGGCGCGGACGGATCGATGCGGACGTCTCTCTACGTCGAGATCCCGGCGAAGGGCGCCCGCCTCGCGGACCGCGATGAGGGCGAGGTCGGCGCCGTCCGGACCGCGTTCGAGCAACTGACCGCGGAGGAGCGCGCCGAGTTCATCCGGCGGCTGAGCGAGAACGTGTACGCGGAGTTCGAATCGGAGAAGAGCGGCGACCTCGCCGACCGCCTGGGCGATCTGGGCCTGATCCGGTATCAAACCGTGACGGCCGCGACCTTGAGCGCGCTGTACGACCAGTTTCCCGACGCCGGCCAGGCGGGGGAGACTCTTTATCGGGAGCCCGCCGAGATTGCGGGCGCGCGGCTCGCGAACCGGATCGATCTCGGCTCCACGCTTCGCGCCCTCGTGGAAAAGCTGAACCGCACCGAAGGCGTCTCGACCGCCTTCGAGGACGAGAACCCCGGCCTCTCGACGGCCGCGCTGACGCAGCAGACGGGACTGCCGCTTCGCATCGACGTCGAGCGCGCGCTGGAAGGCATCCTGCGGCGCTTTCTGCGCGACCGGACCGTGCCGTCGCAGGTGCGTGTCCGGCGCGAGGCGGGACGGGTCGCCGTTTATTTCACCAGCGGAGACACGGAGGCGTACGACGGCGAGATGGAGGCGGAAAAGGGCGTGTTGTACCGGGCGGGGGCGTTCACGGAATTCGGCCGTTTCTACGGGCGCGGCCCCTGGCGAACCGTGCTGACCGTCATTTTTCCGGACGAAAGGCCGATCACGGTTCGCGCCTGGAAGACGCAGGCGGAGATCGACGCGCTCGGTCGAAAGTACACGACCGAAGAAGGCCGAAACGCCCAGACGATGACGCACCACATGTACACCTACGACTTCGGAAGGCTGCGCGAAAAATGGAGTCCCTCGCTCGACGGCGAAGAGGCTCTCGTGATCGGCCCCTATCGGAACGCGAACGACATCCTCTCGCTTCTGCGGTCCTACCCGCGTCTCAGGGCGCTGCATCTGGCGGAGATTGACGCGGATTCGTTTCACGCGCTTCACAGCCAACTCTTGGCCTCCGGCGTGAAGCTGCCGGAAATCTACGCGTACCGTCAGTCGGTCCTCGAATTGCCGGCGGAGCTCTCCGGGCGGATGGGGCTCGTCTTCGACAAATACGTTTTTGCGGACGGCTGGTTCTCCGAAGGGCATCTTCGCCGCAGCGGCGAAGAAATCCGGCGCGTGCTGAGGCCGGGCGGCGCGCACGTCACGGCGGGGCTGGCTCACCAGTTTCCGGGGTACGACGCGTCCACCGGGATGGAGCAGCTCTCCTCCGAAAGTGACGAGACGATTTTCGTGAAAACCGCCGAACCGATCGCGATCGCTTCCGCCGTCCCGCGGCCGGAGAAGAAGCAGCAGGCGGGCGCCCGGCTGGCGTCGGACGGGCCTTACCGTTTCCTCGGCCCGCTCGCCCTGCCCGAGCTCGCCGACTGGGAAAGTCTCGAGCGGGCTTTCGAGCGCGATCCGGCGCTGAAGGAGATTTTCCTTCGCGCCGTCCTCGCCCGCGCGATCGAGCGGGAGCCGATTGCCATCCAAAGCCAGGACCGCGCCGGATTCTTCCGTCGGGAAGGGCCGTCGATCGTTCTTCTCGACAAGGACACGCGCGAACCCGTCCTGCAGGACGGCCAGCCCGTGGCGTTCACACCGACGGCCGGGGAGCTCGCCGTCGCCAAGGAGACGCTGCGCGTGTCGCCGCCCGTCACCGCCGAGGTGTCCGCGAAGAGGGAAGAGATCTTTTTCGGGGCGGCGTCGCTTTCGGATCTCCTGCGCGAACGTGAGCAATCCGCCGAGATCGTCCGGACGGCGCTCGAAGAACACCTCGCGAAGAATCCGGAGACGCCGCTTCTTTCGATCGCGAAGAACCTCGACGCGCTGCCCGACGACCCGTCGCGTCCCGAGACGTTCGACGTGTACGCCGCCCATTATCTCGTGACAGTGCTCGAGCTCACGAAGACGGCCGCGGCCCGAAACGTCGTCTTCCGCCTGACCGGCGCCGAATCGCGCGTCGCGCGCGCGATGAAGACGGAGCTGGCCCAGCGCCTCCTCGCGGCGGGCGTCCTGCGGACGGATTTGCCCACGGACCCTTCGACGGGCCTCGCGGCACGCGAGCTGGACTTGACTCCGGCGGCGGGCGTGCGGCCGGGGACCCCCTATCTGCCGGAGAGCGGTCTCCTCGCGGGCGAGGTGGCCAATTTCAAGACGTCCGTCCTCCTCTCGATCTTCGCGGGCCGGGTGAACGCCGACTCGCCGCCCGAAAATTTCCTCAATGCCTACCGGACGACGCTCGGCTCGCAGGCGGCGCAGGGCCTCGAGGAAGGCGTGGTCCGCCGCTTCCTCAAGGGCGACGCTTCCGAAGGCGCGATCTCCCTGGCGCTTCGCTTCGCGCTGCGGCCGATCCGCGCGGTGGAATGGGCCAAGCTCATCCAGTTCTATCAGAACGTCCAACGCATGGTCATGCAGGCGGCGTAAACCGTTTTCGGACGCTTCCCGACCCTTCCTATATATAGCTGTTTCGTGGACTTCGGACAATTGACACGAAAGGGGGCGTCCCTTATAATGACTTTTAACATGTCGACGGACGACGGAAAGATCATCAGAATCGCCGTCATCGACGACGAGAAAATGCTGTTGAGCGTGTTTTCGTCTTTGATGAGGCAGTTTCACTACCATGCGGATTTTTTTTCCAATCCGCTCAAGGCCATCGACGCTATCCTCGGGGAGCCGGGGCGATACAGCCTGGTCATCACGGACATCCGGATGCCCGAGATGGATGGGGTCACGTTCGCCAAGAAGATCCGATTCGTCCTTCCGTCGATGCCGGTCATGTTCATGACCGGCGAGGTGACCGACGAGGTGAGGGCCCAGGCGATGGCTTTGGGAAACGTCGAATTCCTGGAAAAGCCTTTTCCCCTGGAAGCCACCCTCCGTGACGTGATCCCGAAGTTTCTGGGGTCTCAAAACCAGGCGCGCTAAGCGGAGAATTTCGTGGAACAGCCGGTCGAATATTTAGGCTTGTTGGCGGCGTTTCTTCTTTCGGCCCTGATCGCCGGCCTGATCATCGCTTTGAACAAGCTGCTGGGCCCCAAGGGCAAGGGTTCCGCGGTCAAGTCCCAGCCGTTCGAGTGCGGCCTGCCCCAGATGTCGCGGCCGCAGGGGCATTTTTCGGTCAAGTTCTACCTGGTCGCGATGCTCTTCATCCTGTTCGACGTGGAAATCGTCTGGTTTTTCCCGTGGGCGGTGCTGCTGCGCAAGATGGGGTGGCTGGGGATCGGCGAGATGTTCACGTTCGTGTTCGTGCTTCTCCTGGGATTCGTTTACGCGTGGAAAAAGGGAGCGTTGGAATGGGAAAAGTAGCGGAAGGGGCGCCCGCGGTCGATGTGGGCCGTTTCGACTTCATGACGACCACGCTCAACGACGCGATCGGATGGGCGCGCAAATTCTCCATCTTCCAGTATCCGTTCGTGACCGCCTGCTGCGGCATGGAATACATGGCGACCGCCTGCTCGCATTACGACGTCGACCGCTTCGGCGCCGGCTTCCCGCGCTTCTCTCCCCGCCAGTCGGACGTCCTCTTCGTCGTCGGCACGATCAGCCACAAGATGGCGCCGGTCCTGAAGCGCGTCTATGATCAGATGTGCGAACCCAAGTGGGTTGTGGCGTTCGGCGTCTGCACCTGCACCGGCGGCTTCTACGACAACTACGCGACCGTCATGGGGATCGACACGATCATCCCCGTCGACGTCTACATCCCCGGCTGCCCGCCGCGCCCCGAGAACGTGCTCGACGGCCTGATGAAGTTGCAGGAAAAGATCCAGAAACAGAAGCAGGAGGTCTGATGGACGCCGCCCCTTCTCTCGCGCAGGCCGTCCGGGCCAAGTATCCCAATCTCGTCACCGCCGCCGAAGAGCTCCCGGCCGGTCCCACGGTGACCGTCAAACGGGAGGGCGCCCGCGCCCTGGCCGCGTCGCTCAAGTCGGACCCTGAATTCCGGTTCAACATGCTGATGGACCTCTTCGCCGTCGATTACCTCCACTGGGAAGAAAAAGAATTCCGCTACGAAGTCGTCTACAACCTTTTTTCTCTGGAAAAAAACCGCCGCCTCTTCGTGAAGGTGCTCGTGCCCGAGACCGATCCGTCGGTGGATTCGGTCGTGCCGGTCTGGCCCGCGGCGGACTGGTTCGAGCGGGAGACCTGGGACATGATGGGCGTGACGTTCCGGGGGCACCCGAACCTGAAACGGATCCTGATGTACGAGAGCTTCGAGGGCCACGCGCTCCGCAAGGACTACCGGTACAACCAGCGGCAGCCCCTGATCGGGCCGATGAATTGATGAGCGCCCGCGCCGTCTTCCCGCTGGTCATGGCCCTGTCATTCTCTTCCTTAACGGCCGGACACGCGCAGGCGGCCCGCAGCGACAACAAATATCTCGTCGAAGCCGACCGGGCGTACTACCAGGGCAAGATCGACCAGTCGCTCGCGCTGTACGAGCAGGCGGTCCAGTTCGAGCCGGCGAACCCCTCGGCGCTGATCTCGCTCGGCGTGACGTACGCCGAAAAAGGGATGTACGACAAGGCGGCCGAGAAACTCCAGCGCGCGGCGGAGCTGGCGCCCAAGCGCGCGGAGGTCTACGTGAACCTTTCGCTCGTCTACGGCGAGAAGAAGGACAACGACCGCGCGATCGCGTTCGCGCAGAAGGCGGTCGTGCTCGACGGCGGAAATTCGAGCACGCACCACACGCTCGGCGTCGCGTACGAGGGAGCGGGACAGACCGCCAAGGCGATCGAGGCGTACAAGAAGGGGATCGCCGTCGACGGCAAGAACATCGAGCTGCTCCTGACGCTCGGCAACCTTTACAGCCGCGAACGGCGGCTGGACGAAGCGATCGCGACGTACGAGCGCGCGCTCGAGGCGGACCCGAAGAGCGTGTTCGCCTGCTCGAACCTCGCTTACGTGTACCAGGAAAAAGGCGACGACGCGAAAGCGGTGACGTACCTCGAGAAAGCGACGCGGCTCGCGCCGGGGGACGAGGTCGCCTGGTACGACCTGGGGCAGGCGTACACGCGCCAGAACCAGCACGACAAGGCGATCCCTTGCTACCAGAGGGCGCTCGAGGCGAATCCGAAGTCCTACAAGGCTTCGCTGAGTCTGGCGATGGCGTACGAGCAGAAGCGCGATCTCGAGAAATCCGCCGAGTACTACACGAAGACCCTTTCGTTGACGGACAACCCGCGGCTGAAGGAAGCGATCCTGAAGCAGATCACGCGCTCCGCGGAATAAATTTGAACCTTTGATCGAACCGCAGTTTAAAAACTTTTAGGAAGAAGACGTTTTCAATGGGCAAGCCAGTCGATCCGAATTTGAAGCCGACCGAGACGCGGTCGATGCTCCTGAACATCGGCCCTCAGCATCCGGCGATGCACGGCATCGTG
>DATJEK010000175.1:0-4385 GCA_035496715.1 Candidatus Eiseniibacteriota bacterium | reverse complement strand
CGGCGCCGTCTCGACGCCGAAGATCACGCGTCCCGCGAGGAACCGGTCGGCCGGCACCTTCTTCAGGATCGTCTCGACGTTGCCGAGTCCGTTCTGCAGGGAAACGAGCATCGTCTCTTCCTTCATCAGCGGCGCCAGCTCCTCGACGGCGCGGGCGGTGTCGAACGATTTGACGGTGAGCAGGATGAGGTCGAACGAGGGGTCCCGGCGCGCCAGCTCCGCGGCGCTCGTCTCGAGGTCGAACGCCTTGATCCGGTAGTCGCCCCAGATGCCCGTGATCGTGAGGCCGTTTTTCCGGACCGCGTCGAGGTGCCACGGCCGCCCCAGGAGCGTCACCTCGTGCCCCGTGCGCGCGAGGAACCCGCCGAAGACGCTGCCGATGCCGCCCGCGCCGAAAACGAGGACCTTCACAGGCTCCTCCCGGCGGCGCGGAACGCCTTTTCCCTTTCCGCGCACTTGTTGCAGGCGCCGCAGGGCCTCAGGTCGCGCGGCCGGATGCAGGAAAACGTCAGCTCGAGCGGCAGGCGCGCGCCCCGGCGGACGACGTCCGGCTTCTTCATCGAAGCCAGCGGCGCGGCCAGGCGCAGTCGCCGCCCGAGGCCTTCGGAGAGCGCGGCGGACATTTTCCGGAGGAACGCGGGCGAGCTGTCGGGGAACGGGTTGCCGTTCAGGACGCCGATCTCGACGGCCGCGGCGCCGGTCGCGGCCGCGTGGCAGGCGGCCGCGGAAAAAAGCGCGATGTTGCGGCCGGGCAGGTAAACGGCCTCGTCGGGGGAACGGCCGCCCGGCACGGGACCCGCCGTGCTCCAGTGCCGGCCGTAGATGCCCGCCAGGTCGAGGCGGAGGATTTTGAGGGGAGCGAGGCGGCCGGGGCGCTCCGCGTCGAGCGCGCGCAGGTAGCGCCGGAGCCAGTGGAGCTCGGCGGCTTCCCAGCGCAGGCCCGCCTTCACGTAGACCGGATGGACCCGGCGCCAGCGGGAGCGCGCGCCGGCCAGGAGCACCGCGCTCTCCACCCCGCCCGAGGCGAGCACGCAGGCGGCGTCACGGACCGGAGCGCTCAATGCGCGGGCGGCCCCGTCTCTTCGTCGAGGTGGTGCTTGACGTTTTTGCCCTGAACGATGAAGATCACGTCCTCGCTGATGTTCGTCGCGTGGTCGGCGATGCGCTCGAGGTTGCGGCTGATGAGGATGAGGTCGACCGCGCGCTGGACCGCTTTCGGGTCCTGCATCATGTACGTCAGGAGCTCCCGGAAGACCTGGTCGTTGATGCGGTCCACGGCGTCGTCGTCGAGGCAGACCTCTTTGGCGAGCGCGGCGTCCTGGTTCACGAACGCCTCGAGGCTGTTCTTGATCATCTTCTGCGCCAGGCCCGCCATGTGCGGGATGTCGATGAGCGGCTTGAGCGGGGGCTCTTTCAGGAGGTAGAGCGCGGTTTCCGAAATGTTGCAGGCCTGGTCGGCGACGCGCTCGAGGTCGTTGTTGATCTTGAGGATCGCGGTGAGGAGCCTGAGGTCTCGCGCGATCGGCTGCCGCAGCGCCAGGAGCTTGAGGACGGAGTCTTCGATCTCGACCTCAGAGCGGTTCACCGTTTCTTCCAGCCGGAAGACGTCCTCGGCGCGCGCCGGCTCGCGCTCGACGAGGCAGCGCACCGCCAGGCCGATCATCTCCTGCGCGACGTCGGCCATGCGCAGCAGGCGCTGCTTCAGGTCTTTCAGCTCTTCGTCGAAATGTCTTTCCATCCAGCCAGTATAACGCCGTTCGGCGGCCCTTACAAGCCGCCGCGGGGCTCAGGAGCCGCGGGGCAGGCTGAGATGGAAGACGGTGCCTTCGTTTTCGCGGCTCTCGGCGCGGATCGTGCCGCCGTGGCGCTCGACGAGATGCTTGACGATCGAAAGGCCGAGCCCCGAGCCGCCCGACTCCTTCGATCGGCTTTTTTCGACGCGGTAGAATCGCTCGAACACGCGGGACAGGTCCGCCTCGGGGATGCCGATGCCGGTGTCGCGGACCTCGATCCGGACGGCCGCCGCGTCCATCGAACCGGCGACCTCGATCCGGCCTCCCTCGCGGTTGTACTTGATCGCGTTGTCGACGAGGTTCGACAGGATCTCCTCCATCGCCTTGGCGTCCGCCCTGAAAACGAAAGGGCGCGGCGAGAACCGGCTCTCGACCTTGAGGCGGCGCGCCTCGATCGCGCGCTCGAACGAGAGCAGCGTCTGCCGAAGCAGCGCTTCGAGGTCGACCGGCTCGGACTTGAACTCGCGGGCGCCCGACTCGACCCGGGAGAGCGAGAGCAGGTCCTCGATCAGCCGGTGCAGTTTCTTCGAGTGGTCCTCGATGATGCCGAGGAAGCGCATGCGGTTGGCGGCGTCGTCGATCGCCCCCTCCTTGAGGGTCTCGACGAAGCCCATGATCGACGTGAGGGGCGTCTTCAGCTCGTGGGAGACGTTGGCGACGAATTCCGAGCGCGCCTTTTCGAGCTGTTTCAGCTTGGTCACGTCGAAGAAGACCGCGACGATGCCCAGGAATTCTCCGGCGCCGAACACCGGAGAGACGCGGATGTGGAAGACGAGTTCGGACAGCGGGATCGAGTGCTCGCCCTCGAGCGCCCGGCGCCGCTTCAGCGCGTCGTCGATCATCTCGTTGATGTCGGCGTCGCGGAAGATTTCCCAGGAATAGCGGCCCTCGAGCCTCGCCTTCTCGGAACCGATCGCGCGGGCGAGGGCGGAATTGGCGACGAGGACGCGGTGCTCGGGGTCGACGACGAGCACCCCCTCGGCCATGCTCTCGAGGATCGCGAACGTGCGGTTTCTGGCCTCCTCGGCCGCCTGGATCTGCGAGCCGAGCGCCTCGTCGGCGCCGCGGTCTCCGGCGAGGCTGCGCTCGAGCGCGCGCACGCGGCGCAGGAGCAGGAAAGAGACGATCGACGCGGCGGCCGCGGCGAGGGCCAGGACGGCCGCCAGCGCCGTCACGCGGGTTCGACCTCCGCGAATCGGTACCCGGTGCCGCGGACCGTCTCGATGTAATCGCGGTGCTTGCCGAGTTTGCGGCGGATCGAGCGCACGTGCACGTCGACCGTGCGGTCGACGACGAACGCCTCCCCTTCCCAGGCGCCCGACAGCAGTTTGTCGCGCGAGAACACCTTGCCGCGGTTTTCCATCAGGAACCCCAAAATCCGGAATTCGAGCTTCGTGAGCGGCACCGGCTTGCCCTTGATCGTGAAGCTCTGCCGGTCCCGGTCGAGCACCGCGTCGCCGGCCCTCAGCACGGTCCCTTCGTCCGGACGCGTTTCCTGAGCCCGGAGCACGTTCTTGAGCCTCGCCAGGAGCACCTTCACGCTGAACGGCTTTGAAACGTAGTCAGAAGCGCCCAACTCGAGCCCGACGACCTGGTCGACCTCGGATCCCTTGGCCGTCAACATCACGATCGGGACGTTTTTCGTCGACTTGTCGGCGCGCAGGAGGCGGCAGACCTCCAGTCCGTCGATGCCGGGGAGCATGAGATCCAGGATCACGGCGTCGGGCTTCTTCGCGCGGGCGGCCTCGAAGCCTTCTTCGCCGCTCCGGGCCGTGCGCACCTGGTAGCCTTCCTTTTCGAGGTTGTACTGCAGGAGTTTCAGGATGTCTTTTTCGTCGTCGATGACGAGGATGGACCGCGGCATGCTATTTTTTCGTTTCTTCCTTCCCGTCGATTTCCCTGGCCTTCGGGGGCTTCGGGCGGGCGAGGATGCCCTTGACGCGGTTGCGGATGTCTTCCTGGATCTCGTCGACGCTCTTGCGGGCGTCGATCGACTCGAACGCGAATTCCTTGGCGAGCTTGCCGTATTCGGCGATCAGCTGGCCCTGATAGTTCACGAAGCTGTCGAACAGGTCCTGCCCCATGTGCAGGTCCATGCCCGCCTCCCAGTAGTTCATCCCGCCGGCCTCGATGACCCGGGGGATCAGCGACTCGATGTCGATCCGCAGATGCAGCACGATGTCGGGCACGAGCGCGAAGCTGAAGAGATTCCGGATCCAGGTGGGGTCGGACTGGCGCACGACGTCCCGCACGAACGCCGTGTAGATGTAACGGTCGGCCAGCACGATGTGCCCGGACTTCAGGGCCGGCAGGATCTGGTTCTCGAGCCGGTCCGCGAAATCGGTGGCGTACAGGAGCGTGAACGTCATGCGGTCCATGATGTTGCCGGTCTTGGCCAGCTCGATGGACTTGTGCATCAGGTTCGACCGCGCCCAGCCCGTCTCGACCACGGCGTAGCCCTTCACCTCGAGCCAGTTCTTCAAGAGCGCGACCTGCGTCGAGCGGCCGACCCCGTCGGTCCCCTCGATGACGATCAGCTTGCCCTTGACGGACCAGGGCTTAAGATACGGTAAACCTTCTCCAAAATACCTT
>DATJEK010000174.1:0-16827 GCA_035496715.1 Candidatus Eiseniibacteriota bacterium | reverse complement strand
GAGAACGGGTCGTCGTCGCGATGTCGGGGGGAGTCGACAGCTCCGTCTGCGCCTGGCTCCTGAAGGAGCGCGGGCACGACGTCGTCGGCGTGACGATCAAGACCTGGTCGAACGACGAGTGCCGCGACGAGAAATCCAAGGGCTGCTGCTCGATCCGCGACATCGCCGACGCCCGAGCGGTCGCCGCCAAGCTCGACATCCCGTACTACGTGATGGACCTGTCGGCGGATTTCCGCGAGAAAGTGATCGACAACTTCGTCGACGAATACCTGGCGGGACGCACGCCGAACCCGTGCATCGAGTGCAACCGGCACATCAAGTTCGGCCTCCTGCTCGAGAAGGCGCGGGAGCTGGAAGCGTCCGCCGTCGCCACCGGTCACTACGCGCGCAAGGGATGGGACGAGTCCGAGCGCCGGTTTTTCATCCGCGAGGGCGAGGACCTGACGAAGGACCAGTCCTACGTGCTTTTCGGGCTCAGCCAGGAGCAGCTCTCCAAGACGCTGCTTCCGGTGGGGGAGATGAACAAAAAGGACGTGCGCGCGGCCGCCGAGAGGCTGGGCCTGCGCGTGTTCGACAAGCCGGACAGCCAGGAGATCTGCTTCGTCAAGAAGGACTACGGTTCGTTCGTCGAGTCCGTCGCGGCGGAACGCCTCCCGGGCGCGGGGGAATTCGTCGACAAGGAAGGGCGGGTGCTCGGGACCCACGGCGGCAGCCATCTGTACACGATCGGCCAGCGGCGCCGTATCCGGATCACGCACGAGGATCCTTATTTCGTGACGGCGATTGACCCCGCCGCCAACCGGGTGACGATCGGGTTCGAGGAGGATCTCCTGACGAGCTCGATGACGGTGCGGCGGATGAACTGGCTCCTCAACCCCCGCACGGGCCCGGTGACGGCCAAGATCCGGTCCCGTCACGGCAAGTCGCAGGCCCGGATCGTTTCCGTCGACGGGGACCGCGTGCGGGCGGAATTCGACGCGCCGCAGAAGGCCGTGACGCCGGGCCAGGCGGCCGTGTTTTACGACGGCGACCGCGTGATCGGCGGAGGATGGATCGAGTAACGACGAAATTCCGTGGCGGTGTAGCTCAGTTGGTTAGAGCGTCCGGTTCATACCCGGTAGGTCAGTGGTTCGAGTCCACTCACCGCCACCATTTTTCCCGCCTTAGTTAATTCTAATCCTGTTTTAACCTCCTCTTAACCCTCTTCGCCCGAGAATAGATCCGACAAGGAGGTTTTCCATGCCCTACGCCAAGAAAGACTTCACCCGGCTTTTCGGCACGCCCGGATTCAGCGACAGGCTCCTGAAGGACCACTTCACGCTCTACGAAGGCTACGTCAAAAGCACCAATTCGCTCGCGCAGACGCTGGGCTCCCGGTCCGAGACGCCGCCCTCGCCGGAGTACTCGGAGCTCAAGCGCCGCTTCGGCTGGGAATTCAACGGCATGCGGCTCCACGAATACTATTTCGGCAACCTCAAAAACGGCGGCGCGGCGCTTCCCTCCGAGTCCGAGCTGGGCCGCAAGCTCGCCGAGGACTTCGGGTCGGTCGCGGGATGGGAGCGGGACTTCCGGGCCGCCGGCGCGATGCGCGGGATCGGGTGGGTCGTCCTCTATTTCGACGCGCCCGGCCGGCGCCTCCTCAACGCCTGGATCGAGCAACATGACCAGGGTCACCTCGCGGGCCTGGCGCCGGTCCTCGTCCTCGACGCGTTCGAGCACGCCTACTTCGCCGACTACGGCCTGGATCGGGCCTCCTATCTCAACGCGTTCTTCAAGGCGATCGACTGGGAGGAGTCCCAGGAGCGCTATCACGCGGCGGCGTTCCAGGAAGCGCGCCCGCACTGAAAAACTCGCTTTCCTTCCCGCAAGTCGTATAATCGACGGCAAGGGGGGCAAGCATGCGAAACGGTTTCCGGATCTTCCTGGGTTCCCTTTGGCTTGGCGCGGCGCTCGTCTCGCAGGCCGCAGCGGCGGAGACGGCGCCTCACGCGCGGCTCGAGCTGATTCCGGAGAGAAAGCAGCTGGCCGCCGGCGAGTTCCGCGTGGCGGTCCGGTTTCAGATCGAAAAGGGGTGGCACCTTTACTGGAAGAACCCCGGCGACTCGGGTCTGGCGCCTTCCTTTGAGTGGGATCTGCCGCGCGGCGTCCGCTTGCGCGAGATCCTTTGGCCCTATCCCGAAAAGATCGAGGACGCGTCGGGCACGACTTACGGCTATCGCGACGAGGCGGTGCTCATCGCGCTCTTCGAGGCCGCTCCCAAACTTTCCGAAGCGGCGATCACGGTCAAGGCGAAATGGATCGCCTGCGAAAAGACCTGCGTTCCCGAAAAGGGGACCGCCCGCGCGGTTCTCTCGGTGAAAGCGCCGGCCGCTCCGCCCGAAGCGCTTTTTCTCGAAGCCGAAAAGCGGATCCCTTACCGAAACCCTTATTGGCTTCTCAGCGCCCTGATCGACGACAGGACGCTCTCCCTTGTCCTTTATTCTCCGGAAGGAGCCGCGGTGCCGCCGGGGCTGCGCTTTTTCCCGGAGGATCCGGAACTCCTGGACCCCGGAGCGGCTCAGACCGTGACGGGATCGAAGGGTTCCGTCGAATTGGCCGTCCCGCTTTCCGCCGCCGCGAAAATACCGCAGCGGCTCAAGGGCGCGGTGGTGGCCGACGCCGCCTGGAACGAATGGGACGCGCGCCGGGCACTGGAGATCGACACGCCGCTCCGTCTGAACCCAAAAAAAGGAACATGACATGCGCCTCAGAAGCTTCTTCGCGGCCCTGGTCTGTTGCTCCCTTGCCTGCGCCCCCGCGTTCGCGGCGGCCGAGCTGGGGAAGACGGCTCCCGAATTCACCCTGACCGACCCCTCCGGCCAGGCGCATTCGCTCTCGGAATACAAAGGACGGACCGTGGTCCTCGAGTGGACGAATCCGGAGTGCCCGTTCGTCCGCAAACACTACGCCAGCGGCAACATGCAGGGCCTCCAGAAAACCTACACCGAAAAGGGGGTGGCCTGGCTGACGATCAACTCCTCGGCTCCGGGCAAACAGGGAAATCTTCCCGCGGAGGAGTGGCTCCGCTGGATCGAGGAAAACGGCGTCGCCTCGACCGCCGTCCTGCTCGATCCGGAAGGAAGGGTCGGGCGGCTGTACGGCGCCAAGACCACCCCGCACCTCTTTGTCATCGCCAAGGACGGGAACCTCGTTTATCAAGGGGCGATCGACAGCGTCCCCGGCACGGACCCGGCGGAATTGGCGGAAGCGAAGAACTACGTACGCGCCGCGCTTGACGAAACCCTTTCGGAGACACCGGTTAGCGAGCCTTCGACGCGTTCCTACGGCTGCTCCGTCAAATATTAGGCGGGCGGGGCGTTTTTGACATTTTGGGGGGAATTGGTATAATCTTCCGCGTGGTTAAACGGCTGGCCGGCTACCCAACTATCCGAACGGAGCTAACATGAAAAAGTACGCTTTACTTTTTTTAAGCTTTTCCTTACTGACCGCGTCTTCCATCGCCCGCGCCGCCGACGAAGCGGCCGCGCCCGCGGCGGAGCCGACCGCCGCGCCGGCCGCGGCTGAAACCACCGCCGCTCCCGCCGAAACGACGGCCGCGCCGGCCGTTGAAAACGTTCCCGCAGTCGCCGAGAACCTCGAATTCGTCTCGGGCGAAGTCAGCGCCATCGACGAGACGGCGAAGACGGTCACGGTCAAGCTGTACGGAGAGACCGAGAACGAAGCCAACGACAAGCTCCTGACGGTCACGCTGGACACGTCCACCGACATCACGGACGGCGAGAAGGACCGCGAGCTGAAATCGCTGGCAGCCGGCACGGAAGTCGACGTCGAGTACGACCCGGCCACCAAGAAGGCCACTTATATTTTCGTTTACTGATCCGACCCGTTCGGATCGCGGATAGCCTGGCCATTCGGGCAGGAAGGAGCTCTCGGGAGCCTTTCCTGCCCGATTCTTTTTCGGACCCAAAACCATGAACCGCTTCAAGGAGCTTCTCCAGGAAACCGAGCTCTTTATCCGCCGGCAGCGGCTGCTGAAGCGCGGGGAAGGGGTGCTCGTCGGCCTCTCCGGCGGGCCGGACTCGACGGCGCTTTTGGCGCTCCTGGCGGCCATGCGCCGCAAACATTCGCTCAAGCTCGTCGCCGCCCACGTGGACCACGGCATTCACAAGCGGGCCTCGCGCCGGCACCGTGAGTCGGCCGAGAGGGCCTGCGCCCGCTTCGGCGTCCCCCTCGTGACGCGCTCGGCCGACGTGAAGGCGGCGGCGAAACGATCGGGCCGCTCCCTCGAGGAGGCGGGCCGGATCGAACGCTACGCGTTCTTCGAACAGGCGGCGGGCCGCCGCGGCTGCCAAAAGATCGCCACGGCCCACACGCTCGACGACCAGGCGGAGACCGTCCTCCTTCACATCGTGCGCGGCGCGGGCTTGCGCGGACTGGGTGGCATTCCCGCCAGCCGGCCTCTGGGGAAATACGCCGTCATCCGGCCGCTCCTGGGCTGCCGAAAGGCGGCGCTCGAGGCGATGCTCGCCGAGGAAGGCCTGCGCTTCAGCGTCGACCCGTCGAACGCCGACCGCTCGTTTTCGCGCAACCTCATCCGCCACTGGCTTCTGCCCAGCCTCGCCAAGAAATTCAATCCGCGCATCGAGGAATCGCTGGCGTCGCTCCGGGACGTCTGCGCGCACGCCCAGGATTTCCTGGACCGGGAAGCCGGCCGGGCCTGGAAGGTCTGTCCGAAGACCCGCCGCGGCGGGAGCCTCAGCCTGGACACGGCGTCTCTCGGGCGGTTTCACCCCGCCGTCCGGCGTCAGGTGATCCTCTTGGCGATCTCGGAAAAAAGGGGGGATCTGCGCAAAATTTCGCACAGCCACGTCGCCTCGATCGACGGGATCCTCGACTCCCCGGAGGAGGACCTCGAGATCAGCCTGCCGGACGGCCTGCGGGTGCGCAAGTCCGGCGGCCGTCTCGTGTTCCGTTGACACCCCTTCGAATTGGGTCTATAATCCAGACACTTCTAAACCGGAGGGGTTAAAAAACCACATGTCCAAAGTCGAACTCGGCCCGAACGAGCCGCTCGAGAAAGCGCTTCGCCGATTCAAGAAAAAGATCGAGCGCGAAGGCATTCTGAAAGCTCTGAAGGCCCGCAAGCACTACGAAAAGCCCAGCGAAATCAAACGACGCAAGGCCCGCAGCAGCAAAAACCGCAAGAAATTCTAAGGGCAGTTTTATGGCGGACAAGAAGGTCGACGACTCCTGGAAGGAATCCGTCGAAAAGGAAAAATCCGTCCCCGCCGCCGGCCCCTCCGCGCCCGCTCCGAAGAGCGCCCATGAGCACGGCCCTGACTGCGCCCACGGACACGAGCACGGCGCGGAAACCGGGGCGGAGCTCCCGCCCCAGTCCGATTTCTCCATCTTTCTTTCCACGCTCGGCATGCAGGCGCTCTCCGCGCTGGGTGAAATTCCCGATCCCGGCACGAATCTCAAGCGGACCGACCTGCCGACCGCGCACTACCTCATCGACACGCTGATCCTCCTTCTCGAAAAAACCAAGGGGAACCTGACCCCCGATGAAGACGCCCTCCTCGGCGGCATGTTGTATGAGCTCCAGATGAAATTCGTCGAAAAGTCCAAGGCGCCGCGGGCGTGATCGCCCTCCTTTTGACCGGCGCCGCCGCGTTCGCCGCGGGGGCGGTCCTGGCCTACGCTCTGGCGCGGTCCCGTTCCGCCGCCTCCGAGGCGCGCGTGCAGGAGCTGCGCGCGCAGATCGATTCCGACCGGCAGGGGTTCGACGGGCTTCGCCGCCGCCTCCAGGAAACGGAGACGGCCAAGACGCAGGCCGAAACGCGCGCCGCAGAGACCGAAAAAAATCTCGCCGAGCAGAAAACCCTGCTCGAGGACGCCCGCCGGCAGCTTTCCGACGCTTTCGAGTCGCTGGCCCACAAGGCGCTCGCCTCCAACAACCAGAGCTTCATCCAGCTGGCCGACAAGGTTTTTCAGGCGACGAGGGAGGGGGCCAAGGGGGACCTGGAGGCCTGCCGCCAGGAGATCAGCGCGACCGTCGCGGACATGAAAACCAAGTTCGACGAGTGCCAGCGCCTGATCAAGGATTTCGAGACCGGACGCATCGATTCCGCCGCGAAGCTGGAAGGCTCGCTCTCCCGCGTATTCGACGCCGAGCAGTCGATCCGGATGGAGACTTCGGCTCTGCGCCGCGCGCTCACGTCCGGTTCCGGCGTGCGCGGCAGCCTCGGCGAGGCGGTGCTCGTGCGCATTCTCGAGGATTGCGGTTTCAAGAACGGGATCCATTTCGAGACCCAGCTCACGCTGTCGGGGCAGGCGGATTCCGATTCCCGGCCGGACCTGGTTCTCAAGCTTCCGGAAGGACGGCGGCTCGCGTTCGATTCGAAGGAGGTCGGCGGGGAGTTTCTTCTCGCGCAGGAGACCGACGATCCGGACCGGCGCAAGGAGCATCTCGCGAAGCTCGTCCAGAATATCCGGGCCACGTTCAATCGTCTTTCCAGGAAAGAGTACCATCAGTCGCTCGACCCCGACGTCCCGTTCGTGGTCATGTTCATCTCGAACGAGAGCGCCTGCCGGACCGCCCTGGAGACCGATCCCTCGCTCTACGAAGAAGCCCGCGCAAAGAAGATCTTCCTCGCCAGTCCGATGACGGTCATCCCGTTCCTCCAGCTGGTCTCCCAGGCCTGGCAGCAGCACCAGCTCGCGAAAAACGCGCAGGAGCTCGGGCAGGCGGTCGAGGTTTTGGGAGAGCGCCTTCACGTTTTTACGGGGCACCTGAAAAACATGCGTGACGGCATCCAGAAGTCGGCCGACGCCTGGGACGCCGCGGTCGGCTCGTGGGAACGCAACGTCGAGCCCCAGATCGAGAAGTCGCGGACTCTCGGCGGAAAGCTGAAGGAAACGAAAGAGCTCCCGCCGATCAACGCGCGCCTGCGCGTCACCGGTCCGGCCAAAACCCTCCCCGACCCTTCCGCGGCTCAGGCGGTCTGATTTCCTCCAAAAAATCGCATAAATAGTTTGCACGGCCCCGGGCCGTTTGCTATACTTTTTTCGAATCACAAAGGAGGTAGTCGTCGCCAATCGCCTGAGATCGTCTGATCTCTCCGATCGATTCGTTTCCCGGGGCTCCGGCCCCAACGTCCTTTCTGTCCCCGCAATTGACTTCGACATTAAAAAACTTTTTATCGGCGCGCGAGCGCCGTTTCTTTTTTTCGTTTCCTTCTCTCATCTCCGGAGGTCCCTGGTCTCATGAACAAACTCGTCTCAACGTTTCCGAAGAACAAATTCGAGGAGATCCGCGTGCAGGTCAAGGAGTTCAAGGGCTACGACCTCGTCGACATCCGCGTCTACACCGCGCTGAAAGAAGGGGAGGACAAGATCCCGACGGGCAAGGGTCTCTCGGTCAACGTGTCCCATTTCCTCGAGCTCAAAAAAGCCATTCTCGAAACCGAAGCCGTCCTGAGGGAGAACAACCTTCTCAATGAGTAAACTGATGGAGGCCCTGAGGGCCTCGACGCGGGAAACCGCCAAGCAGGAGAACGGCAAGATGCCGCGCAAAAAAACCGACCACGAGCTGACGCAGGAGCAGCTGGCCGAAGTCTACTTCGCGTCGCAGGACAAGCGCAGGAAGTCGGACGCGCCGATCGTCCTTCGCGTCGTCGAGCGGCCGGGCGCCGCGAGCCTGATCCCCTGGATCATCACGTCGGTGGCGTTCCTGATCACCGCGTTCAGCCTCTTTTCCACCAAGAGGATTTTCGTGGACGTCCACGTGGTCGACGAAAAACATCCGTTCTTCCGCGCGGCCGAGATGGACCGGGCCCTCGAAAACTACGAAGGATTCCAGCCGGCCGGCCCCGCGGAGTCGCTCGAGGGCCAGCGCCTCTCGATGCAGGGCGCCGTGTTCGAGGGCGCCGCGAAGCTCTCGAGCACCTCGGACCGGACGAGCCTCGTCCTCGTCAACAGCTCGGTCGCGCCGTTCGCCCGCGCGAGCCTCGCGCAGGAGGTGCCGCTCGACCTGACGCACGCGAAGATCGTTTTTCTGGCCAAGGGCAACGAGGGCGGGGAGAATCTCGCGTTCGCGCTCCGCGACAAAAACAACGTGCAGGCGTTCGGCAAGGGCAAGATCTATCCGTTTCCAGACGGGCTTACGACCGAGTGGCGGCGGGCCGAGGTGCCGATGAAGGACGTCGTCTCCGGGTTCAACCTGCGCGACGTCACGGGGCTCCGCTTCGAGTTCGGCTCCAACGTCCGCAACAAGCCCGGCTCCACCGTCTTCGTCAAGGACCTCCAGGTGGTTTCGTAACCGTCCCCATGCACGTCATCGCGATCTCCAACCAGAAGGGCGGGTGCGGAAAGACGACGACGGCGATCAACGTCGCGGCGTCCCTCGCGTCTCTGGGCAAGAAGACCCTTCTCGTCGACCTCGACCCGCAGGCACACGCGACGTTCGGCCTGGGCGTGCGCGGCGACAGCCTGAAGCTCTCGATGTACAACGTCCTGACCGAGCAGGAGGACAAGAAGAAGAGCTTCCTGGAGAGCGTGCTCTTGCCGGTGGAGGACCAGCTGGACCTGGCGCCGGCCCACGTTCTCCTCAGCACGATCGAGCAGGAGTTCACGACCAAGGACGAATCGATTTCCAAGCTGCACGAAGTGCTGAAAAGTCTCTCGTTTCCGTACGAGTTCGTCGTCGTGGACTGTCCGCCCAGCCTCGGATTCCTCACGTTCAACGCGCTGCGCGCGGCCGACACGGTGATCGTGCCGGTCGAACTCTCGTCCTTCTCGCTGATGGGCGTCGGGAAACTGCTCAGCATGATCGAGCTCCTGAAGGTCAAGCTCCAGCACGCGCCCAGGATCTACGCGCTTCCCACGATGGTCGACATGAGGACCCGGTTCTCCAAGTACATGATGGACGAGATCCGTTCGGCGTTCGGCGAGCACGTGTTGTCGAGCGTGGTGCGGCAGACGGTGGCCGTGCGCGAATCCCAGGCCAAGGGCGCCCCGCTCATCCGCCTGGACCGCAAGTCCAAAGGGGCGATCGATTACCTGATCCTGAGCCAGGAGATTCTCAACAAGGTCGCCGCGCGCCAGGCGCCCGGTCTCCCCGAAGAGGCCAGGCCGATGCGCCCGGCCGATCATCTGAAGGATTTCATCCTGAAAGCCGCGGGCGCGAAAGAAGTCCATCTCGTCGGCGATTTCAACAACTGGCGCGTCTCGACGAGCTCCCTCCTCTGGCAGAAGGAGTCCGGCCTCTGGCAAAAACGGCTCTTCCTCGAGCCCGGCCGGTACCGGTACAAATTCGTGATCGACGGCGAGTGGACCACCGACCCGGGCAACCAGGAAATCGAGCCCAACCCGTTCGGCGGCGCCGATTCGGTCCTGGAAATCGGCTGACGGACAACTCAGGCCGCCCGTTGCCCAAAAAACTTCCCTACCGCCTCCTCGAATCGCGCTCCCTGCACCGGGGGCACTACGTCGAGCTCGTCAAAGACCGCTTCGAGCTCGACGCCTGTCCCGGCAAGATCGTCACGCGCGAGCTCCTGCGCCATCCGGGCGCCGTCGTGGTCCTGCCGTTCGTCGACCGGAAGAACATCCTCCTCCTGCGGCAGTTCCGTTACGCGGCGCAGGGCGACCTCTGGGAGATCCCGGCCGGCACGATGGAGAAGGGGGAGCCCTGGCTGCGCTGCGCGCGGCGCGAGCTCGAGGAGGAAACCGGTTTCCGGGCCAGGCGGTGGAAGCTCCTCTCCAAGTTTTATCCCGCTCCCGGCATTTCGAACGAGCTGATGGCTCTCTACCGCGCCGACTCCCTCGTCCCCGGCCGCAAGAACCTCGACCACGACGAGTGGATCGAGCACGAGACGGTTCCGCTCGTCCGGGCGGCCGCGATGATCAGGAGCGGGAAGATCCGCGACGCCAAGACCATCGTCGCGGTGCTCTGGGCGCTGCACTTCGGCTGATGCCGCGCCCCGAGGCGAAGGCTTACCAGCGCGCGAAGATCCGGCTTTTCCTCGCGGACCTGGCGCTCGCGTTCCTGCTGCTGCTTCTCCTGCAGTTCTCCGGGCTTTCCGTCCGGATGGGGGAGATCTCGGCGTCGGCCCCTCCCGCCTTGAGGGATGCCCTGTACCTTTTCCTCTTTTTCAACGCGCTGCAGATCCCGGCGATGCCGCTGCAGTTCTATGCCGGTTATGTGCTCGAGAAAAAATACTCGCTTTCGACGCAGACCCTCCAAGCCTGGCTTGCCGACGCGGCGAAACGCTACGCGCTTTCGCTGGTGTTTTTTCTCGCGGTCACCGGCGGGTTCCTGTGGCTCCTGCGCGCCTTTCCGGACCGTTGGTGGATTTTCGCGGCGGGCGGCTGGTTCCTCGTGACCTTCGTGGTGGCCCAGCTTTTCCCCACGGTCCTGATCCCGCTTTTCTATCCGACCCGCCCCTTGCCCGACGGCCCGCTGCGCCAGCGGATCCTCGCGCTCTGCGCGCGCCTGCGCGTGCGGGTCCTGGACGTCTACGAAATCTCTCTTTCGAAAAAGACGAGGAAGGCCAACGCGGCCGTGGTCGGCATCGGGCCGACCCGCCGAATCCTCCTCGGCGACACGCTGATCGCCGAATTCCCGCCCGAGGAGGTCGAGATGGTCATCGCGCACGAGCTGGGCCACCACGTCCGGCGCCACGTGTCGCGCTCGTTCGTTTTCAACGCGGCGGCGGTGACGCTCGGTTTTTTTATCCTGCAGACGCTGTCGAAGATCCTCCTGGCCCGCACGGGCGCGTCGAATCTCGCCGATCCCGCCGTTTTCCCTCTGGTGGCGTTCCTCTCTTCGCTCGGCGGACTGGCGCTCATGCCGATCCAGAACGGGCACTCCCGCCACATGGAGCGGGAGGCGGACGCGTTCGCGCTCGATCTCCTGCCGTCGGACGCGGTCTTTTCGGCGCTGATGACCCGCCTGGCCGCCTTGAACCTCTCCGACCCCGAACCGTCGCCGTGGGTGGAGAAGCTCTTTTATTCCCATCCCTCGCTGCATAACCGCATCCGCCACGGTCGGTCGGTTCTTCAGCGCCGCGGGGGCCCCGCCGCGACGTGATGCGGAACCGTTTCGCGGCAGCGGCGGCCCTGAGCGCCCTACTCGCGTTCTGCTGCGCGCCCCTTTCCGCCGCTCCCGAAGCGCGTCCGCGCGAAGCGACGGTTCGGCGGGTCGTCGACGGCGATACGTTCCGGATCGACGGGGGAGAGAAGGTGCGTCTCATCGGGGTCAACTGCCCCGAGTACGAACCCTGGAAGAATTACGAACAGCCGTACGGCAGAGAGGCCGCCGAGTTTTCACGCGGTCTCCTCACCGGCCGCCGGGTCCGGCTGGTGCCGGACGCGGAGCCGCTCGACCGATACGGCCGGACGCTGGCCTACGTCTTCCTCGAAGACGGCCGCTTCGTCAACCTGACGCTGGTCGAAGAGGGCTATGCCCGGGCGAAGGACTACCCCCCGAACTCGGCCCACAAAAAGGAGCTCAAAGACGCCGAAAAGCGGGCGAAGGCCGCCGGAAAGGGGCTCTGGGCGAAGCGGGCGGCCGCAGCGGCCTAATGGCTCCTTGCTTATTTACCGGCAAACGTTTAAAATGTTTTCAAAAAGGATCCTCGATGATCAAAGAGGCGAAGATTTCTTCCATCGTTTCTCTTTTTCCCCTTCCGCAATACGTAGTCGTCCTTGAAGATATAGAAAAAACCCGTCTCGTCCCGATCTGGATCGGGGTCAACGAGGGGAACGCCATCGCCCTCGAGATGCAGGGCGAAAAATTTCCCCGCCCGCTGACTCACGACCTCATGGTGAACCTCCTTCACACGCTCGGGGCCGTCGTCGAAAAGGTGGTCGTCTCCGACCTGAAGGAAAACAGCTACTACGCCCTCATCCACATGAAACACAACGGCAAGGCGTACGAGATCGACGCGAGGCCCTCGGACTCGCTGGCGCTGGCGGTGCGCCTGCACTGCCCGATCTACATCGATGAGCGGGTGTTGAAGAAGTGCCCTCAGATCGACAGCTCCATCACCCAGGAAGAGATCGAGAAGTTCAAGGAAGACCTCAAATCCATGAGCCCCGAGGAGTTCTTCAAGACGCTGGAGGAATCTCCGGCCGTCGAAGGCCCGGAACCGGGCAAGCCGTTCGGCGACCTGGAGGAAGGCGGCGAGGAAGAGGACGAGGAAGAAGGCGACGACGAGGAGGACCGGCCTTGAACGGCAGGGACCGCACCTAGTGCCCATCGGCGGCTTCGGCGTCGGGCTTTACTTCGACGAAAAACGGGTTTATCTGGCGGAGCTGCGCAAGGAGTTCGGCACGACCCAGATCCTGCGCTCGGCGATCGAGGACATTCCGGCCGGCGCCACGTCTGAAGAGCTCGCCGAGGCCATCCGTCGCGCGTTGAAGAAATCCGGCATCCGTCCCGGGGCGGTCAACGTCGGCCTCCCGGAGCAGGACTCGATGGTCCGCTATTTCGAGATCGCCCTCCTTCCGCGCGGCGAACGCTCGGCCGCGATCCGCTTCGAAGCCCAGAAATACGTCCCCTTCGAGGTCAAAAACCTCTACTGCGACTACCTTTCGTTTCCCGACAAGAACGCGCGCCGGATGCGCGTGCTGTTCCTGGCGGCCAAGAGAAAGACCACCGACGACGCGCTCGAAGCCGTCCGGAAGGCGGGCCTCAAGACCAAGGCGGTCGAAACTTATTCACTGGCCTACGTGCGGGCGCTCCAGGCGGGCCCGACGACGAAGGGGATCGCGGCGATCGTAGACGTGGCCCCCGACGGCATCGTCCAGATCCTGTTGACGCAGGAGAAGCTGATCCTGATGACGCGGCGCAGCTCCCTGCCGCCCCCTCCGGTCAACGCGGGCATGAAGGATTTCGACGCGGTCCTCGCTGAAGTGCGACTTTCGCTCAATTATTTTTCGAAGACATTCAAGACGCTCAAGATCGACCAGATCGTCCTCTGCGCGGATCTCGAGAATGAATATCGAGGGCTCGGTCCGGCCGTCCAACAGGAGTTCGGCGTCCCCGTCCGCGCGCTGAACCCGCTCTCCCTGTACTCCAAGGGGGTGGCCTACTCGCCGGGACTCCTGGCCGCGGTCGGCATGTCGCTGTGGAACGCGCAGAAAGGTTCGGAGCGCATGAACCTGCTCTCCGCGGAGAAGATCCGGCCCGCCGACGGTGCCGCCGCTCTTCCGCCGCTCGAAGAGAAAGAGCTTTTGCAGCGGTGGGGGATCGGCGCGGCGCTCGTGGGAGTCGCGTTCGTCATCGCGCTCCACTTTTTCATGGCCGGTCAGGTGAAGAACCGACGCGCCTCGCTTTCTCCGGGACGAAAGACGGCTTACTCCTCGATGAAGGCCGACCAGATCAAGGAGAAGATCGCCGAGCTGGAGAAGCGCCGCGATTTCCTGGACAAGCTCCTGCGGAAGCGCAACTACCTCACGGAAAAAATGAACGAGCTCGCGCGCACCGTGCCGCCGGACATCCGCGTGACCGCGTTCGAGTACGGAGACAACGAGACCGCCTCAGGCGACGGCATCATGTCACTGAGGATCGAGGGCTATGTCACCGTCCAGGAGTCCGCCAACGAGCTTTCGACGCTGAACAAACTCGTCAACGCGCTCACGGAAGACAAGACGTTCATGCGGGGGCTCGACGCCGTCCGTATCGGATCCGCGCAAAAGATCGTCAAGGACGGCACGCCGACGCTCAAGTTCGTGCTCGACGCGTCGAGCCGGGAGAAGCCGTGACGCTGCTCAAAAACTATCCGCGCAAGACCCGCGAAAAGATCCTCGCCCTGTGCGCGTTGGCCGCCGTGGTCTCGCTCGCCGTCGGCTGGAACAGCGTCATCCGGCCGGCGATGGTCGACATGGCCGTTTCCGATTCCGAGAAAGCCGCCGAAGCCCGCCGCCAGACCCTGATCCGCGATCTCGAGGCGGTCGAAAAGAAGATCGCCGACGACGAGGCGCTCCTGTCCACGGGCAAGGAGATCACCTGGCTCATCGAGGCGCTGAACCAGATGGCCCAGGAATCGGACGTGACGCTGGTCTCGGCGGCTCCCGTCGGCCTGGAAACCCGCGCGCAATACGACAAGACCGCCGTGCGGCTCGAAGCCCGCGCGACCTATCATCAGCTGGGCGATTTTGCCAGCCGCATCGAAAATTCCAAGCGGTTCATCAAGGTGCTGAGCGCGCGCATCGAGCGTCCGCTGAATCCCGACGAGGCCAAGGAAGGGAAATTGAACGCTTTTTTTTCGCTGGCGGTCTTCAACCCGTCGAAGCAGGAGACCTCATGAAACGGCTTCTCGCCGCTTGCGCGGCCTCGCTCATCCTGGCCGCGGCCGGACCGGCGGCCCGCGCCGATGTCCGCCGCCAGGGGCCGGATGTCCGCACCGCGAGTTACGAAGGTGTCATCGCGGACATCTACCCCGACAAGTCGTTCTGGCTGATGCTGCCGTACCGCTCCCAGAGCCTCTATCTGAACGGCAACGGCTCGACGATTCTCTTCGACGGCGGCGGACAGACGATCGCCGAAGGCAAGTGGGACGCCGCGGCCGGGACCGTCGAAGGGCTCGGCGGCCTGCCGGCCGACCTCGTGACGAAGGTCAATTCGACGCTTGCGTACATCAAAAGGCTTCCGAAGACGGACGGTCCTCCGGCCGGTTCTTCGTCGGGCAAAGGGGGAGGGGCCGCCCCCAAAACGCCTTCCGCGATCGAGTGGGTCGATGAGAAACACTGACGCAGCCCTCTTTCTCGCGGTCTTCCTGCTGGCGACGGCGCCGCCGGCCGCCGCCGTGGAATACACGGGCAGCCAGGCGCGCGACCCGTTCTCGGACGGGTCCGAAGGCGTCGACATCAAGCAGGAAATCATGGGCCTGGCGCTCTCGCTCGAAGGCGTGGTTTGGAACTCCGAAAATCCGCAGGCGATCATCAGCGGGAAGATCGTCAGCGTCGGCCAGAAGGTCAACAAAGCGGAAGTTCTTGAAATCAAGAGGGATGGTGTTAAAATGCGATACAAGAACCAGACCTTCGTACTTCGCTCAGGGAGAAAGTCATGAACCCCAAAACCCGGCTACGGCTCCAGGCATTCGCGCTCCTGCTCGCGTTCGGACTTTCCGTGCCCGCATTCCCCGCGCGCCCCGCGTTCGCGGAGGAAGAAGACGAGAAACTCATTTCGGTGGATTTCGACAGCGTCCCCCTGAAAGACGTCTTGAAGATTTTTTCCCAGCAGTCCGGCCTCAATTTCGTCGCCAGCGAGGAAGCCGAGGCCAAGCGCGTGACCGTGTTCCTGGAAAACGTGCCGGTCCAGGAGGCGCTGGACGGCATCGTGAACGCCAACGGGTTGAAGTACGAGAAGAAAAAGGGCGTGTACGTCGTCTCGCCGTCCGCCGTCGAAGGCGCGGCCGAGGGCGGCCCCGCCCAAACGAGGATTTTTCGGATCAAATTCGCCCGCTTTTCGAACTCGCCGATCGACGTGGGCGGCCAGAGCACCGTCCGCGACCTCATCCGCCCCGAGGAGGTGACCGCCCTGCAGCAGAACGGCCAGCCGGCGAACCCGTCTTCCGAGGAAAAAAAGGACGACGAAGAAGAGAAGAACAAGAACCTGATGGCCGAGCGCGGGATCGACAAAATCATCGCCAGCATGCTGACCGAGACGGGGAAAATCGCCGTCGACAGCAACACCAACAGCCTCATCGTGACCGACACCGCGGCGAAGCTCGCCGAGGTCGAGAAGGTGATCTCCCGGATCGACGTGCCGACCACGCAGGTGATGATCGAGGTCCAGCTCCTCGAGGTCAACAAGAGCGTTCTCGGGAATTACGGCGTGGAGTGGGGGACCGTCACCGGCCGCCTGGCGTCGTTCACCCCCGGCCGCCGTTCCACGGGCTTCCCGTTCAACGCCTTCTACAAGAGCCCCGGCCTGAGGGCTGACACCGACGTCGACGGCATCACCGGCGACACCAACACCGGCTCCACGCTTCTCTCGAGCGTCCTCAGCTTCACGGAAGCCACGGCGATCCTCCGCTACCTGACGAACCAGCAGGACACGAAGATCCTCGCGCGTCCGCGCGTCCTGACGCTCAACAACGAGGCGGCCAACATCAAGCTCGTGACCGAAACCGTCGTCGGCGTGAAATCGACTCTCGTGACCTCCCAGTCGCTCACCACGTTCACCGTCGACGAGGGCGTCACGCGCAACACGGGCATCACGATGAAGATGACGCCGCAGATCAACGACGACAACACGCTGAACCTGTTCGTCGAGCCGTCGATCACGACGGTCACGACGTCGGTTTTCTTCCCGACGCGCTTCCTCGAGCCCACGACCCGCTCGGTCCGCACCATCACCCGCCTGCAGGATAACAGCACGCTGGTCCTCGGCGGACTCATCGACAACCAGGACCTGGTCACCAACAAGAAGATTCCGATCCTCGGCGACCTGCCGCTGGTCGGCAACGCGTTCAAGTACGAGGATTCCAACCGGCGCAACCGCGAATTCGTGATCTTCATCACGCCCCACATCGTCCAGGGCTATGACAGCCTGTCGGCCCACAGCGCGACGTCGATCGGCAAGGACCTCGCGGTCAAGCGCATGCTCGACACCTTCAAGGAGGACGAGCTGAAGCTTTCCCTGCCGCCGGTCGAAAGCGAGATCCGGGGCGTGGAGCCGGTGCTCGTCGAGGAGAAGAAACTGATCGCCGAAAGCGCCAAGCGCAAACTCGCCGGCGAACCCGCGCTCGACCAGGAGATGACCCGTACGCTCGACCAGTTCAGCCGCCGGACGGACAAGTCCAACATCTCCACGCGGGG
>DATJEK010000173.1:0-2964 GCA_035496715.1 Candidatus Eiseniibacteriota bacterium | reverse complement strand
CGCGAAGGCCGACCCCAAATTCCGCAAAAACCTCGACCACTACCTGCGGACGTTCGCCGGCCGTCCGACGCCGATCACCGACGCGTTCCGCCTGGCCTCGTACCTGGGAGTCAAAAAACTCTACCTGAAGCGGGAAGACCTGCTCCACACCGGCGCGCACAAGATCAACAACGCCCTCGGCCAGGCGCTCCTGGCGATCCGGATGAAGAAAAAGAGGATCATCGCGGAAACCGGCGCGGGCCAGCACGGCGTGGCGACCGCGACGGCCTGCGCGCTCTTCGGCCTCACCTGCGAGGTCTACATGGGCGAGGAGGACGTCGAGCGCCAGTCGCTGAACGTCTTCCGCATGAAGCTCCTGGGTGCGAAAGTCATCCCGGTGAAAAGCGGCTCGAAGACGCTGAAGGACGCCGTGAACGAAGCGATCCGCGACTGGGTGACGAACGTCCGCGACACCCACTACATCATCGGCTCGGCGATCGGGCCTCACCCGTACCCGATGCTCGTCCGCGATTTCCAGACCGTGATCGGCCGGGAGTCGAGGGCGACGCTCAAACGGATGGGCGTCGGCGACCCGGACTACGTCGTCGCCTGCGTCGGCGGGGGCTCGAACAGCATCGGTCTTTTCCATCCCTATCTCGGCACGCGGTCGAAGATGATCGGCGTCGAGGCGGCCGGCTTCGGCGTGCACACGGACAAGCACGCGGCGACCCTCACCAAAGGCCGCATCGGCGTGCTCCACGGCTCGAAGAGCGAGATCCTGCAGGACAAGGACGGCCAGATCCTCATCGCGCATTCGATCTCGGCGGGGCTCGATTATCCCGGAGTCGGGCCCGAACATTCCTACCTCAAGTCCGTCGGCCGCGCGGAGTACGTCTCGGCGACCGACAAGGACGCCCTCGAGGGAGTGCGGCTCCTGAGCCGTACCGAGGGGATCATCCCGGCGCTCGAGCCGGCGCACGCGATCGGCTATCTCGCCAGGCACAAGGGACGGTTCAAGAAATCCGACGTGATCCTGCTCTGCCTGTCGGGCCGCGGCGACAAGGACATCAACCAGATCCGAAAGGCCGTGAACCTGTGAGCCGCATCGAGAAGAAGTTCGCGGAGCTGCGCAGACGCCGGGAAAAGGCGCTGATTCTTTTCATCACGGCCGGCGACCCCGACTTCCGCAGGAACGAGGAGCTGGTCCTCGCTTTCGAGAAGGAAGGCGTCGATTTCGTGGAGCTGGGGATCCCGTTCTCCGACCCGCTGGCGGACGGCCCCGTGATCCAGGCGTCCTCGATGCGGTCTCTCGCAAAAAAAACGAACCTGAAGAAAATATTCGGCCTGGTCGCGAGGCTGCGGCGGAAGACCGAGCTGCCGATCCTCCTCATGGGCTACGTGAACCCGATCCTGCAGTACGGCTACGACCGCTTTGCCAGGGACGCCCGCGCCGCCGGCGTGGACGGGCTCATCGTGCCGGACGTGCCTCCCGAGGAGGGCGGCGAGATCGCCCCCGCGATGAAAAAAAGCGGCGTCGACCTGGTCTATCTGCTGGCGCCGACGAGCGACGACGCGCGCCGCGCCGCGGTGTCCAGGGCCTCCCGCGGCTTCATTTATTACGTTTCCATGACCGGCGTCACCGGCTCCGGACGTCGGGCGGTGCTCGGAGAGATCCGGCGCAACATCGCGCTGGTCAAAAAAAAGACGAAGCTCCCGGTCTGCGTCGGCTTCGGGGTATCCCGCCCGGAGCAGGCCGCCGAGCTGGCCCGTACGGCCGACGGCGTGATCATCGGAAGCCACATCGTGCGGTCGATCGCGGAAAATCCGAAGATGAGCGGCGCCGCGTTCGCCGCGAAATACGTCCGCCCGTTCGTCCGCGCGGTGAAGGGGAGGCGGTCATGGCGCAGGCGGTGATCATGGCCGGCGGCCAGGGCGAGCGTTTCTGGCCGATGACGCACCCGAAATTCCCGAAGTACCGCATCCGTTTCGACGGCAAGAACTCGCTCCTGCAGGACACGTTCCGGCGCCTGGCGAAGGTGTTCGGGAAGGCCAACGTCTGGGTCGTCACGACCCGCGAGCACGCGGCGCTGATCCGGGAAGAGCTGCCGGCGCTCGGCCGGAAGCGCCTCCTGATCGAGCCCGTGCGCAACAACACGGCCGCGGCGATTTATTTCTCGACCGCGGCGATCGCGCGGGAGCGGGGGGAGGGCGAGGTGGTCGCGTTTTTCCCCGCCGACCACCTGATCCGCAACGAGGCGCTCTTCGGGGCCACGCTGAACGGCGCGCTCCGGTTCGCCGCGAAGAGGGACACGCTGATCACGGTCGGCATCAAGCCCGCATTTCCGGCCACCGGCTACGGCTACATCGAGGCCGGCCGGCCGGCGGGCGCGCCTTCCGCGTTCCGCGTCACGCGCTTCGTGGAGAAGCCCGGCCGGAAGAAGGCCGAGAGCTACCTGAAAAAGAAGAACTTTTACTGGAACGCCGGCATCTTCGTGTGGCGCGCGGGCGCGTTCCTCGGGGCGATGAAGCGCTTCGCCCCGGAGTTTCCGAGGCATTTCGACCTCCGGAAGCTCGCGTCCTCCTACCGGCGCCTCCCGAATCTTTCGATCGACTACGCGCTCATGGAAAAGGCGGACGACATTACGGTCTTCAAGACGTCGATGGACTGGTGCGACATGGGGAACTGGGACATGCTGTGGGAAAAGTCGCCCCGCGACGCCGCCGCCGCGATCCTGCAGGGGGCAAAGGCCCTCGAATGCCGGCACAGCCTCGTCGTCAACCAGACCGACCGGCCGCTCGTCGCCGTGGGCCTGAAGGACATGATCGTCGTCCAGACCGACCGCGGTACGCTCGTTTGCGGGCGGGGACGCGCCGAGGAAGCGGCCCTCTTTTTCAAGAAGTCCCGGTAGGCGGCCGTGAAGCGCATCCTGGGCATCGATTTCGGGGAGAAGCGGATTGGGCTGGCCGTTTCGGACCTCTTGGGCT
>DATJEK010000172.1:0-4058 GCA_035496715.1 Candidatus Eiseniibacteriota bacterium | reverse complement strand
CGTTCGAGCTGATCGCCACCAGGCCCAGCGCCGAGCGCTCGTAGTCGCGGCCCAGGCGCGCGAGCTCCTCCTGGACGTGCTTCACGTAGGGGCAGTGGCGGCAGATGAACATCACCAGGAGAGCGGTTTTCGAGGAAAAATCGGCGAGCGAACGCGGCTTTTCGTCCACCACGTCCGGCAGGCGGAACGCGGGCGCGGGCGTGCCCAGGGCCAGCATCGTGGAAGGGGTCAGGACCATGTCAGGCCTCCTCGGTTCGCGGCGGCCGCGGCAACCAGCGCGGGACCGACCGCCGATAGGTTTCGTAATCCGCGCCGAACTTGCGTTGCAGCGTCGGTTCCTCGTGAAACACCACGAACAGGTGGAACGACCCCCAAAGCACGGCGAGATATGCCGCGATCGCCGAAGAACCGAGGCCCGCGGCCTCGGCGGCGAGCACGAGAAACATGCCGACGTACATCGGGTTCCTCACGTAGCGGTAACCGCCCCGGCGGACGAAACGGCGCGGCGGGTCCCAGGCGGCCGGAGTGCCTTCCCCCGTCCGCACGAAATCGACGAGCGTCGAAGCGTACAGAGCGGCGCCCGCGGCGAAGAGCGCCGCCGCCGCAAACGGGTGGCGGCCCGGAAATTCAAAAAAAGCGACGCCCGAAACGAGCAGCGCCGCGGGGACCGCGGCCAGGAAGAAACCGTGAACGAGGATGGCGAAGACGGCCGTTCGGGCGGCGTTCCCCATCAGAAGTCGAACACCACGTCCCTGCCCGTCACCGCGTGGTCGGTCTCCCCCACCGTCAGGACCAGCTCCTCGACGGGCGGCGGGAGCGCATACATCGCGTGGCGGGCCGGCACCCCCGGCCCGAACGCGCCCGGGAGCGCGTCCCGGACGGCGTCTGCGGCCGTGACGTCGAACCACACCTTGATGAAATCGCCCTTCTTCACTTCGACCGGCGTCTCGAAATCGGCCCGGCAGGAGATCGTCATCACGTCGTCCTCGTCCTCATGGTCCAGGTTCAGCTTGAGCGACACGTCTCCGACGTCCTCGGGCCCGCCCTCGCGCCAGGTCGGCGAAGTCTCTTTGAACGACGTGATCTCCCCCGGCAGATCGGAGACACGGGCGGCCGTGCCGCCCAAGACCGCGGCGCCGTCGGCCCGGGTGCAGTTCGCACCCTTGATGCGGCCGGCGATCCGGACCGTCTCGGAGAGAGTGACGCGGAAATTGACGTATCGGCCGGCCGGGATGCGGCCGTCGTTGTTGAAGAAGCTCACGACCGGCTCTTCGTTGATGAGGTCCACGAGGCGGTCGGGACGGATGATCGTGATCCACTCGCTCTGCGCGTTCTTCAGCTCGACCTTTTCGATCGTGACCGCGAATTTGGCCGAGCCGGCCGCGAAAGCCGGGTGGGCCGCGCAGAGGATCGCGAGAAAGGAGGCTGAGACGATCCCCCCGCCCCGTGACGGCCTCAAGCGAGCGTTTTGCCCGTGAGGCGGCGATACACTTCTTTGTAAGCCTTCGAAGTCTTCTCCAGGATGTCCGGCGGCAGCGCGGGACCGGGCGGCATCTGGTTCCAGCCGGAGGCCAGGAGCCAGTTGCGCACGATCTGCTTGTCGAGGCTCGGCTGGTCGCGGCCTTCCTCGTAGACGGACTTGGGCCAGAAGCGCGAGCTGTCGGGCGTGAGCACCTCGTCGATGAGGATCAGCTCCTTCCCGAGCAGGCCGAATTCGAACTTCGTGTCGGCGATGAGGATGCCGCGGGTTTTCGCGTAACGGACGCCGGCCTGGTAGATCCGGATCGACAGGTCCCGCGCCTTCTCGGCGACGGGCTTTCCGACGAGCTTCACGGCCCCGGCGAAGTCGATGTTCAGGTCGTGGCCTTCGGTCGCCTTGGTCGCGGGGGTGAAGAGCGGCTTTTTGAGCTCCTGGCACTGCTTGAGGCCCTTGGGAAGCGCGTGCCCGCAGACCTTGCCGGTTTTCAGATAGTCTTTCCAGCCGGAGCCGGCGATGAACCCGCGCACCACGCATTCGATCGGCAGCGGTTTCGCGCGGCGCACGAGGATGGAACGGCCGCGCAGGGCTGCGCCGTGCTCCTTGACGAGCGCGCGGTCGAGGCCCATCTTCGCGACGTCGTCGGTGAGGATGTGGTTGGGGACCAGCCGCTTCATGCGCTTGAACCAGAAAAGCGAAATCTGGTTCAGCACGCGGCCTTTGGCGGGGACCGGCGTCGGCAGCACCACGTCGAACGCGCTCAGCCGGTCGGTCGTGACGATGAGCAGTTTGTCGGCGCCCACCGCGTAGATGTCCCTCACCTTGCCCCGGTTCACGAGCTCGAGAGGCAGTTCCGTCCGCCAGACCGTCGGGTTCTTTTCCGTTTTCAAAATCATTTTCCCTTTCTCCGTTTCTTTTCGAGGTTCCTGAAGACGGCCGCGGGACCCGGCGTCCCCGCCGAGGCGCGCCGCAGCCGGTCCATCACCGCGAGCCCGAGCCCGCGCTCGGGGACGCGCTCCGCCACGATCAAATCGAGAGACATTCTATCAAGTTTGCGCATCGCTTGGAAGAGCTCGGAAGCGGCCTCGGAGAGGTCCCCGCGACGACTCAGAGAAACGCTCGCGGCGAAAACGCCTCCGGAGGCCGCGCCCCCGCCGAACGTCAGCAGGCCGACGCGCGCGTTTCGCGCGAGCGGCCCGAACCGGCGCGTCCACGCCGCGCGAGGACGGTCCATCAACGTCAGCGGCGTCCGCGGCGCATAGTGGCTCTTGAGGAGACCCGGCGAGGAAAGCCTGCCGGAGCGGGAACGCGGGCGCACCCGGACGATTTTCCGCAGGCGCTCGAGCGGCACGCCGCCGGGCCGCAGAAGGACGAAGCCCGATTTTCCCGCCTCGATGACCGTCGACTCGACGCCCACGGCGGTGCGGCCGCCGTCCAGGATCAGCCCCGGCCCCCCGCCGAGATCCTCCCGGACCATCCGGGCGGTCGTCGGACTCGTCCGGCCGAACAGATTGGCGCTGGGCGCCGCGATCGGCCGGCCCAGCCTGGCGAGGAGCCGCCGCGCGCAGGGATGGGACGGCACGCGCACGGCGACCGTGTCGAGCCCCGCGGTGACGACGTCGGGCACGCCCGGCGCTTTCGGCAGGACGATCGTGAGCGGCCCCGGCCAGAACGCCGCCGCCAGGCGCCGCACGTCGGCATCCAGGCGGGCGGGCAGCGGCTTCCAGAGGGCCATCGCCTGCCGCAGGTCGAGCGCGTGGACGATGAGAGGGTCGAACGCGGGGCGCTTTTTCAGAGCGAAGATTTTCAGCGCCGCGCGCGGGTTCGTCGCGTCGGCGCCGAGGCCGTACACGGTTTCCGTCGGAAACGCCACGAGGCCTCCCCGTTTCAGGATGCGCGCCGCCCGCGCCAGGGCGGCGGGGTCGGATGCGTCGGCGATGTTCACGGGACGGTCAGTTTTCCTGGGCCAGGCGGGCGATCAGACGGTCGAAGGGAAAATTCTTGCCCGGGCACTCGGTGTGCTTGCCGGGGATCTTCCCGTGCGTGCGGATGCTCGAAAGCGGGATGTCGTACTGCCGGCGAAGCACCGTGATGAGCTCGACCAGCGATTCGAACTGCGCCTCGGACGGGCGGTCTTCGCTGAAGTCGCCGACGAGGCAGATCTGGATGTCGTAGGGCCGGTTCGCTTTCACCTGCCGCTGCCAGCGGAAACCGACCTCGATCTGCCCGTCCCGGGTCTTCGTGCCGTTGCCGATGACGAAATGATAAAAGAGACCGCCCATGCGGCGACGCAGGTGGTCGCGGTGGAAGCCCTCGGCGCTGCCGGTCTTCGTGCCGCTGTGGTGGACCGTGATCGTCTTCCAGTTGGAGTAGGAATATTTCCGTCCGACGAGGCGCTCGACGGACTGGCTCAGCGGCCTTTCGGCCGGGCGGACGGCGGGGGCCGGACGGGGGATGAAGATCTTCTGTCCGACCTCGAGCTGGGAAGGGTCGCGGACGGCGTTCAGACGCATGAGTTCGCGCACGTCGACGCCGTAGGTCTTGGCGATGCGGTAGATCGTCTGACCGCGTTCGACGGTGT
>DATJEK010000171.1:0-10511 GCA_035496715.1 Candidatus Eiseniibacteriota bacterium | reverse complement strand
CTGGTAAAGGTTGACCGGGAGCTGCTTGTACGAGTGGATCTCGCGCCGCGCGAGGTCCGTGATGATCTCCTCGTGCGTGGGTCCGAGCACGTTCCATTTGCCGTGACGGTCCTTGAAGTGGATCATGTCGTCGCCCATGATTTCGTACCGGCCGGTCTCCTTCCAGATCTCGGCCGGGTGCAGGGCGGGCAACAGGACTTCGAGCGCCCCCGCGCGGTCCATCTCTTCGCGGACGATACGGGCGGCCTTGGCGAGCGAGCGCACGCCCAGCGGAAGATAGCTGTAGGTGCCGCTGGCGAGTTTCCGGATGAAACCCGCGCGCAGCATGAGCCGGTGGCTCTTGATCAGGGCCTCCTGGGGCGTCTCTTTCAGCGTGGGGATGAACGAACGGGTCCAGCGCATTATTTAACGAAGAAATGCTTCACGTTGTCGAGGATCGAGAACCGGTGCATGTCCTGGAAAATCACGAACACCATGAGCGCCAGGAGCATCACCATCCCTCCCTGCGTCATGCGGTCCTTCACCGATTCTTTGAGGGGCGAGCCCTTCAGCTTTTCGATGAGGATGAAAAGGACGTGGCCGCCGTCCAGCACCGGGATCGGCAGGAGATTCAGCACGAAGAGGCTGACGCTCAGGGACCCCATGAAAAGAAAAAGGTAAATGGCGCCCAGCTTCGCGGCCTCCTGCGTCATGAAAAAGATCCCGATCGGACCGGTCACCGACTCCTTGAACGGCAGCGTGCCCGTGATCATGAGGGCGAGCGAAGTGAAGATCATGCCGGTCATGTCCCAGACGCGCTTGGCGCCGAGACGGACGGCTTCGACCGGCCCGCTCTTCACGTAGGTCATGTCGCTCGACGGAGCGACGCCGACGAACGCGACCCGGGTCTTCTTGCCGAACAGGGCCGGGGTCTCCTGGATCTTCGGCGAGATGGAAAGGTCGAGCCCGGCGCCCGCGCGATCGATCGTGAAGACGACGTGGTCGGCCTCCCTGCGGACTTCCTTCAGGAGCGCCTCCCAGGTGGAGACCGGCACGCCGTTGACGGCCGTCACGAGGTCGCCTTCCCGCACTCCCGCGAGCTTGGCGGGGGTGCCGTCCAGCACCTTGCCGATCCGGGAGGTGAAGGTCGGCTGGCCGACGAGATAAATGCCCGAGAAGATCACGAACGCCAGGAGCGCGTTCATGAACGGGCCCGCGAACACAACCGCGAACTTCTGCACGAGAGACTTCGAGCCGAATTCCCACGGATGGCCCTTCGCTTCCTCCGGGGTCTCCCCCGCCATCTTGACGAAGCCGCCGAGCGGCAGGAGCGAAAACACGAAGTCCGTCTCGCCGAACTTCCGGCCGAAGAGGACCGGCCCGAAACCGATCGAGAACTTCTCGACGCGGATGCCGACCATCCTGGCCACGATGAAATGGCCGAACTCATGGACGACGACGAGCACGCTCAGGACAAAAAGGAAAATCAGTGCGCTTGGCATAATTTTCTGGTCTCCTCGGTCGCCCACGCGTGGATCGACTGGATCTCGGAGAGATCCGGTCGTTCCACATGGCTGTGGCGCGAAAGAATTTTTTCGATGATGCGCGGGATTTCGACGAACCCGATGCGATCGTCCAGGAACGCCCCGACGGCGACCTCGTCCGCCGCCGACAGGACGCAAGGGGCGCTGCCCGCGCGCCGCGCCGCCTCGTACGCGAGGTCGAGGCACGGAAACTTTTTGCGGTCCGGGGCGGCGAACGTGAAATGCCGGATCTCGGACCAGTCGAGACGGGCCGTCGTGGGCGACGAAAGCCGCTCGGGGAAAGTCAGCGCGTACTGGATCGGCAGACGCATGTCGGTGACCCCCAGCTGGGCCAGGAGCGCCCCGTCCTTGAACTCGACCATCGAATGGATCACGGCTTCGGGGTGGATCAGGACCTGGATCCGGTCGATCGGCACGTTGAAAAGCCAGGCCGCCTCGATCAGCTCGAGGCCCTTGTTCATCAGCGTCGCGGAGTCGACCGAGATCTTCTTGCCCATCTTCCACTTCGGATGGTTGATGACGGTCTCTTTCGGCAGCCCCGCGAACGAATCGGCCGGCACCTCCCGGAGGGGCCCGCCGGAGCCCGTCAGGACGAGGCGCTCGACATTCGAAGCCCGCTCGCCCTGGAGGCACTGGAAGATCGCGTTGTGCTCGCTGTCCACCGGCAGGAGCTCCGCGCCGGGCGTCTTCGCCGCCTCCATCACGAGGCCGCCCGCCATCACGAGGATCTCTTTATTGGCCAGCGCGACGCGCTTGCCGCGGCGCAGGGCGTCCAGAACAGAGACCAGCGCCGTCGTCCCGCTGGAGGCGGCGACGAGGATGTCGAATTCGTGCGATCGCGTGAACGCGTCGAGGCCGTCCGTCCCGTTGAAAAAACGCGCCGGGGACTTCTTGAGCTCGGCCGCTTCCGAGGAGTCGCGGACGTAGACGCAGGCCGGCCTGAATTCGGCCGCCTGAGCGGCCAAGACGCCCGCGCTCGCGCCGGCCGCCAGGCCCGCCACTTCGAAACGCTCCGGGAACTCCCGGATGACTTTGAGGGTGTTGAGGCCGACGGAGCCCGTGGAACCGAGGATGGTGACCCGTTTCTTCATTTTACAAGTATAGCCTCAAATGAAAATAAAATATAGGCGCCGTGAAGATCACGCTGTCGGCCACGTCCATGACGCCGCCCATGCCGGGCAGGATGGCGCCCGAATCTTTGGCCTGGCAAAAGCGCTTCATCAGCGATTCGGAGAGGTCTCCGATCTGACCCACGATGGCGATGAGCAGGCCCAGAACCGCGCAGTGCGCGGCCGTGAAAGCATACGGCAGGTGCCCGTGGAACGCCAGAGACGCCCCGGCGGAGGCCGCCAGGCCCGCGACGAGCCCCTCGACGGACTTCTTGGGGCTGATGTGCGGCGCGAGCGGATGGCGCCCGAAGAGAGACCCTACCGCGTAGGCGCCGATATCCGCCGCTTTGGTCACCGTGAGCAGATACGTCACCCACATGACGCCGCCCTGCAGGAACCGGATCTTGATCAGGAAACTCGAGAACCAGCTGATGTAGAGCACGCCGAAGAGCGTGAGAGAGATTCCCACGAGCGACTGAGGGTCATTGCGAAAAAACTTGAGGATGAAAAGAAAGAAGCACGCCAGCACCAGAAACAGGATCTCGCCCGATTGCGTGCCGCCGGACTCGAGGTACACCACGATCGGGATCGCCACGCCCAAAAGGAGGCCGAACACCGGCGAAACCGGGATGTTCCCCCGGCGGAACAGCGCGAAGAACTCGAACAGAGCCACCCCCACGAACATCGTGACCACCAGGCTGAAGAACAAGGGGCTCTGCGAAAAAATGGCCAGCGCCACGAGCGCGATGAGGACGGCGCTGGAGCCCACCCGCCTGGCGAGGGCGGCCCGGCGCGACGGTTCGGCGGGCACGCTCACGCGCCGACGTCCCCGAAACGCCGTTCCCGCCGGCCATACTCGCGGACGGCCTTGAGAAAGTCGGCCTTGCTGAAATCGGGCCAGTATTTTTTCGTGATGTAGATCTCGGCGTACGACAGCTGCCAGAGGAGAAAATTCGAAAGCCGCATTTCGCCGCTGGTGCGGATCAGGAGGTCCGGATCGGGCAGTCCGCTCGTGTAGAGATAGCTCGAGAAGCCTTCCTCCGTGAGGGGCCCCTGGGGCCGCTCGGCGAGGAGCCGTCCGACCGCGTCGAGAATCTCCTGGCGGGCGCCGTAGTTCAACGCGAGGTTCAGCGTCAGGCGCCGGTTGCCGGCGGTCTCCTCCATCGCCGACCGGAGCTTGGCGACGATGGGCGGCGGCAGCGCCTCGATGCGGCCGATGATGTTGAGCCGCACGCCTTCCTTCTGGAGGTTTTTCACTTCCTTCTTGAGGAAGAAGTCGAGCAGGCCCATCAGCACCGAGACTTCTTCCTTGGGACGTTTCCAGTTCTCCTGGCTGAACGCGTAAAGCGTCAGGACGCCGATCTCCATCTCGATGGCCGCCTTCACCGCCTCGCGCACCGCCTCGACGCCGGCCTGGTGCCCGGCGACGCGCGGAAGGCCGCGTTCGCGCGCCCAGCGGCCGTTTCCGTCCATGATGATGGCGACGTGCTGCGGGGTTTTGTTCATGACGTCGGGAGAACTCACCTCTCGGGCAGGAAAATCGTCTGTTTCTCGTGCGAACCGATGGAAAGGATCGTGATCGGCACGTCCAGGAGCGACGACAGCCGCTTCAGGTATTTCTTCGCGTTCACGGGAAGATCCGAAAACTTTTTGGCGCCCGAGGTGTCGCGCTTCCATCCGGCGTGGGTCTCGTAGACGGGTTTCCCTTCCGTCTGCGCGCGCAGGGAGGCCGGGAAATCCCGCAGGAGCTTCCCGCGGTGGCGGTAGCCCACGCAGATTTTGATCTCGCTCAGGTCGTCCAGGACGTCCAGCTTCGTGACGGCGATCTCGTCGATGCCGTTCACCATGCAGGAATAACGCACGAGGACCGCGTCGAACCAGCCGCAGCGGCGCGGGCGGCCCGTGGTGGCGCCGAACTCCATCCCCTTTTTACGGATCGCCTCCATGAGCTCGGGGCCGAATTCCGTGGGAAACGGGCCTTCGCCCACGCGCGTCGTGTAAGCCTTGACGACCCCGACGACCCGCTCGATCGCCGTCGGCGGGACTCCGCCGCCCACCGCCGCTCCCCCCGAGGTGACGTAGCTCGACGTGACGAACGGGTAGGTGCCGTGATCGACGTCCAGATGCGTGCCCTGGGCGCCCTCGAAAAGGATCTTTTTCCTCGCCCGGATCGCGCCGTGAAGGAGGACCGCCGTGTCGCAGACGTAGGGACGCATCTTTCTCGCGTAGCCGAGGTAGTCGGCGTGGATCTTGTCGAGCTCGAAGCCGCGGAAGCCGTAGACCTTCCGGAAGATCTCGTTTTTTTCGGCGAGGCTACGATCCAGCTTTTCCCGGAACGAAGCCCCTTCGTACAGGTCGACGATGCGCAGGCCGCAGCGCAGGGCCTTGTCGCTGTAGCTGGGGCCGATGCCCCGGCCGGTGGTGCCGATTTTCACGAAGCCCTTCTTCCCCTCGCGCAGACGGTCGTAGATGCGGTGGTAGGGCATGATGAGGTGCGCCTTCTCGCTGACGAAGAGCCTCCCCTTCACGCTCACGCCTTTTTTGGCGAGCCCGTCGATCTCCGAGATCAGCGCCTCGGGATCGACGACGACGCCATTGCCGATCACGCAGCGCACGCGCGGATGGAAGATGCCGGAGGGGATGAGGTGCAGGACGAACTCGCCGCTTTTCTTGACGACGGTGTGCCCGGCGTTGTTGCCGCCCTGGTAGCGGACGACGTAATCGACGTCCTTGGACAGGATGTCGATGATCTTGCCCTTGCCCTCGTCGCCCCACTGGGCCCCGATGACGACTTTGTTCATCAGAGCTTGATCAGCTTCGCGTCGAGGATGTTCCCGGCTTTCTTGATCTCGTCGAGCAGCGCGTCGGAGACGGGGCTGTCGATCTTGAGCAGCGTCTTCGCCTGACCGCCCTTGCGGTCGCGGCCGTTGGTCATGCCGGCGATGTTGACGTTGTTCTTCCCCAGAAGCGTCCCGATCTGTCCGACGATACCCGGCACGTCGCGGTTGGTGATCATGAGGATGTAGCCCTCGGGGACCACTTCGGCGTCGAAGCCCTCGATCATGACGATGCGGATGTCGTCGCGGGTGAACGCGGTGCCGGAGACGCCCGTGGTCTTCTTGTCGGTCTGCAGCGTCACGTGGATCCGGTTGGCGTACTGCGTGGCCGTCGAGGACTTGGACTCGGTGATCTTGATGCCGCGCTCTTTCGCGAGGAACGAGGCGTTCACGTAGTTCACGCTCTCGGCGAGAATCGACGAGAGAAGCCCCTTGACGACGGCGACGGTGACCGGCGTCGTGTCGTACTCGGCGACGGCGCCCGCGTATTCGATGTCCACCTGGCGGATCTGTCCCTCGATGAGCTGGGCCAGCAGGCAGCCGATCTTCTCCGCGAGGCGGATGTACGGCTGGATCTGGACGAGCACTTCGGGGTCCACGGTGGGTACGTTGACCGCGTTCTTGGTTCCCTTTCCGGCGAAGAAGTCGATGATGCTCTGGGCGACGTCGACCGCGACGGCGACCTGCGCTTCCTCGGTCGAGGCGCCCAGGTGCGGCGTCAGGACGACCTGCGGCAGCGCGAGGAGCGGGCTCCCCTTGGGCGGCTCGTTCTCGAACACGTCGAGCGCGGCTCCCGCGATCCTCTTTTCCTGGATCGCCTTGGCGAGCGCGGCCTCGTCGATCAGCCCGCCGCGGGCGCAGTTGATGATCCCGACGGTCTTCTTCATTTTCTGGAGTTCCTTCTCGCCGATCATGTTCTTGTTCTCGGCGGTCAGCGGCATGTGCAGCGTGATGAAGTCAGAGACCGTGAAAAGCTCCTCGAGCGTCATCACCTCGACGCCGATCTGCTGGGCCTTCTCGGCGCGCAGGAACGGGTCGTACGCGACGACGCGCATGCCGAAGGCCTGCGCGCGCTTGGCGACTTCGCTGCCGATGCGGCCGAGCCCTGCGATGCCGAGCGTCTTGCCGTAGAGCTCGTGGCCCGTGAACTTCTTGCGTTCCCATTCGCCGCGGCGCATGGAGGCGTCGGCCTGCGCGATGTTGCGCGCCATCGCCATCAGGAGCGAAAAGGCGTGCTCGGCCGCGGAGATCGTGTTGCCGCCCGGGGTGTTGATGACGACGATCCCTTTCTTGGAAGCCGCTTCGACGTCGACGTTGTCGAGGCCGACGCCGGCGCGGCCGATGGCCTTCAGGCGGTCGCCGGCGGCCTCGATGACTTCACGGGTGATCTGCGTGCCGGAGCGCACGACGCAGGCGTCCGACTCGGCGATCTCTTTCTTGAGCTCCGCGAGCGGGAGCTTGGTCTTCACGTCGACGGTGATGTTCTTCTGGTTGCGGAAAAGCGACAGGCCCTCTTCGGCGAGGTCGTCGCAGACGAGGACGCGGATCTGTTCTTTGCGGGCGATTGTTGCTGTGGCGGGGGTCATGGGGGTCTCCGGTCAGGCGCGGGCGTGCGCCGGCGCGCCGGCTTTGAAGCCGGCCTTGGTCATGCCGTCGACGAACGCGTCGTAGCCGCGCTGGGCGTCGGCGGGCGTGCAGGCGTAGCCCATGTGCGCGAAGCGCACGATCTTGCCCTGGAGCTCGCCCTGGCCGTCGGCCATCACGACGCGGTGCGCGTCGCGCATGTGGTTGATCACGCCCTTCGAGTCGATGCCCTGCGGCATCACGATCGCCGTGAGGCCGTTCGAGGGCGCCTTCGAGAAGAGCTCGAGGCCGAGCGCGGAAACTTTCTGCCGCGTCCAGGCGGCCACGTCCGCGTGGCGTTTCCAGACGTTCTCGATGCCCTCTTCGAGGAGCATCTTGAGCGCCTCGTCGAGGCCCTGATAAAGCGAGACGGCCGAGGTGAACGGCGTGTCGTTTTTCTTGAGGGCCTTGATCGTGTCGGCGAAATTGAAGTAGTACTTCGGGGTCTTCGAGGAGGCGATCGCGGCCTGGGCGCGCTCGTTGACCGCGCAGAACGCGAGGCCCGGCGGGAGCATGAAACCCTTCTGGCTGCCGCAGACGACGACGTCGATCCCCCATTCGTCCATCTTGAGCGGATCGCAGGCCAGGCCCGAGATCGCGTCGACGAACAGCATCGCGCCGGACTTCTGCGTGACGGCGGCGAGCTTCTGCACCGGGTGCGTCACCGCGGTGGACGTCTCGCAGAGAGTGACGAGGACGGCCTTGGCCTTGGGATTTTCCTTGAGCGCGGCCTCGAGCTGCGCGGGGTCGACGGCGGTGCCGTACGGGAGCTCGTAGCTCTTCACGTCCATGCCGTACGCCTTCGCGATGTCGCGGTAGCGCTCGCCCCATTTGCCGGCCGAAAACGAGAGGACCGTGTCGCCGGGCGACAGGAGGTTCGTGATCGAGCCCTCCATCGCGCCGGTGCCGGAAGCCGCGAAGGTCATGACGGGGTGCTTCGTCAGGAAAACTTTCTGCAGGTTCGCGTTCACCCGCTCGAGGATCGCCTGAAACTCCTTCGTGCGGTGATGGATCATCGGCAGCGCCGTCTTGTCGAGAATGCGCTTGGGAACGTTGGTGGGTCCGGGCGTCAGGAGCAGGAATTCATTCATCGAGCGGTCCTTCTTTTTTCGTCTTAAGGTTTTTTGAGGGTTTTGACGTCGCGGACGTTCTGAACGACTTCGTCGACGAGGCCGTAGGCGCGCGCCTCTTCGGCGGACATGAAATAATCGCGGTCGGTGTCTTTCTCGATTTTCTCGACGGTCTGGCCGGTGTGCTTGGCCAGGATCTTGTTGAGCTGCTCTTTCATCTTGAGGATCTCTTTGGCCTGGATCGAGATGTCCGCGGCCACGCCCTGCACCCCGCCCCAGGGCTGATGGATCATCACCCGGGAGTTGGGCAACGAGTACCGCTTGCCCTTGGTGCCCGCGGCCAGGAGCACCGCGCCCATGCTGGCGGCCTGCCCGATGCAATAGGTGCAGACGTCGGGCTTGAGGAATTGCATCGTGTCGTAGATCGCCAGGCCCGCGGTGATCGAGCCTCCGGGGGAGTTGATGTAGACGTGGATGTCCTTTTCCTGGTCCTCCATCTGGAGGAAGAGCAGCTGCGCGACGAGCAGGTTCGCCACATTGTCGTCGATCGGGGTGCCGATGAACATCACGCGGTCCTTCAGGAGCCGCGAATAGATGTCGTAGGCCCGCTCGCTGCGGCCCGTCTGTTCGATCACCATCGGTATCAGGATGCTCATGGGTTCGCCCTTTCTTGAGGAAGGATTAGGATTTCGCCTCTTCAAACTTTGCGTTCGCCAGAAGAAAGTCCACCGTCGCCTTCTCCAGCATGCTCTCGCGCAGGTCGTCCTCGAACACCCGGCGCACTTCGTCCATCGGTCGCTTCGATTCCTCGGCCAGGGCCGCGAGCCGCTTCTCGACTTCGATCTCGTCGACGTCGATCTTCTCGGCCTCGGCCACCTTCTGCAGGATGAAATAGAGCCGGACCTGGTCGGCGGCCTTCGAGGCGGATTCGGCCCGGACCGACTCCAGCTCGGCCTCCAGGCGGTCGGCGGGCATCCCCATCTGGGCGAACTCGCGCCGCGCCTGCTCGAGGAGCCGCTCCTCCTGCTTCTCGACGAGCGCCGGCGGCACCGGGAACGAGACCAGCGCCAGAAGCTTGCCGAAAAGCTCGTTCTTCATCTTGGCCTGGGACTCGCCGGTCTTGTGGCGCGCCAGATCCTTGCGGACGGCCTCGCGAAGAGCCTCGACGCTTTCCTGACCGAAGGACTTGGCGAACGCCTCGTCGAGGGCCGGCAATTTTTTCTCCTGGATGCCGCGCACCCAGATCTTGTAGTAGGGCTTGCGCCCCACGAGGCCCTTTTCCTTCTCCTCGGGACTCATGTCGACTGAAACCTCGCGGACCTCGTCGATGCCGGCGCCGATGATCTTGTCGTAAAAATCGTCGGTCTCGTGCGGCTCGGCGTAAAGGAGGACGCCCTTCTTGCCGGGCGCGTACTGGCCGCCCTTCCAGATCTCGATGTCCGTGAGGATGAAGTCCCCGTGCCGCACGGCGCGCGGCTCGACGAGAGGCACGAGTTCGGCGCGGGACTCGAGGAGCGACTGCACGCCCTTCTCGACGTCATCGGCAAGCACGTCGATCGGGACCCGCTTCAGTTTGATGCCCTTGTAGTTCTTGAGCGAAAATTCAGGCGCGGTGTCGAACTCGGCGCTGAAAGCGAGCTTCTTGCCCCGCTCGCACTGGATGTCGGAAATGGACGGCAGCGAAACCGGCGTCAGCTTCTGCGATTCGACCGCCTGGCGGTAGACCTCGGGGATCAGCGACTTGAGCGTCTCTTCCTCGGCCTCTTTCGAATACTTCTTCTCGACGAGGTCGACGGGCGCCTTGCCTTCGCGAAAACCCGGAAGCCGGGCCTCCTTCTGGAAGGACTTGAGGACCTCGCGGTACCGCTCGTCGAAGCGCCCGGCGTCGACCTCGACCGACAGACGGATGCGGCAGTCCTTGATCTTTTTTACGGTCGCCTTCATTTTTTCGCGGCCTTCAGCTTTTTCGTCGCCGCCCCGGCGCGGCGGAGCTTGTGATCCCGGACGCGGTCGTGCTGGCGTCGCAGCTGCAGCTGGATGTTGCCGAAGCACTTGTCGAACGCCGCGTACATGTCGAGGCTCTCGTTTTTGGCCGTGAGCCGGATGCCCTTGCCGCGGATCGTGATCTCCGTGACGTGGCGGAACTTCTGGACTTCCATCACGACGTGCGCGTGTTCGAGCTTGAGCGAATACTTGTCCAGTTTCTTCATCTTTTCCGCGGCGTAATCCTTCAGCGCCTCGGTGACGTGAAAATGGCGACCGGTGATGTCAATTTCCATGGCGGCTCCCTTTTTAGACAAAAAAAGACTGGCCTGCCGCGTCAAATGGCAGGCAAAGAACTGATAATAG
>DATJEK010000170.1:0-7201 GCA_035496715.1 Candidatus Eiseniibacteriota bacterium | reverse complement strand
CGCGAGCCTTTTCCATGGCCTTCTCCACCGAGCGGTGGCGCTTGGCCAGGTCGCGGATCCTCGCCAGCGGAGAGCCCGCCCCGTTTCCGTTGGAGTGGCCGTTGCCGTTCCCGCCCGCTCCCGCCAAGAGCGAGGCGCGCTCCGCCTCCGGGAGGTCGCGGAAAAGATAGAGGAGCGGCAGCGTGACGTCGTTTTTGTAGACGTCGAGCCCCGCCGTCTTGCCCAGGCTTTCCGTCTCGCCGGTCAGGTCGAGGCAGTCGTCGACGATCTGGAAGGCCATGCCGAGCCGGTACCCGTAGTCGCCCAGTTTTTCGATGGTCGCGGGATCGGCTCCCGAAAAGTAGGCGCCGCCCATGCACGCCGCCTGGAAAAGGGCCGCCGTCTTCTGGTGGATGATCTTCAGGTACTCGCGCTCGTCGATCAGGAAATTTTTGCGCTTCTCGATCTGCTTCATCTCCCCTTCGCAGATCACGTGGGCGCAGGCGGCGAACGCCTGGTTGACCCAGACGTCCTTGAGCGACGCCAGCATCACGAACGCCTTCGCATAGAGGTAATCGCCGGAAACGATCGAGATCTCGCGGCCCCATTTGTAATAGACCGAGGGCTGGTTCCGCCTCAGCTCGGAATCGTCGATGATGTCGTCGTGCACCAGCGTCGCCGTGTGGATGAGCTCGATCGCGACGGCCAGTCGGACGGCCGGCTCGCAGGGGGAGCCCGAGCCGTTGACGCGCGAGCACAGGACGGTCAGCGCCGGGCGCAGGAACTTGCCGGTCATCTTCAGGAGATGGCCGTGGATCTCACTGATGAGGGCGTCCTCCGAGCGTAATTCCTTCTTCAGGAGCTCGGAAAACTGCGCGAGATCGCTCTCGATCGGGGCGTAGATGTCGTTCAGCGCCGGCCGGGCGACGGGCGTCGGGTTCACAGCCGGACCTCCTTGATGAAGGACTGGGCGCCTTCCGAGGCGGAGAGAGTCAGCCGCTTGTTGGTCGTGCCCGTCTCTTCGATGCAGACGGCTTCGACGCCGTCTTCCTTCAGCCGGTCCACGAGCTTATAGCCCTCTTCGGCGCCGAGCACGAAAAACGCTTCGCTGACGGCGCGGGCCAGCGTCGCGTCCGAGGCGATCACGCTGACGCCGGCCACCGAACGGCGGCCCGGATAGCCTGTCTTGGCGTCGATGAGGTCGGTGTATCGCTTGTCGTCATACAGGAAAAAATTTTCATAGTCTCCGGATGCGGCCACCACTCTGCCGCCGGGCAGCTCGAGCACGGCGGCGTAATCTTCAATCTGGCGGGGATGGTCGAGCCCCGTCCTCCAGCCCTTCCCCTCGCCGGCCCAGCCGATGTACTCGAGGGTTCCGCCCGCGCGGACATAACCGGAGCGGACGCCGTTTTGCCAGAGAAAACGGGAGACCTTCTCGACGGCATAGCCCTGAAGGAGTGCGGCAAGATCGAGGCGGACGCCTTCCTGCTTGACGGTCAGCGTCCGTGAGGCTTCGTCCAATAGGATATATGGATACCCCACCCGCCGTAAAGCGGATTCTACCGTTTCCTTCGGCGGCGGCTGGCCGGTCCCCCTGGCGTCCACCCAGATTTTTTTGAGCTCGCCGTCCGTCGGGTCGTAGACTCCTTCCGTGAGGCGCGCGACCTTGAGGGCGGTGCGCAGGGTCTGAAACAGGTCCTCGTCGAGCTTGAAAGACTCCCCGGCCTTGGCCCGGTTGATCTTCCAGAGGAGGCTTCCCTCCGTCGTTTCGGAATCCCTGGTCTCGATCTCCGTGACCAGGGCGAACGCGCGGTCCAGGATGGCCGGCAGGGTCGAGACCTGGGATTCGGCCTGAAAGACGGTGACGTGGAACTCGGCGTCGAGGAGGTGCCGCGTGCGCTCGATTTGCACGGGGCCGATGTAGTCGGCACCCATGAGGCAGAGCGCCAGCGCGGCCCAGACCGCTTTTTTCAGCATGTCGCGAAGGCCTCCAGGGCGGATTCCAGATGGGACGGGTCGTGAGCCGAGGAAAGAAACGACGCCTCGAAAGCGGACGGCGGCAGGTAGATTCCGCGGGAGAGGGCCGCCCTGAAAAATTTCGCGAACCGCCGCCGGTCCGACCGCGCGGCTTCGGTGAAATTCCGGGGACGGCGCGGGAGAAAGAACGGCGTGAACATCGACCCGACGCGGGAGACCGACGCCGCGAGGCGGCGGCGGCGGAAAAGCGCCTCGAGCCGCGAGGCGAACGAGGCAGCGCGCGCGTTCAGGTCCCGGAAGAATTCGGGCGAGAGCCGCGACAGGACGGCCCGGCCCGCGGCCATCGAGAGCGGGTTGCCCGAGAGGGTCCCCGCCTGGTAGACGCGGCCTTCGGGGGCCAGCGCGTTCATGATCCGAGCGGATCCGCCGAAGGCGCCGACGGGCAGTCCGCCGCCGATGATCTTGCCCAGAAGCGTGAGGTCGGGCCGGATCCCGTACATCGCCTGCGCTCCGCCCCACGAGACGCGGTAGCCGGTGATCACTTCGTCAAAAATAAGGAGCGTCCCCCGCCGGGACGTGAGCGACCGCAGGGTCTCGAGAAATCCGGGAGCCGGGGCGACGACGCCCATGTTTCCCGCGACGGGCTCGACGATGACGCAGGCGGGAGGCTCGTTCTCCGCAAAAAAACGCTTGAGCGCGGAGCTATCGTTGTACGGCAGGACCGCGGTCAGACCCGCGATCTCCTCGGGCACGCCGTCGGAGTCGGGGCACGCGAACGTCGCCAGGCCGCTGCCGGCCTTCACCAGGAGGCCGTCCGAATGGCCGTGATAGCATCCCTCGAATTTGACGATCGTCTTGCGACCCGTGACGCCCCGCGCCAGGCGGATCGCGCTCATCGCGGCCTCGGTGCCCGAGCTCGTGAACCGGATGCGCTCCATGCCCGGAAACGCTTCCTGGATCCGCCGGGCCAGCGCGGTTTCCGCCTCGGTCGCCGTCCCGAAGCTCGTGCCCAGCACGGCCTGGCGCTGGACGGCCGCGGTCACGCCTTCGTCGGCGTGGCCCAGGATGATCGCGCCCCACGAGAGGCAGAGGTCGAGGTAGCGTTTCCCTTCGTCGTCGTAAAGATGGGGGCCGAGCCCGCGGGACATGAACACCGGCGTGCCGCCGACGGCCTTGAACGCGCGGACGGGGCTGTCGACGCCTCCGGCGAGCGCGCGCCTCGCCTCGGCCCAGGCCTTCGCGCTCATCGGGAGGCCTTTCCGGAGAGCCAGCGGGCCAGGTCGCCCGCCCAGTACGTCACGATGAACGACGCGCCCGCGCGCTTCATCGAAAGGTGGGTCTCGAGGACCATCCGCTTCTCGTCCAGCCAGCCCCGTTCGGCGGCGGCCTTGATCATGGCGTACTCCCCGCTGACGCTGTAACAGCCGACGGGGCAGGAAAATTTTTCACGGATACGGCACACGATGTCGCCGTACCCGAGCGCCGGCTTGACGAGCAGCATGTCCGCGCCTTCTTCCAGGTCCGTCTGAGCCTCGCGCAGGGCCTCGGAGGCGTTCGCGGGATCCATCTGGTAGGTCGCGCGGTCCCCGAAGCGGGGCGCGCTTTCGGCGGCATCGCGGAACGGCGCGTAAAAACCCGAGGCGTACTTGACCGAATACGAAATCAGCGGCAGGTCTTCGAATCCCTTTTTGTCGAGGAGCCCCCGGATCGCGGCGACGCGGCCGTCCATCATGTCGGAAGGCGCCACGACGTCGGCGCCGGATTCGGCGTGGGAAAGCGCGGCCTGCGCGAGCGCCTTCACGGAAGCGTCGTTGAGAACCTTCCCCCCGTCGACGTGGCCGCAGTGGCCGTGGCTGGTGTATTCGCAGAGACAGACGTCGGTGATGACGAGGAGATCCGGACAGGCCTTCTTCAGGATCTTCACGGCGCGCTGGACGGAGCCGTTCGCCGCGGAGGCGGCCTTTCCCGTCGGGTCTTTTTTGACGGGGATCCCGAAGAGGATGACGGCCGGCACTCCGAGCGCCCGGAGGCGCTTCGCTTCGCCGGCGATTCCGTTCACGGGCCATTGAAACTGGCCGGGCATGGAAGGGATCGGCGCGGGACGCGAGATCCCCTCTTTCACGAAAAGCGGCTGAACGAGGTCGCGCGCCGAGAGGCGGTGCTCCCCGAGCATTTCCCTCAGAATCGCGTTGCCGCGCACACGCCTAAGCCTGACGTTTGGATAGCCCATGAGAACCCCTATTTTTCATCGCGGCCACGAGCCCGTCAACAGTAAACTCCTTCGCCTGGCAGCCCGCCCGCAGGCCGTTCGCGCGCAGCTCGCGCGACGTGACGGGGCCGATGCTGGCCAGGCAGGCGCGCCGCGCGGCCTTCCTCGCCGCGGCGCGTCCCAGGGCCCGGACGAAATGACGGACGGTCGAGGCGCTCGTGAACGTCACGAAATCGACGCCTTCCGAAAGCGCCTTCCGGACATCCGCGGGAAATTTTTTCGGGGTGCGCGTCCGGTAAGCGGTGACGCGGCGGACGTCCGCCCCCAGCCTCGAGAGCGAGTGCTCGAGGTCCCGGGGCGCGATGTCCGCGGACGGCAGGAGGATCTTCCGTCCCTCCAGGCGCCCGAAGCGGCGGCGGAATTCCTCCGCGACGGCGCTCGACTCGAAACGGGCGGGCTCCAGGTCCGGCGACAGCCCGCGCTCGCGGAGGGCGCGGCTCGTCGCGGGGCCGACGCTCGCGATCTTGACGCCGCCGAACGCGCGGACGTCCTTTTTGCGTCCGGCAAGGGCCGAGAAAAGAGCCTCGACCGCGTGAGCGCTCGAAAAGACGACCCAGTCGTTGTCCGGCAGCGACGCCGCGGCCCGGTCCAGCGCGGCGCGGCCGGCTCCCGCCGGCGGAAGGATCTCGATCGCCGGAAATTCGAGGACCTCGGCGCCGAGCGACTCGAGCTTTTCGCGCAGAGACGCGCTTTTTTCCCGGGTGCGCGTGACGAGGATTTTTTTTCCGAAAAGAGGCAGCCGCTCGAACCAGTTCAATTTTTTCCGCAGGGAAACCACCTCCCCGACGATGATGACGCAGGGCGCGTGCAGCTTCCGCCTCCGGACGGCCTCTCCGATGCCGGCGAGCGTGCCGTCGCAGGAGCGCTGGCGCGGCAGCGTGCCCCATTCGATCACGGAGACCGGCATGGCGGCCGGCATGCCGCACTGCATGAGACGGCGCGCGATCCGTTCGAGGTTGTAAAAACCCATGTAGATGACGAGGGTGCCGCCGAGAGAGACGAGGCTCTTCCAGTCGATCGTGTCGAGATTCTCGTCGTCCGCGCGGTGGCCGGTCAGGAACGTGACCGACGAATTGTGGTCGCGGTGCGTCAGCGGGATGCCGGCGTACCCGGCGCACGCCGTGGCGCTCGTCACGCCCGGCACGACCTCGAAGGGGACTCCGTGGCGCTCGAGAAAAAGGGCTTCTTCCCCGCCCCGTCCGAAAAGATAGGGGTCGCCGCCTTTCAGGCGGACGACCGTCTTGCCTTTTCGCGCCGCGTCGACGATGAGGCGGTTGATGCGGTCCTGGCTCAGCGTCCGGTACCGGAACCGTTCGCCGACGCAGAGGGTGGCCGCGCCCTTTTTCGCGTGGCGCAGATGCGCGGGGTTGGCGAGGTAGTCGTACACGATGAGGTCCGCCTCGCCCAGCAGGCGGCACGCCTTCACCGTGAGGAGTCCGGGGTCCCCGGGGCCCGCGCCGACGAGATACGCCTTGCCCTTCATGCGCGCTCCCGGGCCTGGCGGAGAAACCGCGCGGCGCCTTTTTTGAGAAGGGATGCGGCGAGCGAGCGCCCCACGGCCTCCGCGCGCGACGCCGGGCCCGCCCCCCGGCCGGTCATGAAGTCCGAAGAGTTGACGGAGAAAACGGCGGCGCGAAGGCGGATCGAGCGGCCCCTGACGGTCGTCAGGATCCCGACGGGGACGCGGCAGCCGCCCCGAAGCGCCTTGAGGAACGCGCGTTCCGCGGCGACTTCGATCTCGGTCGGCGCGTGCGAGAGGCGCCGGAGGAGCCTGATCGTTTCCGCGTCCGTACGCCGGGCCTCGATTGCGAGCGCCGCCTGTCCGACGGCCGGGAGCACCACCGAGGTCGGGATCGGACGGGCGTAGCGGGTGAATTTTTTGAGCCGCAGGAGTCCCGCGCGCGCCACCACGATCGCGTCGACTTCCCCGTCCAGCATCTTCCGCACGCGCGTGTCGAGGTTGCCGCGCAGATCGCGCGCCTCCAGGTCGGGCCGCGCGAGGAGGATCTGGCGTTTTCGCCGGGGACTGCCGGTGCCGACGACCGCGCCGGACGGCAGACTCGAGAGCGTGTGGCGTTTTTTCGACAGGAGGACGTCGCCGGGATCGAGCCGGCGCGGCACGGCGGCCAGGACGAGCCCTTTCGGGAGGTCGGTCGGCAGGTCTTTCAGACTGTGCACGGCGAAATCGATCTCGCCCGAGAGGAGCTTTTTTTCGATGGCTTTCGTGAAAACGCCGACGCCGCTTTTCCTGAAGAGCTCGACGCCCTGGAATTCGTCGCCGGTCGTCTTCACGACGACGGTCTCGAACCGCAGACGCGGCCAGAGCGCCGCCAGGCGCCTGCGGATCTCGCCCGACTGCGCGAGCGCCAGGCGGCTGCCGCGCGTGCCGAGGCGGAACGTTTTGCGGGCGGCGGGACTCGGGCGTTTCAAGCTTGCGGGAGAGCGGCCTTTTCGCCGAATTCCTTGGAAAGCCAGGCCATGAAGTGCCGGGTCTGGTCGCCGATCAATCGGAAGCAGTCGGAAAGCTGGCTCTCGCGGTGGAGCCGGTTCTTGTCGGCGATCAGGCGCAGGTCGTCGATGTTGTAGAGGTAGACGTTGTCGAGCTTCTCGACGGTGGTCTCGATGTTGCGGGGCACCGCGATGTCGATCAGGAAAAGCGGCCGCTCGTGGCGAGCCTTCATCCACGCCCGGACCTGTTTTTCGTGGATCAAAAGACGCGGCGCCTCGGTCGCCGAGATCAGGATGTCGGTCTCGGCGATCTTGAGCTCGTAGTCGTCGAAATGGACGGCCTGGCCGCCGAGTTCGAGCGCGAGCGCCTCCGCGCGGTCGTAATGCCGGCTCGAGACGATGGTCGAGCAGGCGCCCCGGGAGATCATCGCCTTCGTCACCTGCGTCGACATCTCCCCCGTCCCGATCACGAGGACGCGCACCCCGGAGAGCTTCCCGAAGATTTTTTCCGCGAGGTCCACGGCCACC